>JBGSOR010000516.1:0-10814 GCA_041738985.1 Chromatiaceae bacterium | reverse complement strand
AGGGTGCCCGCCGGGGAGGTGCCGCATGAGCCGCCCAAGCTTTCTGGAAGGGGCTCTCGTCGCCCTGGCCGCGGCGGTCGGCGCCTCGGTGGGCTATTCGGCGCTGCGCCTGCTGCTTCCGGCGAGCCAGGCATTGACCCTTGTCCTTGCCGCGCTGGGCTTGGGCTACCTCCTTTATCTGCTGGCCCGCAGCCGGGAGCCCGCCGGCCGGGTTCTGCTGGTCCTGGTCTGGCTCGCGGCGACCGGCGTCGCGCTGGCCCTAGTCCCGGGACCCCTGGCCCAGGCCGCCACTCAGCTCGGGCTGATCTGGATCGGACGGATCTGGTGCTTCCAAAGGACCCCGCTGGTGGCCCTGCTAGACCTGGGCCTGATCCTGGCCGGGGGCCTGGCCGCACTCTGGGCCATCGTGCACACCGGGAGCCTCTTTCTCGCCGTCTGGAGCCTAATGCTGATCCAGGCCCTCTTCACGGCCGTTCCGGCCCGGCCCGGACATGCCCCAGACCTGGCCCCGCTGGCCGAGCCCGACCCCTTCGACCTGGCTCGGCGCGCCGCGAAGACCGCCCTGAGCCGGATCGAATGTCGCTGAGTGGCGAGTAGCGAGTGGCGAGTCGCTAGTAATAGCCCGATCCGCGACCTCGCAACTCACACTCAGACACCAGCAACTCGCAACTCGCAACTCGCAACTCGCAACTGGATATTTCACATGAAAACCAACCGCCTGATCGCCGTCAGCCTATTCGCTCTCACCGCCGCTGGGATCGCCTATTACCCGACCCTGACCAGCTCCGCCCCGGCCACCACGGCGATCCCGGACAAGGGTCAGCCCGTGGTGTCCAATCCCAACCGCCCGCCGGTGGTGGAAGCGGTCTTCGTCCTCGACACCACCGGCAGCATGGGCGGCCTGATCCAGGCGGCCAAGGACAAGATCTGGTCCATCGCGTCCACGCTGGCCGCCGCCGAGCCGGCACCCATCGTGCGCGTGGGCCTAGTCGCCTACCGCGACCGGGGCGACGACTATGTAACAAAGGTGGTGGACCTTTCCCCAGACCTGGACTCCCTGCACACTCGGATCTTTCAACTGGAGGCCCAGGGCGGCGGGGATGGGCCGGAAAGCGTGAACCTGGCCCTAAGCGATGCGGTCCGGCGGATCGGCTGGAGCCACGACCCGGGGACCTACAGAGTCATCTTCCTGGTGGGCGACGCACCGCCCCACATGGACTATCCGGACGATGTGCCCTACACCAGGACCCTGGAGGAAGCGCGCCGACTGGGTATACGGGTGAACGCCATCCAGTGCGGCCAGCAGCCCGAGACGGCGAACGAGTGGCGCCGGATCGCCCAGATCGGCAACGGCGGCTATTTCCGGGTAGACCAGGGGGGCGGCGCGGTCGCCATCGCCACACCCTACGACGCCCCGCTGGCCAAGCTCTCCGAGGAGCTGGACCGCACCCGGATCTACTACGGCAAGGCGGACGAGCGCGCCAAGCGCGAGAGCCGGGACGGCGAGGCCAAGGCTGCCCAGGCGTCGGCTGCCCCCTCGGTGATCGCCCGCAAGGCCGAGTTCGCCGCCTCCGAGAGCGCCAAGGCAGCGCGCAAGGGCGACAAGGACCTGGTGGACGCGGTCGAAAGCGGCAGCGTCGACCTGGAGACGCTGCCGGCCGCGGAGCTGCCCGCACCCATCGCCAAGCTAGCGCCAGCGAAGCGTGCAGAAGCGGTCAAAGAGGCCGCCGCCGAGCGCGAGACGCTCCGCAAGGAGATCCAGAGCCTCGCCTCCCAGCGGGACGCGTACCTCAAAGAGAAGGTCGAAGCCGCGGGCGGGGCAGAAGACTCCCTGGACCACCAGATCTGGAGCGCGGTGCGTAAGCAAGGGACCGAGGCGGGCCTGAGCTACAGGAACAGCGGGCCGCGTTATTGAGTGCCGAACCTCGCGGTGCCTCATGCGGATTTGGCGAGGCATGTGTACGTCGAGGATCGCGCCCGCTTAACGCTGGGGAGACGCTCCAGCCCGGTGGGCCAGAAACTCGGCCAACCCCTGCGCGTAGCCCGGGGTGACCAGGAAGCCCGAGTTGTGGTCCCCCCGGAGCTCCTGGAAGGCCTTTGGCTGGCGGGCCGCCTCGTAGACCCGTCGGCCCAGGACGTAGGGAACGATTTCGTCCTCTCGGCCGTGCAGGACGAGCACCGGGCACCGAACGGCCGCGAGCGCAGCGACCGTATCGAAGTCGAATCGGAGCATCGTCAGGCGCGAGAGCACCGGAAAAAGGGTCCTGGCCAGGTCTCGCGCCGAGCTGAAGGTCGATTCGAGGATGAGCGCCCCGGGGCGAGCGTCGGCCGCTAGGCGGACGGCCACTGCGCCGCGGCATCCAGGTAGAGACCCGCCTCAGTCGGACGGCCGGCGCTGCGTCCATACCCCCTATAGTCGAGGATCAGGACGTCGAGTCCGAGCCGGTGGAAGATCTCCAACGATGTCCGCCGGTGAGAGATGTTGCCGGCGTTGCCGTGGAAGAACAGCAGCACCTGACGTGCGTCGGGCCGCGCCAGATACCAGGCGTGCAGTCGGACGCCGTCCCCGGTCCGAAGCCACAGATCCTCGTAGGCGAGACCCCAATCGGCGGGGGTCTTCTCGATGTTCGGGCTCGGCAGAAAGACCATCGACGGCTGCAGCAGATAGAGTCCCCCGGCCAGCGACCCGAAGATCGCGAGCAGACGGACCAAGGCGCCGGTCATGCGACGTCTCGAAGTTTGAAGGCCCGTCATTATGTTTCGTCGCTGGGGCACGGGCGGGGCCAGTGAGTCGCCGGACTGCCAGAACTGGAGCGCGGTGCGCAAACAGGAGTCACAGGCGGGCCTAAGCTAGTGAAATGGCGTACCGCGTTGCTGACGGCAGCTCATGAGGCCGACTACGCCGCCTCAGGAAAGGGACAACCCGCGCTCGCCGCTCGCCCGGACGCATCCGACACGCCTCGAATGGACACCGCCCGAGCGATACTCAGGCCAGACCAATGATCTCAGTCGCCGCCTACCTGGAAAACGAGAAGGTCGCAGACCTCAAGAGCGAGTACGTGAACGGCCGTTGCCTTCCGTTGGTGGGGGCCAGCCAGGTGCACGATCAGCTCTGCGTGCGCCTGGCGCGGGTTATCGGCGCGCATCTCGCGGGCACAGACTGCCGGCTCTTCCGGCCCACCGTCAAGACCCACATCCATATCCCCGGTGACGAGCGCTTCTATTACCCGGACCTTCAAGTCGCCTGCGGCGAGCTGGCGGAGCAGCCGGACTTTCTGGAGAGTCCCAAGCTGATCTTGGAGGTACTATCTCCGGCGAGCGAGCAGCGCGACCGGGAGGAGAAGGTCCCGGCCTACCAGGCCATCCCGGCCCTGGAGGAGCTGGTCCTGTTTGCCCACGACGCCCCCCGGATCGAGATCTGGCGTCGGGACGGCGCCTGGGTCGCCGAGACTCTCAGCGGCCCGCCGACGCTCCGGCTCGCGAGCATCGGCATCGAGCTCAGGGTCCGGCAGCTCTACGCCGGACTTGCGGTCAAGGACCATTAAGCACGCGACGAGCCCGTTTCCACAGTAAACCCCAATCGAATCGGCACGGCGTGTCGCCCGTCGGCGAAAAAAAAAGCCATCGCAACCTGACGGCTGGATGGCTCACTTGCGGCTCCCGAGCCCTTCGCATGCGTCGTCGGCCTATTCCATCTCCTAGCTGTTTGCCGGGCCCGTCGATGCGCGCGGTGCAGTTCTTGTCGTCGTTCGCGCGGTCCCTCGCACGCAGAGGTTTTCCTGCTCCCAACCCCCAGGGTTGCCACCCGACGCCTTTGGCACATCTTCAGCTCTCGCCTGCTTGCTGAGCTTTCGCGCCGCCCTGACTGTGCGGCCGGCCGCGCATCGGTGCAGGCACCGTGGCGCATGTCTGCGGGAATCCGACTGCACGTCATACCCGAGAATACGCAATCCTTGTGCCGCACCCAAAAGGCATTGATTGTAATAGTTTCCATACGCGTACCCCGGTATCGCCAACCATGGCTTCTAGGGAAGTCGCCCAATTCTGCGATTCAATTTGTGGAAGACGGTCCTCCCGGACTTGCAAACCGCGTCCGAGAATGCATGGACCGCCTTGCGCGCCGACCCGATTCGTCGATCAGGCCACAGTGGTTATCGGATCCGGCGGCGACCCTCGTGCGGCACGCAAACGACCCGGAGGCGGCGCGGTATCTGCGGGATGCCTTGGCGCAACCTTCGCTTCCCGTCAATGGCAGCATGGATTGAAGGGCGCGCTCCCGGGCTAAAATGCATGCTTTAGCCAGACGCTCGGCCCCCCATGGATCAAGCCCCCGACCTGTTCTCCTATCGCAAGCACTGGGCACACCGGCTCGGGCCGGCCCCGGAGCTGCCCATGTCCCGGGCGGAGATGGAGCTTCTAGGGTGGGACGCCTGCGACGCCGTCATCGTGACTGGGGACGCCTATGTGGACCACCCGTCGTTCGGAATGGCCATCGTCGGACGGCTGCTTGAGGCCCAGGGGTTCCGGGTCGGCATCCTGAGCCAGCCGGACTGGACCAGCGCAGAGGCATTCCGGGAGCTTGGGCGGCCGACGCTATTCTTCGGGATCACGGCCGGGAACATGGACAGCATGGTGAACCGCTACACCTCGGACCGGCGGCTGCGCTCGGACGATGCCTATACCCCGGACGGGGGACCCGGCCGGCGCCCGGACCGCTCGGTGACCGTCTATGCCCAGCGGGCGCGGGAGGCATTCAAAGACGTACCCATCGTGATCGGCGGGATCGAGGCGAGCCTGCGGCGCATCGCCCATTACGATCACTGGTCGGAGAAGGTCCGGCGCTCCGCGCTGGCGGACGCCAAGGCGGACCTGCTGATCTTCGGCAACGCGGAGCGAGCGTTAGTAGAGCTGGCCCATCGGCTGGCCCGGGGCGAGTCCATCGGCTCGATCAGGGACCTACGGGGGACCGGGTTCATGGTCCGGAGTGTGCCCGATGGCTGGACCGAGATCGACTCCAGCGCGCTGGGCTTGCCAGGGCAGGTCCGGTCCCACGCTGACCCCTATGCGTCGGAACCGGGCTGCAGTGCGAAACCCGAGAGGTCCGTTGCGCAGGACGAAGCCAAGCCGCTCGTCTTCCACCGCCCTCCCCGCCCGGAACGGGCCCGTACCGTCGTTCGCCTGCCGTGCTTCGAGCAGGTGCGGGACGATCCGGTGCTCTATGCCCACGCCTCCCGGGTCTTCCACCAAGAGACCAACCCGGGCAACGCCCGCGCCCTGATCCAGGGCCACGGGGACCGGGCGGTCTGGCTGAACCCGCCACCTATCCCTTTGACCACCGCGGAGCTGGATCGAGTCTATGGGCTCCCCTATTCCCGCCGGCCCCACTCGGCTTATGGCAGGGCCCGGATACCCGCCTGGGAAATGATCCGCTTCTCGGTCAATATCCTGCGAGGCTGCTTCGGTGGCTGCACCTTCTGCTCCATCACCGAGCATGAGGGGCGCATCGTTCAGAGCCGCTCGGAGGCATCCATCCTCCAGGAGCTGGAGGATATCCGGGACCGCACCCCGGGCTTCACCGGGATCGTCTCGGATCTCGGCGGCCCCACCGCCAACATGTGGCGGATGGCCTGCAAGGATCGCGGGATCGAATCGGCCTGCCGCAAGCTCTCTTGCGTCTATCCGGATGTGTGTCCGAACCTGAATGCGGACCACGGCCCCCTGATCCGGCTGTACCGTAAGGCTCGGGCTGTCCCCGGGATCAAACGGGTGCTGATCGCCTCCGGCCTGCGCTACGACCTGGCGGTGCGCTCCCCGGAGTACATCCGGGAGCTGGTCACCCACCACGTGGGGGGTTATCTCAAGATTGCCCCGGAGCATACGGAGCCAGGACCGCTCTCCAAGATGATGAAGCCGGGCATCGGGACCTACGACCGATTCAAGGAGCTGTTCGATCGCTATTCACGGGAGGCGGGCAAGGAGCAATACCTGATCCCCTATTTCATCTCCGCCCATCCGGGGACAACGGACGACGACATGCTCAACCTCGCCCTTTGGCTCAAGAAGAACGGTTTCCGCTTGGATCAGGTCCAGGCATTCCTGCCCACACCGATGGCCTTGGCCTCGGCCATGTACCACACGGAGCGCAATCCATTAAAACGGGTAACCCGGGACTCTGAGCGGGTGACCGTGGTACGGGGGACGCGCCAGCGGCGGCTGCACAAGGCATTCCTGCGCTATCACGACCCGGAAAATTGGCCGGTGCTGCGCGAGGCGCTAAAGGCAATGGGGCGAGCGGATCTGATCGGAAATGGCAAGCGCCATCTGGTGCCGGCCTTCCAGCCCGCGGGCACCGGTGGGAGGCCGGAGGGACGCCGGCAGCCCGGAAGGCTTCAAGGAGATGCCGCGCCCCGTCCGAGATCAGCGGTACGGCACAGACCGAAGGTGCCGGGACGCCCCTGAACGGGCATCCCGGCGTGCGGCGCTCAGTCGTCCTGGCCCCCGTAGTAAACGTCCCGGTAGGCGATGTAGATCGCAATGGTCAGGACAGGCAGGAGCACCAGAAAGGCGAGGCCGAGGGTCAGCATGCTGGCGATCGACAAACCGACGATCGCCAAGCTGAAGACTAAAAAGGGCAGGATATTGCGCCAGCAGCCCTGAAAGCTGAGCTTTAAAGAATTCAGCACCGGGACATTGTTCAGGGCCACCAGGTAAGGAGCGAAAAAGACGGCCATCGCCATCGGGATAGAGAGCAGCAGGCCAATCAGCACTGCGAGCACCGTCATGGTACCCATTTGCTCCAATTGGGCAGGCTCGATCCCCCCGGCACCATCGAATAAGGAGAACCCTCCGGACACCCCGAATACCAGTGTCATGCTTAAGCCGACGATTAGCCCGAATATCAGGAACAACCCCAAATAAGCGGCCCCCAGCAGGAGGAGCCCGTTGGGATTGCGTATGAGCCCGGCAAACAGGTGGTTGACCTCGAAGCGTCCGCCGCCGTATTGGGAATGGGCGCCGATGGCGAGCCCGCCGGTGAATGCGGGTCCGAGCACGGTGCTGATCAGCCCCCCGACATACGGCACCAGACTAAGCAGGATATAGATGATTATGAGCGCCAAGATGGCGCCGATCCAGGCCAGGGGCCGGTCCTTGAACAGGGGCCAGGCCTCTGCAATCCAACCCCAGCCACGCGCGGCCGAAACGGCGCAGGGGTCGCGCAGGGTCTCGCCGTCGCCACGCACCGCGGGCGCAATCAGGTCCGCCTGCGGCGGGGCGTAGGGATTGGCCGGGGAGCCCCTATCCTCCCCGCCGCCGAGACGCGCCAAGTATCTCTCCACGACCACGCCGCAGTCCTGACACACGCCGGTAAGCGAGGAGACCTGGAGGGAGCCGCACTTCGGGCAGCGGCTCGCGCCGGGTGCATTCGCGACTGGACTTCTCTCGGCCGGCTCGCGGGCGCGGGTCGGCTCCACATACGCGGCCATCTCGCTCGCGAACAGCTCGCTTTGAAGTGTCTGGCTCTCGGGCGCCTGACTCTCGCTATGGAGCGCCTCCGTGCCGGCCGCAGCACCCGATCCCGGGGGCGGACTCTGGGTCTCCAAAGTCACCACCAAACCGGTCTTCTCCAATGCATCGCGGTAACGCGCGGCGCGCTTGGTGTCGAGATCGCGCTTGAGCACCAGGGGCTGGCCGCCCAGTACCATGCGCCGCGCACGCTCCTCGTTCACGCCAAAGCGCGCAGAGAACGACTCGACGATCTCCTGGACGCTCTTCCCGGGCGTCAACTCCCCGGCGAAGACGATGCGATAGAGGGGCTCCATGTCTCGCTCCTATAGCTATGAAACAGGCGGGGCACCCACGACCCCTGCAAGCGCGCTCCGGGTAAGCGCCCCGCCATTTTCAAGCCGTAAGGCGCTTCATCCAGCGCAGGATACCCGGCTCCGCCTCCCACACGTCGCGCATCGCTTCACGATATAGCCATGCCTGACCGTCCCCGCCCGGATCCACCCCAAGCGGGTTAAGACGCGGCTGCTTGATGCGTTTACGGGTGAGATAGGGCGGGATGCGCGGCAGGCGGGTCACGGCTGTCCGCAGAGCCGAGCGGGCCCGTTCCTGCTCCCCCAAGCGGTAGAGGGCCAGCACCTCGCCATAGGCGAGATCGACCAGCACGTCGTCCGGGAAGCGGCTGGCGAGTGCCAGCGCCTTCTCGTCCTCGCCACTGCGCAGGTAGTGGTTCATCAGCTCGGCCCGCGCCCCATGGTTGTCCTGGGGGTTGAGCCTCAGGAGGGTCTCCAGTGTGTAGACGGCGCCCCCGGGCTCCCCTTCATCCAGCTGACACAGATAGCGCCGGAACAGGAGCCGTAGGGCCGGGCGGTTCGCGTCCCGGGACCACGGGACATGGTGAGAGCCGTCCTTGGGCAGGGCGCGCCCCACGATACCCCAGGCGCGCTCCAGGAGCGGGCGCATCAGGGCATGGGCAATCCAGGGAAGGGCGCTTTCCGGATGGGCGTAAAGGGCACTGGCGAGATCGTCCAGCACGTCCAGGCTGTCGGCCGCCTCCGGATGGGCGAGGAGATATTCGACCCATTCCGCGGCCAACCAGACTCCGTCCTCCTCGCCCAGGGTCAGCTGGGTGGAGAGCGGCTTCGTCGCAGGGAAGATCCGCCGCCACACGGACTCCAGGCGCCGCACCGTAAGCGGTGCGCGCAGCTCGGCCGGGACACCGTGGAGGCTAAGGCGCAAGCGCGCCTCACCGCGGGCATCGAGCAGTTCCGGGTGGTCGTCGAACAGGCCGAGCTGGGCATCGGGGGGGCGGCGCTCGCTCTCCTTGAGCGGAGCCAAAACGTAATCCGGCAGGGGGCGGGCGGCGGCCTGGTCTACCCAGTCGTGCAGAAGCAGCAGCACCGGATCGAGGCTGTCCGACTGGCTGGTCACCAGTGCCTCCTGGGGATCGCGGACTGCATCGGCTAGCAGCCCCATGAACGCTTCCCCCTCGAAGCCCAGTCGGCGCAGCCGGGCAAGCCAGAATCTCGCTCGCTCCCGAGCGATATGGTCCTTGTGCTGAGCCGCCAGCAAGGTGATCTCCAGCAGGGCATTGCCGGGGTTGTCGGGCTCGCTGCGCAGGGCTGCGGAGAAGGCAGCCTCCGCCTGGGGGAAGTCGCCCTCGTCGATATACATGGTGCTGCGACGCTGCCAGGCAGCGGCCTTGAGCGCCCGGCTGCCCTCTTCGCACAAACGCTCCAGGAAGGCCAGCTTCTTGCGCCAGTGGTCGAGCCGGTCGTAGGCGTCGCACAGCACGTCGAAGGCCGGCTCGTAGTCCCCATCCAAGTCCTCCAAGGGGCCGGCGAACAGGGGCTCCAGCAGGCCCACAGCGCGCCCCGGCCGGTCCTCATCGAGCCAGCGGTCGGCCAGCTTGGCGAACAGGGGCCGCGGCACCTGGCCGGAGGCCAGGGCATCCTTGAGCCCACGCTCCGGGAGGTCGTCGAGTAGCAGCTCCCAGATCAGCGCGGTCGAGAGCTCAGGTAGGCCGTCGAGTCCGCAGCAGTCCCGGTAACGCTCCCCGGACCCGCAGGGGCAGGGGACGAAGGGCGGCGGCGGGTCCAGGGGCTTGGGCCTGAACCCATGGGCAGGGTGGGGCGTAGCATTCCACACGGCGGTGCCAAGCAGGTTGGCGAGCCGACGTATCTCGCGGCGCTCGAGTCCGCTGGCCGGGAGATCGAGGATTTCCGGTATGCTCTCCCGCGCCCATTCGAGAAATGGCTCCGGGTCCGGGGAGGCGAGGATCTGTCTTACCGCGTGCAGGATGAACTGCTCGAAGCGCTCGGCGTCCGCGGTCTCTTGGTGGAACATATTGAGCTCCTCCTCAAGTTGCGGCCCGGTGAGCCCGGGCTGTCGTTCGGGTCACGCCGCACCCGAGCTTAAACTCTCTCGTTCGCGCCCGATTCTACTCCGGCATTCGGCTCCATTGTCGAGCCCGGTGCCGATGTCCGAGCAATACGATACCTGAGCGATACGATGGCCGAGCATAGGGTCCGAATCTTCGTCTCCTCGCCTTCAGACCTCGAGCACGAGCGCGCCCTGGTCAAGGACATCGTAGAGCAGCTCGGCCAAGAGTACCTGCCCTATTTCAAGCTCCACGCAGTGCTCTGGGAGGAGGAGGCCCTGACCGCCGCCCAAAGCTTCCAGGCCGGGCTCCTGCGTCCGTCCGAGTGCGAGATCGTCCTGGTGATGCTGTGGACGCGACTCGGCACCCCCCTGGCCGACGATCCCTATGGAGGCATGACCGGGACCGAGTGGGAGTTCGTGGACGCTGTGGCAACCTCTGCCGTGGGCGGTCCGGAGGTATTGGTCTACCAGAAGACCGCCCCCCGAATGGTAGACATCACCGACGCCGAGGCGACTCGAACGGCCGTGGAGGACCGCCAGCGGCTGGAGCGGTTCTTCCGGAGCCATTTCTATAACCCGGACGGGAGCTTTCGGCGAGCCTTCCGGCAGTTCGACAGCGACCGGATGCTACGCGAGCTGGTCGAGACGCAGCTACGCAAGCTACTCAATCGGCGCATCAGCGCAGAGCGCGGTGCGATCGCCGGGACGAGCGACTGGCGGGAGAGTCCATTCCGCACCGATGCCCCTTATGGGCTCCGGGACGAGCCGGTGTTCGTCGGCCGGGAGACCGAGACCCGGGAGCTGGTGGCCCGCCTGGACGCCGTGAAGGGACCCGGCCGCGGCCTGATCCTGGTGAGCGGACCAAGCGGGGTGGGCAAGAGCTCCCTGATCCGCGCCGGACTGCTGCCGCGCCTGGCCCGCCCCTTTCT
>JBGSOR010000500.1:0-3389 GCA_041738985.1 Chromatiaceae bacterium | reverse complement strand
GCGGAGCTGCGGGGACGCAACGCCGACTGGGCGGAGCGGGCGGTGCGCGAGGGTGCGAGCCTGTCCGCCGAGGCGGCGCTCAAGCTGCGCGTGGTGGACCTGATCGCCCCGGATCTGGGCGACCTGCTAGCCCAGGCGGATGGACGCAGGGTCCAGACCGCCGTCGGATCGCAGGTCCTCGAGACCACGGGGCTCGCGATCGTCGAGCGCAAGCCCGGCTGGTCGACCCGCGCCTTGGCGATCCTGAGCGACCCCAACATCGCCTACATCCTGCTCCTGATCGGCTTCTACGGACTGATCTACGAGCTCGCCAACCCGGGCGCCGTGTTGCCCGGCACCGTCGGGGCGGTCTGCCTGCTGCTGGCCCTCTACGCCTTCCAGCTCCTGCCGGTGAGTTGGGCCGGCCTCGCCTTGATCGCGCTCGGGCTGGGACTCATTGTAGCCGAGGCCTTCGTGCCGAGCGTGGGGGCGCTGGGGCTCGGCGGCGTGGCGGCCTTCGTCATCGGCTCCCTGATGCTGATTGACTCCGATAGCCCCGACTTCCGAATTTCGATTCCCCTGATCGGCGGATTCGCCCTCCTGAGCGCCGTGCTCCTGGTCTTCGTCCTGGGCTTGGCCGTCAGGGCCCAACGCCGCCCGGTCGCCACGGGCGGGGAGGAGCTGATGGGCGCCCTGGGTACCGCCGTCTCCGGCTTCCCCGGCGCGGGCAGCGTGCACCTGCGCGGGGAAATCTGGAGCGCACGCAGCAGCCAACCCATCCCCAGCGGCACGCCCATTCGGGTCCGAGGCCGCGAGGGCCTGACCTTGCTGGTCGAGCCCGAGTCCGTCGAGAAAGGAGCGTGAGCCATGGTTTCCGGTTTATACCTCGTCCCGCTGGTATTGCTCTTTGTCCTGATTCTCTCCTCGCTCAAGATCCTGCGCGAGTACGAGCGCGCGGTGGTGTTCACCCTGGGTCGATTCACCGGGGTCAAGGGACCTGGCCTGATCGTCCTGATACCGCTCGTCCAGACCATGGTGAAGGTGGACCTGCGCGTCCAGGTCATGGACGTGCCCAGCCAGGACGTAATCTCCCGGGATAACGTCTCGGTCAAGGTGAACGCGGTGGTCTATTTCCGGGTCATCGATCCGGAGAAATCGATCATCCAGGTCGAGGACGTTCGCAACGCCACCAGCCAGCTCGCCCAGACCACGCTCCGGTCGGTCCTGGGCCAGCACGAGCTGGACGAGATGCTCGCCGAGCGGGATAAGCTCAACGCCGACATCCGAGCCATCCTGGACGCCCAGACCGACGCCTGGGGGATCAAGGTCGCCAACGTGGAGATTAAGCATGTCGACCTCGACGAATCCATGATCCGGGCCATCGCCCGCCAGGCCGAGGCAGAGCGCTCCCGCCGGGCCAAGGTGATCCATGCGGAGGGCGAGATGCAGGCGGCCGAAAAACTCGCGGAGGCCGCCGGCATCCTGGGTCGGGAGCCCCAGGCGATCCAGCTGCGCTACCTGGAGACCCTGACTGCCATCGCCGTGGACAAGAACTCGACCATCGTCTTCCCGCTGCCTTTGGACCTGGTGGAGCCGCTGCTGCGGCGCCCGCCGGCGGGAGGGTGAGGATTGGCCCTTTATCGACCTGAGTCTTCGCCGATACGGCGCGATCCACCGCCAGGTGGCTCAGAAAGCGCTGCACATCCGCGACCCCCAGTGTATCGATCGGGGTATCCCCGCAGAACGCCAGGAAGCGGTGGCACCAGTCAACATAGGCCTGTTCGGTGCGGATCGAATACCGCCACTTTGCCACCCGGGAGTTGCGCGAGACCGACCAACAGCAGTTGCAGGGCGTCAACCAGTTGACGAAACTGCCACTCAGCCAGCTGCGCCGCGCTCGACACCTGCTGCAAGTAGCCAGTGATCTGCTCCGCGGTCAGCCGTGACAAGGTTTCCGGGCGCAGCGTCTTCAAAAACGCCTCAACCCGGCCCACGGTACAAGGACGCATCTTCTCGGGGACAGCGCGGTGCGCCAGTAGGTCGAGATAGCGGTCCCAGTTCGACGGGGCACCGTCCTCGCGACGGAGAGGGATTTGGGGCGGCGTGGCCGAAGGCGTGAGAATGCTTGCGTACTCGACTGCATGCAGTCTAGAACACTAACGTCCTAATGCAATCTAGAACACGTTAGGTCTCACGAGTGAAGTACGCCTTCCGCGTCGTCTTTCGTCTCACGTCCGATGGAGTTCTCAGCTCTGAGAAGCAGTTCCTTGAGTTCACGGCAGAGCACGATGGTACTCCCCTGAAGCTCTCTTCGGGCACGAAGGGATCGACAATCGACGAATGTGATCGCTTCAGCATTTCTGGACGCGATTTCCACTCAGCCGAGGAGGCAGACCGAGCCGCCGAGTCAGTGCGTCAGTCCCTCCTGCTCTACTCCGCCCGCGCTCGAATCGGCATTGATCTTGGCCAGAGCTCGCTCCGGGCCTTCGGGATGTCAGCGTATGGCAGGGCACTTGTAGCCAAGCAAGTTGGAGCGGAGCGCGTACTCGAGGACCATCTTGGGATTACTGTCTATGAAGCCGAACCGCCCCCCGCTTTCGTTCGAATGAACATGTCTGGCAAGGCCACTAGGCCGGCTGAGACGCTGACTGCAGCCCTCGCCGGTTCGGTTGGAAAAGTTCGCTTCTTGTCGCGTAAAGCCGAAACAGCTGCCGGCCTCTATGCATTGAGCCACTTTGTCGGCCGGGCTCCCGCCCGATTCCTGCTTCTGTTCATCGCGCTTGAAGCACTGTTTCAACCTTCAAAACGGTCCGCAAAGGTCCAGGCTCACGTCGACGCACTGACGGAATTGACCACCAAGAACACGGACCTCTCCAACGAAGAACGACAAGCGATCTCCTCTGCCATATCCTTCTTACGCACGGACTCCATCGCAATCACTGGAAAGCAACTGGCCGCCACGACATTAAAAGGCGAGCTATATGACTCGCTGCCACCGGATGCCTTCTTCGGCAAGATCTACAAGATTCGGAACGATCTAGTTCATCGCGGCGTCATGGATCCTGAACAACTACATGCCCTTGTTGGAGAAGTCGACCGATTTGTCGCCGACGTTGTCGCGCGACACGTTCACTAGTCCAGAACGTCCGCTGGCGTCGATTACCCCGCTGTGTCACATGATGGGGCAATCCCCGCGCAACAACTCTAGGAAGTCTTGCCATGCCGCTGCAGTAACCTCAACCCCGGGGTATCCGTTAGCCAGAATACCCGGGGTCGCGGTAGGGACGGAGGTTACCCTCCGCCCCCCGCACAGATCCGTACGAGCGGAACTACCGCATACGGCTCCTGCCTCGGGTCATGACGCGAAGCGCACCGTCGGGTAAGGATGAAGCTGCTTAACCGACGGGAAG
>JBGSOR010000495.1:0-2763 GCA_041738985.1 Chromatiaceae bacterium | reverse complement strand
CGCGGGTTTGCCGATGCCCTGGCCCGGCGCATCGCCGCGGGCGACCCCGCCGTGATCGCAGAGATCAAGCGGGCGAGCCCGAGCAAGGGCATGCTGCGGGAAGATTTCCGCCCGGCCGAGATCGCGGCGAGCTATGCGGGTGGCGGTGCCGCCTGTCTCTCGGTCCTGACGGACATCGACTTTTTCCAGGGCTCCGACACCTATCTCAAGGCGGCGCGGGACGCCTGCGACCTGCCCGTTATCCGCAAAGACTTCATCATCGACCCCTATCAGGTGGTTGAGGCACGGGCCATTGGAGCGGACTGCGTCTTGCTGATCGCCGCCTGCCTCGAAGACCGGCAGCTGGCCGAGCTGAGCGCCTTGGCCCAGGGCCTGGGGCTGGATGTGCTGGTGGAGGTCCACGACGCCGGGGAGCTGGCGCGGGCGCTGGCGGTCCCCGGACGGATGATCGGTATCAACAACCGGAACCTGCGGACCTTCGAGGTCAGCCTGGAGACCACGCTAGGGCTCCTGGACGCGGTCCCGCGGGATCGGATCCTGGTCACCGAGAGCGGTATCCTGGGTCCCGACGATGTGTCGCTCATGCGCGGTCGGGGCGTCCATGCCTTCCTGGTGGGGGAGGCGTTCATGCGCGCCCCGGACCCGGGGGTGGAGCTTAAGCGGCTGTTTTTTTAGGAGAAGTGGCGAGTGGCGAGTGGCGAGTTGCGAGGGCTAAGGAACAGCGAGATATTCCAAGCCACGAGCAAGGATTCTTTCTCGGCCCTCGGCCCTCGGCCCTCGGACCTCGCAACTCGCCACTTTCACCTGGTCCCGAAGACCACGATGGTCTTGCCCTTGACGCTGATCAGTCCCTGCTCTTCCAGGCTCTTCAGCACCCGCCCGGCCATTTCCCGCGAGCATCCGACGATGCGTCCGATCTCCTGGCGGGTGACGCGAATCTGCATTCCGTCCGGGTGGGTCATGGCGTCCGGCTGTTTGCATAGGTCGAGCAGGGTCCCGGCGATGCGGCCAGTGACATCGAGAAATGCCAGGTGACCGACCTTGCGGCTGGTCTGGCGCAGCCGCTGGGAGAGCTGAAGGCCGACGGCGTAAAGGAAGTCTTTGGCCACCGGCTTCATCTCGTTCTCGAGGAGCCGGTCGAGGCGCTGATAGGTGATCTCTGCGACTTTGCACTTGGTGCGGGTACGGATGACGACGCTACGGGTGTTCTGGGGGACGAACAGTCCCATTTCGCCGATGAACTCGCCCTTATTAATGTACGCCAAGAGCAGCTCGCGACGGTCCTCGTCGTCGATGACTGCGGCAACCGAGCCGTCGACGAGGTAGTGGAGGCTCTCCGCGGGCTCGCCAACGCGGATGAATTCCACGTTCTTGTCGTAGGTCTTGGTGTGGCAAAAGGACAGGAAAGGCTCCAACCAGCGGGGATCTTGCTTGGGCAGTATTGGGATGATCATTTAGTCGGTCCGGTTCCGTTGACGCGATGACTCGATCTCGATTCTAGGCAACTGTTTGCGCTTTGTCGATCTGTGCTAGCCTCGCCGCAGCTCGGGGCTCCCGCGTGGCGCACCCTTAATCGACAGGGCATCGGAGGTAGCGATGAAGGCTCGAGTCAAGTGGATCGACGGCGTCGCCATGCTCGGCGAATCCGGGAGCGGGCATGGGGTCGTCATGGACGGCCCGCCGGAGCTCGGTGGGCGGAATGTCGGGGTGCGTCCCATGGAGATGCTCCTCATCGGCATGGGCGGTTGTACGGAGTTCGACGTTCTCCTGATCCTGCGCAAGGCCCGTCAGGCCGTGACCGACTGCGTTGTGGAGCTGGAGGCGGAGCGCGCCGAGTCCGATCCCAAGGTGTTCACACGCATCCATGCCCACTTTGTCCTCTCCGGGCACAATTTGGACCCGCGCCAGGTGGATCGGGCGATCAAGCTGAGCGCGGAGAAGTATTGCTCCGCTTCCATCATGCTCGGGGCCACGGCGACCATCACCCACGACTTCGAGATACGCGATGCCTGAGGCCGGGGCTGAGCTTGACGCCCTTGCCCGGGAGTTCTACGAGGTTTGGCTCCGTTATCACCCCGACCTGGCCCTGGTGGCCGGGTTCCGCCCCGCCGGGGTTTGGCTTCCCGCCCAAGACGACGTCGACCTGGCGGCCCTGCGCAGCTGGCTGGAAACCTTCATCTTGGGACTCGACGAGATCGACTTCGACGCACTTGACCTTGATCGGCAAGCGGATTTCGAGCTGATGCTCGGGGCCGCCCGGGTGGAGCACGCCGAGCTCCTGGACCACGACTGGCGCTGCCGGGACCCCGGGTGCTTCCTGCCGCTCGTCGAGATCCATCGGTTGATGCTGGACCCGCCGGAGTCCCTGCGGGATCCGCTGGTAGAGCTGCTCTCCGCGATACCGGAGCGGCTCAGGCAGGCCCAGGTGGCTCTGCGCGCGCAGAGCCAGACCATGTCCGCGATCCTGGTGCGTGCCGCGGCCCGGGAGGCAGACAGCGGCCGACGCTTTCTGCGCGATATCGTCTGCGCCGATTGGCTACGCCGGCGATGCTACGGACTGGTCGAGCTGGATGCCTTGGCCGAAGGGGCGCGTGCGGCGCTTGCCGGGTATCGGGATTTCCTGGTCCGCGACCTGGTCCCGGCGGCCACGGGGGGCCTGGGGTGCGGGTCCGAGCAGCTGCACAGGCGTCTCGGACACCTCCACTTTCTGGAGTGCGACCCGCTCGCCCTGGGCGAGCCCATCGCCCGCGCCCTGCGCGCGAC
>JBGSOR010000459.1:0-5171 GCA_041738985.1 Chromatiaceae bacterium | reverse complement strand
GGCACGCCGCCAGGACCCTGGACGGCACCGCCTAACCCAGTCTGCACCCCAGAGTCAGGGCCGGGAGGCGTCGCGGCACCGGCCGCCGCGCTCTCGGTCTGTCCCGGAGCGCCCTGCTGAATCCGGGCCAGCTCGGCGTTGCGGAGCTGCAGGAGCTTCTGGATCTCGGACAGCTGGGTCTCGAGCTCACGGATGCGCCCGCGCATCTCCTGAGTCTCCTGGCGGGTGCTCTCGCTCGCCTCCCGCACCAGAAGCAGCTCCTGCTCCATGCCCTCGGGACCCGGGGCAGCGACGGAGCTCCCGGCGTCCTTCTTGTCTTCCAAAGGGGCACCGGCGATCTTGAGCCGATCGCCCGGCGCCCCGGGAACTATCGGGGCGCGTCGCACATTCTCGCCCCGCAGGGCAGCCTGATACTCCTGTTGAGCCTCCGCGGGATTTAGGGCAAAGAGCTCCTCCACGCTGGGGATGACCAGGGTCTTGCCCGCGGAAAGCCGATTGATGTTCCCGTTGCTGAATGCACCCTGATTGTTTCGATACAGGGCCATGGCGGTTTGAGCGGCGGTGGCACCCTGGGGGACATTGCGCACGGCCAAGCGCCACAACCCGCTACCCGACTTCACGGGTCCGATGTACTTGGGGAAACCCGCAGTGGAGACACCGGCCGGAATGGGCGCCGGGGCGGTGTCCGACGGCGGGGAGGACGCGATCCTGCGCGGCCGCTCCACCGGTCGCTCCGCGGGTCGCAACGGGGTTTCCGACGTCGCTGGCACGTATCTCGGCTGAGCCACAGGCTGCTCGATCGGCGGTGTGGACCGGCCGGAAGTCGCCGGCGGATCCAAGAGAACCATGTATTCCTTGACGACTCGGCCATTCGGCCACTGGACCTCGAGCAAGAAGTCCATGTAGGGCTCGCGGATGGGCTCGCGGCTGGAAACGCGCAGCACGGTCTTGCCGCGAGGGGAGATCTGTGGAGTGAAACGGAGCTTGGTCAGATGGTGGTAGCGCTCCGCTCCCGCCTTGCTGAACGCCTCCGCACTCGCGATCTGAGCCTTGATGGAGTCAAGCTCGTCCGGCTTGACATCGAGAAGGTCGATCTCGCCGGCGAACGGCTGATTGAGCGCCGATTGAACGCGCAATCCGCCGATCCCCATGGCGAGTGCATCCGGTCCGGCAAGGCTCAGGGCCACGGCCAAGGACAGCGTCGACGTCACGAAATGCTTGCGAGACATCCTCCTCCCTCTACATCGGTGAGCGACGGTTTACACCAGTGAACGACTGCTCGGCGATTCGCTTTACCCGAGGGGGCATGCGGGATGCGGCGAAGCCCTCGACCCGCAGCTGCCCGATGCGATACGCGATACCCCCTGCGGGAGATGCCCTTATAGCGCAACCGCCCCAACCCGAAATGTGCGCCCCTCCCGCAAAAAACCGCCCCAGTGCAGTCGTTACGCGTTCTGAAGTCGCTCAAGCTCCCGAACTATATCCGAATCCATAAGGCTTCACCAAAGATCGCGCGCGAGGCTGCGGCAACCCCGTTCGATCAGCGCGCGAGCAGGATACGCAGCATACGCCGCAGGGGCTCCGCCGCCCCCCAGAGCAGCTGATCGCCGACCGTAAAGGCCGCCAGATAGCGCTTGCCCAAGCTCATCGTCCGCAGCCGGCCCACCGGGACCTCCAGGCGTCCGGTCACTGCTGCGGGGGACAGATCCGTAACGGTGCGCGCCCGGTCGTTCGGGATTACCCGGACCCAGTCGTTGGCGTCAGCGATAATCGACTCCGCCTCGGGCACCGACAGGTCGCGGTCCAGCTTGATGGTTAGCCCCTGGCTGTGACAGCGCATGGCCCCGACACGCACGCACAGCCCGTCTACCGGGATCGGATCGGACGCGCGCCCGAGGATCTTGTTCGTCTCCGCCTGGCCCTTCCATTCCTCCCGGCTTTGGCCGTTGGGGAGCTGGGTGTCGATCCAGGGGATCAGGCTCCCGGCCAGGGGGGCGCCGAAGCTCTCGGTCGGGAAGGCATCGGCGCGCATGGTCTCGGTGACCGCCCGGTCGATCTCCAGGATCGCCGAGGCGGGATCCGCCAGCATCGGGGCGACGCTCCCGTGGAGCATCCCCATCTGGCTCAGCAGCTCGCGCATGTTCTTGGCCCCCGCCCCGGAGGCGGCCTGGTAGGTCATGGAGCTGACCCACTCCACCAGACCCTCCCGAAAGAGCCCGCCGATCGCCATGAGCATCAGGCTCACGGTGCAGTTGCCGCCGATGAAGTCCCGCCGCCCAGCGGCCAGGGCCGCGTCGATGACGTCCCGGTTCACCGGATCCAGGACGATGGTCGCCCCGGGCTCCATGCGCAGGGACGAGGCGGCATCGATCCAGTAGCCGTCCCAACCGCCGGCGCGCAGCCTCGGATAGACATCCTTGGTGTAGTCGCCCCCCTGGCAAGTGACGATAACGTCCAGGCCGCGCAGAACCTCGATAGACCCGGCATCCAGGAGCGGCTGGGCGCCGCGGCCCACATCCGGCCCCAACTCGCCGGCCTGGGAGGTGGTGAAGAAGACCGGCTCCGGGATCAGGGCGAAGTCGCCCTCCGCCCGCATACGGTCCATCAGGACCGAGCCAACCATCCCGCGCCAACCGACGAAACCGATGCGATTCATATATTTAAAGTAGCGAGTTGCGAGTTGCGAGTTGCGAGCTTTGCGGGCGGATGCCAATACAGCCTCGCCACTAGCCACTCGCCACTTCCGTTACCACGGCCTCGCCCATCTCGACCGTCCCCACCTGGCGCATCCCGGCGGACATGATGTCCGCGGTCCGCAAGCCCTGGTCCAGGACCCGGGACACGGCAGACTCGATGCGGTCCGCCGCTGCTGGCGCCCCCAAGGAATAGCGCAGCATCATAGCCACCGAGAGCAGGGTCGCCAGCGGATTGGCCACACCCTTGCCGGCGATATCCGGGGCTGAGCCATGGATGGGCTCGTACATCCCCTGACTGGCCGCATTCAGCGAGGCCGAAGGCAGCATACCGATGGACCCGGTGAGCATGGAGGCGCAGTCCGAAAGGATGTCCCCGAACAGGTTGCCGGTCACCATCACATCGAACTGCTTGGGTGCGCGTACGAGCTGCATGGCCGCGTTGTCCACATACATGTGGCTCAGGGCGATCTCCGCATAGTCCTTGGCGACCCGGGTCGCCACCTCCCGCCACATCTCGGTACATTCCAGCACGTTCGCCTTGTCCACCGAGCAGACCCGCCGATCGCGCTTCATGGCCAGATCGAAGGCGACGCGACAAATGCGCTCCACCTCGGACTCCGAATAGACCATGGTGTTGATACCTCTGCGCTCGCCGGACGGCAGGGTCTCCACCCCCCGGGGCTGACCGAAATAGATGTCTCCGGTCAGCTCGCGCACGATCAGGATATCGAGTCCGGAGACCACCTCCGGCTTCAAGGTCGACGCATCGGCGAGCTGGGGATAAAGAATGGCGGGACGCAGATTAGCGAAAAGCCCCAGACCGGCACGCAAGCCGAGCAGTCCCTTCTCCGGCCGCTTCGAGATATGTAGAGGCTCCCACTTGGGCCCGCCCACGGCACCCAGCAGCACCGCATCCGCTCCCTTAGCGGCACTCAGGGTCTCTTCGGGAAGGGGGTCGCCCGTGAGGTCATAGGCGGCACCGCCCACGACGCCGTCCTGCAGCTCGATGTCGACCGCACCGCTGGCATTGAGCGCACGAATGAGCTTCACCGCCTCCGCGACGATCTCCGGACCTATGCCGTCGCCCGGGAGCACCAAAACCTTCTTAGTCAACTGTCTACCCTCTGTGGAGAAACCATGCGTCGCCTGCGAGGCGAATTGACCCACGACGAAGATCGTGAGCCTTTTTCCCGTAGGCTGGGTTGAGGAACGAAACCCAGCGCTTCCCGCTTCGAAAGCCGCTGCAATGCTGGGATTCGCTGCGCTCTTCCCAGTCCACGGAGAGCTCTAGCGGACGCTGGCGACGAATACGTCGCCCTGGCGCGAATAGGCTCAGGCAAATAGCCAGGGTGCCTCGACCCGCCGCCGGTCTTCGTAGGCACGGATCGCGTCGACATGCTTCAAAGTCAGGCCGATATCGTCCAGGCCCTCGACGAGACACTGCTTCCGAAACGCATCCACCGCGAATGGAATGGTCTCGCCGTCCAGGCTCAACGTTTGGGCCGGCAGATCCACCGCGATCTTCAGGGCCTCCGGGCCGCTCGCCCGGGCGAAGAGCCCATCGATGACGCCCGCATCCAGGACAATGGGCAGGATGCCGTTCTTGAAGCAGTTATGGAAAAAGATGTCCGCAAAGCTCGGCGCCAGAATGACCCGGAAACCGAAATCCTCGAGCGCCCATGGGGCGTGCTCCCGGGAAGAGCCGCAGCCGAAGTTCTCCCGAGCCAGCAGGATCTGGGCCCCCGCATAGCGCGGGTCGTTCAGCACGAAGTCCGGGTTGCGGGGCCGATCGGTGCAGTCCATGCCGGGCTCGCCGTGGTCCCGGTAGCGCCACTCGTCGAAGAGATAGGGCCCGAAGCCGCTGCGGTGGATGCTCTTCAGGAACTGCTTGGGGATGATGGCGTCCGTGTCCACGTTGGCACGGTCCAGGGGCGCGACGACCCCGGTAAAGCGCTGAAAGGGCTTCATTGGATCTCCCTCACGTCGACGAATCGGCCGGTCACGGCAGCCGCCGCCGCCATAGCCGGGCTGACCAGGTGGGTACGTCCGCCCTGCCCTTGCCGGCCCTCGAAGTTGCGGTTAGACGTGGACGCGCACCGCTCCCCTGGAGACAGGCGGTCTGCGTTCATAGCCAGACACATGGAGCAGCCCGGCTCGCGCCACTCGAACCCGGCGTCGGTAAAGATGCGATCCAGGCCCTCCGCCTCCGCCTGGGCCTTGATCAGCCCGGAGCCCGGGACCACCAGGGCCAGCTTGATCTCGGGGGCCACCTTGCGGCCCTTGGCCACCGCGGCGGCCGCCCGCAGGTCCTCGATCCGGGAATTGGTGCAGGAGCCGATGAAGACCTTGTCCGGGCGGATCTCGACGATCGGCGTCCCGGGCTCCAGACCCATATAGTCCAGCGCACGGCGGATGCCGGCCGCCTTTACCGCATCGGGCTCCGCCGCCGGGTCCGGCACCCGGCCGCCCACCGGC
>JBGSOR010000452.1:0-3235 GCA_041738985.1 Chromatiaceae bacterium | reverse complement strand
GACGCAGGTGGTCGGGCAGCGGACAGGGCGGGGCCACCGCGGCCAGGAGCTCCTGGATGCGGCAGCGATCCGGCAGAAGTCGCCGCGCCTTCCAGTCCCACTCCGGCAGACGCTCGCCCTCGGATAGAACCTCGACTCGCCCGGGACCGTCGCGGCCCTGCCAAGTGGCAAACGCCCGCCGGCCCCGGTGCCCCTCTGGCTGCATCCTGACCCGCCCTTGCCCCTGGGCGAGCCGGTCCCATCGGATTCGGCCACCGAATCGGAGCGCGGACCGGAAGATCGGACCGCCGACCTCGGTCGGCGCCGCCGCCAGGGGGAGCGCGCCGAGCTTCCGGGGGAAAACCGGGGCCTGGTCGCCATCCGGATGGAGAACATCCTGACCTGGGGTGAATATGTGGGGACAGACCAGACGCCCGCCGATCAGGGGCATTCGCCAGCACTGACCGGCCATGGCCTTGGCCAGGGCGACGATGCCGAGCAGGACCAGGGTCGAATGCACGAAGGTGAAATAGTGAAATAGAGGATCACAATGACCCAGGTGTGGACCCCCCGGTAGCCACCGAACAGGAAGATGAGCAGGTTCACCAGCACCAGCAGGACCCCCGCCCAGAGGCTGGCGGAGAAGGCCTGGTTGACATGCGCCTGGGCGAGCAGGGGGGTGTTGCGGTCGCACCGAATGAAGAGCCAGGCCAGGGCCAGAAATCCCAGGACTGGGATCACCAGCAGGTTGGCCAGGTACAGGGACGCGGCCAGGACCGCGAGCCCCTGGCCCGGGGGCGAGCCCGGTTCACGGGTCGAGGGCCCGGTCACTTCAACCGAGGCTGGCATCGATGACCTCCCGCAGGGCGGCGATGGTCTCGGCGTCGTCGGTCAGGGGCTCCACCAGGGCCGAGTGGCACGCCTCCAAGGGGGTCAGGCCACTCTGGATCAGGGTCGCGGCATAGACCAGGAGCCGGGTGGAGGCCCCCTCGTCCAGATCGTGGTCCTTCAATGCCCGCAAGGACCCGGCCAGGCCCACCAGCCGGCGGGCCAGGGGCAGCTCGATACCGGTCTCGGCCATCAGGATGCGGACCTCCAGGTCCGGCGGAGGGAAGCCCAGGGTCAGGGCCACGAAGCGCTGTCGGGTGCTGGGTTTCATGCCCTTGAGCAGGTTCTGATAGCCCGGGTTGTAGGAGACCACCAGCATGAAGCCGTCCGGGGCGTCCAGGGTCTCCCCGGTGCGCTCCAGGATCAGCATTCGGCGATCATCGGTCAGGGGATGCAGAACCACCGTGGTGTCCTTGCGCGCCTCCACCACCTCGTCCAGGTAGCAGATGGCGCCCTCCCGCACCGCGCGGGTCAGGGGTCCGTCCGACCAGAAGGTCCCGGTGTCGCCGATCAGATGGCGGCCCACCAGGTCCGCCGCAGTCAAGTCGTCATGGCAGGCCACGGTATAGAGGGACCGGCCCAGCCGCTCGGCCATGTAACGGACCAGGCGGGTCTTACCGCAGCCGGTCGGCCCCTTGATCATGATGGGCAGGCGGTTGTGGTAGGCGTGCTCGAAGAGCCGGACCTCGTTGCCCTGCGGTTGGTAATGAATCTCCGGGTCCGGGGCGGACTGAACGGGGAGGCCGGCAGGGACGACGTGCATCTTGGCGTACCAGAGTGAGGGGGCCGGGCCGCCGAGCGGCGGACCGGCCCAGCGGCCAGAGCAGATTAGTTGCAGCCCATGGCTGCTTTCATGTCCTTCATCCGCCCGGCCTGGACGCCGGTGGCAAGCCCCTTGGCCTTGGCCCTGTCACCGGACTTGACGGCCGGGACGATCGCGCCCTCCCGAGTGGCCTTGAAGGCCTCCCAGACCGGCTTGAAGGCGTCCGCCTTGGCCGCGTCAGGGCCGCCCGCCATGGCCGCCAGGTTCGCATCCAGGGCCGCGCTCGCGGCCTTGATCCGTTCCACATAGCCGGCCTGATTCGCGGCATCGGGTTCATCGAGCATGGCGACCAGTGCCGCGCGGGCCGCGGCCAGGTTGGTACAGGCGTCCGCTGGTGTCGCGGCCTGGGCCAGACCGGTGGCAAGGGCCAGGGCACCGGCCAGAATGGGGTTTAGCGCATGATGAGGGCCTCCTGAAGGTCTTGGTGTGCTGAGTCGACCCGCCGGAGCCCGGTGTCGTGCCGGCCAGCGAGCCTCCCGATGGTCCGCCATCACTGGCCGGCGCTCCTTAACCTGAATCAAATCGCCCACTGGCCGATCACGGCGTTAGGGTGAAGGCCAGGGCGATGAGTCCCCCGAGTAGCAGCAGCCACAGCACGATCACCCACCGCCAGGGGCCGCGCAGCCCCTGGTGGAAGATGGCTCACACTGTGCCCTTGCAGGGCCCAGTCCTTCGATGCTAGGTTCCCCCGACAACCAGCGCCCACTCCTTAGGTGCCAGGTTTCACCGACCACAGCCGCCCGTCCGGTTGTATTTCCTATCCCCTATCCCCTATCCCCAGATCCCCTTAGCCTCCCCCGGGAAACCGGACCACGCTCCGCAACAGCCCCGATATGCAGACACCACCGCAAGCCGAGGTGAGATTCACATGAACGCATCCCCCGTCGCCGTCGTCACAGGTGCCTACCGCGGCCTCGGCTTGGAGACCGCCCGCCAGCTCGCAGACCTGGGCCATCGTGTGCTGCTCACCGCGAGGCGCGAGTCGGAAGGCCGCAGCGCCGCCGAGCAGATCGCCGGCGGCGGCGCCGACGTGCGCTTTGCCGTGCTGGACGTCACGGCCGCCGAGTCCATCCGCGCAATCAAGGACCTGCTCGTGCGTGACTATGGGCGACTCGATGCGCTGGTCAACAACGCCGGCATCTTCCTGGACCCGAGTCCCGGGACGCCCGCCGCGAGCATCTTCAAGGCGGAGCTCGAAACCATCCGCACCGCCTTCGAGACCAACACGCTCGCCGCGCTCAGGCTCTGCCAAGAGCTGATCCCGCTGATGCAGGGGCACGGGCGCGTCGTCAACGTCTCCTCCGGCATGGGCCAGCTCAGCGACATGAACGGCGGCTGCCCCGCCTATCGGCTCTCCAAGGTGTCGCTGAACGCCGTGACGCGCATCTTCGCGGACGAGCTCCAGGGCACGGACGTCAAGATCAACTCGGTCTGCCCCGGCTGGGTTCAGACCGACATGGGCGGCCCCAACGCGACGCTCACCGTCGAGGAGGGTGCCCGCGGCATCGTCTGGGCCGCGACGTTGCCCGCGGACGGTCCGAGCGG
>JBGSOR010000412.1:0-4239 GCA_041738985.1 Chromatiaceae bacterium | reverse complement strand
GCCGCGGCCAGCCCGGCGCGGACGCGCTCTTGGGTGACCGCCCGTTCGTACTGGGCCAGCGCGCCGAACACATGGAACAGCAGCTCGCCGGAGGGAATCGTGGTGTCCATCCCCTCGGTGAGCGAGCGGAAGGCGACCCGTCGCTTCTTGAGGGCGTTGACGATGGCGATCAGGTGCGACAGGGAGCGGCCCAGACGGTCGAGCTTCCAGACCACGAGGACGTCCTCGGGGCGCACGAACGCCAAGGCCCCGGCCAATCCGGGGCGGTCGTCTTGGGCGCCGGACGCATGGTCCTCGAACAGATGCCGCGCATCGATGCCCGCGGCCAGCAGGGCGTCGCGTTGCAGGTCCGTGGTCTGGCGGTCCGACTCCGACGAGACCCGCATGTAGCCGACCAGCATGTACGGAAAACCATCGTGTTGGGGTTCCCGTATGCTAGCGCATTCCGACAGGGGTTTCCGTACGATTTTCGGGCGCGCAGGGTGTTGTTTTCTCGATCTCGCCATAACGTGTTACCTGGTGTCGGAAAACATGTGTTTTCCGACGGGGCGGGTTGGCGCTGCCGTGTCCGAAGTGGCGGCTGGCGGCACCACGCCCGGTCGCGCTCGGTCTCGAGGTGCTCGTGCAGGGAGCGGCCGCGCCCGAGTCCCGCCGGACGCGACGACCTGCAAGGCATCGGCTCGAGACCAAGCCCGCCGCGGGCGCGATCACCAACACCGCAGCCGGGCCTGGAGCCGCACCCAGAGGCTCCGGCTCGATATTGCTTACCTGAGCTAGACAAGGGGCAATCGGGGCGTGACAATCAAGGGGTCAGCTCACCAAACGGCCGATATCGTACAGGAAGGAGGGCGCCTGTCAGGTTGAGGTCTGAGACATTGCGGAAGCGGCGTCGGACAACGCCGAAAGGCACTCTATCCTGACGCCTGGGGGCGAGTCCGACTGACGCCAGGTTGGGGTATACCCCAGTGAGACGACAGGCCGGAAGTCTCTGAAAACCATGGGGTTCCGCCACTACCTAGGTTTTCTGCTCCGTTGCACCCGAGCCCCCGGCTTCCGGACGTTTTCTGAGACAGGTCGACCGTAGAGAAAAAGAGTCTGAAATCCGGGCAAATCTGCCTCAAAAAACCGTCTCACAATTCAAAAGCTCGGAAACTCATGTCGCGGCGAAGTTCTTGAGATCGCAGGAAGGGGCTTCCCATAATCGTGCCGATGATTGTCAGACCCCTTCAACGAGCCGTCTCCATTCGAGCATCTGTAATGGGCAGCGGGCTCGACAGGCCGCGGCGATGGGCATTCGCCGCCAACGGCGCAATCCAGACGGCCATTTTTCGCGAGTGTAAGGTTTCGTCTTCTCCGCTCGACTACTGGGCAAGACCAGTGCCGCTGCCGGCCCCTGGTTCTAACGGGCAAGCAACGCCCTTCACGAAACCGCTAGTCTGGAGAAGAGTACCCATGAAGACGCTGATAACCCTACTGACCACCGGCCTGTTCGCGGCCAACGTCGCGGCGGTCGACATCTACTATGGCCTCGCCGACGGCAACCCCGATCTTGCGCATTGGCAAGCATCCGTTTCCGACCAGATGACCGGCGTGCAGCCGGGAATCGGCGACGCTACGCATTGGGCTCGCGGGGGAGGCGACAGCGCCCTGTTCAAGTCCGCCTCCAAGGCAGACCCGAGTTGGGGCCGCGTCGACATCTACGGCGGGTTCCAGAACCCCGACCTGTCGAGTGGCGGCTACTGAGGCGCAAGGGGTGTCCACCGCGAAGGGCCGCTTGGCGCCGGGAGGCGCCGAGTGGCCCTTCTCCTCAGGGAGCCTAGAACAGTGGATGATCGTCATGGGTGGCTGGACTAAACGATCGCGTGTCGCGGTAACGGTCGCCCTATTGAGCTTTGGGTGGCAAACCGCCGTTGGAGGGTGGACGGAGCTTCCGATGCCCTCGGATGCCGCTCGGGTTCGCAAGGCCGCCGCGACCATCCGCGACGACCTCGCCCCGCTCATCCGGGCCGCGCAGAAACGGTTCAAAATACCTGCCATGAGCATCGCGCTGGTACGCGGGAGCGATGTGCTTTGGTCGCAAGGCTTCGGGCACGCGGATATCGCCAACCGGCAGGCCGCCACCGGCGACACCGGCTACCGCGCGGGCTCCCTCGCCAAGCCCCTGACCGCCATCGCAGTCATGCAATTGGCGCAGCAGGGTCTGATCGATATCGACCAGCCGCTCGCGGCCTATTTGCCGGCCTTCTCCATCCGCAGCCGCTTCGACACCTCGGCCGAGCCGATCACGGTGCGCAGTGTGCTGTCCCATCACTCGGGTCTGCCCACTGACCTCAATAAAGGGATGTGGACCGACCAATCCTTCACCGCGGTGGCAACCAAGCTGAAGGACGAGTACGCCTGCTTCCCGCCCAATTTGGTCTTCAGCTATTCCAATGTCGGTTACACCCTGCTCGGGCACCTGGTGCAGCAGGTCTCCGGTATGCCCTATGACCAATACATGGAGCAGCGGATCCTGCGCCCCCTGGGGATGACTCGCAGCGCCTTTCGCTCACGCAACGAAGCGGGCGGCGATGTTGCCAAGGGATACCGGGACGGACGCGAGATGGCCCTGCCGCCGATGCGCGACCTGCCGGCCGCGGGTCTCTCCACTTCGGCGACGGATCTCGGGCGGTTCATGCAGGCGATGCTCACGAATCGGACGACAGACGGCCAGGTCTTCATCAAACCTGGGACCCTGCGGGAGATCCTCGAGCCGCAGAACAAAGATGTTGCGCTGGACCTGGGGATGATGGTTGGGCTGGGCTGGTTCCTGGAGAATGACAGCATTCCTGGCGGGGGAATCGTCGTTCGCCACGGCGGGACGACCCTGGGCTTCAGCGCCGAGGCGATCCTCTTGCCGGAGCGGGGCCTGGGCGTCGCGGTCCTATCCAACGGCGACGGATCGCGGGACCTGACGGCTCAGTTGGCCGAAGAGATCCTGGCCCGCACGCTCGCGGTGAGGCCGGCCCCAGTCGCGGCGGAGCGTTTTGCGAGTGCAGTCGAGAAGAGGCGCGGCGACTTCCGGCCCGCCGAGTTGGCCGGCAACTACGCCACGGACTTCGGCCTGATCTCCATTCGTCCGAAGGACGCCAAGCTCTGTGCCTGTATCGTGGATAAGACCTTCGATCTGATCCCCTATCCCAACGGCTGGTTCGGACTGGATCGGGGTGCGACCCGCTCCCTGACGCCATCCCTGCGGCCTCTGGCGGACCTGCGCTTCCAGACCCAACGCATCGGCGGGCGTGATGTGGTCGTCGCCCAAAAGGGTGGCGAGAAGATCTTGCTGGGCGAAAAGGTGCCGGCCGCCCCGGTTCCCGAGGTCTGGCGCAAGCGGGTCGGCACGTACCGAATACTCAACCCGGACCGAGGGTTCCCCCTGACCGAGCTCCAGGTCAAGCTCCGCGACGGCCAGCTCTGCATGAGCTACAAGCTGCCGCTGTTGTCGCCGAACACCATTCAGGTCCCGCTCCAGCCGATCTCCGATACCGAGGCAATTATCCTCGGGCTCGGGCGGATGCGCGGCGAGACCCTGCAGGCGGCGATCGTCGATGGGGAGGAGCGTCTGCGATACTCGGGTTTCGAGGGGCGGCGGTTGGAGGGGGTTGCGCCAGCGGTGCGCCTGGACAAGGGGAGGGCCACGCGCTGACGCTGCTAACGGGATCGTCACGGGCGCTGCGTGCTGGGCGAGGGGGAATGGCCGATAGGCCAATGGTCCAGAGCCGTGGGGTCATAAGGTTTCCACGGATGGGATCTGGAGCACCCGAGTCTCGGGAGGAAGGCAGCGGTCGTCGCTGCACGCTTGCAGGCGCAGTTCCACCCGTAGCCAGGTCTTTGGCCGGTCGCCTGGCTCCGGCGTCAGCGCCGCTTCGATCCGTATCCGGCCCTGGTACACGGCCAAGGGCTCGCGTTGGAAGCCGAGCTTGAGGACCTCCGGGGGCGGATAGCTGGCCTTTCCCATACTCCAGCCGGGGGCCTCGCCGCCCAGCCGGATCGCGGTGGGGATCGGGTAGTCCTGAAGCGGCCGGTGAGCGTTGAGGTGCCAGCCGGGGCTCAAGCCGAGATCCAGGACCAGGGTCGCGGCACCCGGGCCTGCGGATAGGGTACGGGCCTCGATGCGCACCACGCCCCGGGCGGCGTACTGCCTGGGACCGGTATCCCCGTGGCGCAGGCGGTTCAGCCCCGTCAGCAGGGCGGGGAAGG
>JBGSOR010000291.1:0-2016 GCA_041738985.1 Chromatiaceae bacterium | reverse complement strand
GCGCCCAGGTAGCCGCTGATCAGCGCGCACACACACAGGCCCAGGGTCGTCGCCGGCCAGCCGATCCCGGGGTGACGTCGGCGCGACGGGTCCGGGGTCGGGTCAGGCGCCATGCCCTGTCTCCTGCAGCAACCGGTCGAGCGCCTCGCGCAGGTTCAACCCCTCCCGACGCAGCGCCCGGATCGCCGCCACGTCGGTGGGCCGCGTGCTGTAGAGCAGCCGCCGGAACGGGTCCACCACCAGCCGCCCGATGCCCGCGCCGCGGTCGGTCAGCACCATGATCTCGGAATAGGCGCCTGGCACCGTATGCACGGACTTCAGCAGCTCGGCGCCGGCCGGCGACATGGGGAGCCGATTTTCCGCGCGCAGCTGGTCGATGGCTTGCGCTGGCTGGGCCAAGAGCAGGGTGTGGGCGCTGTTATCGGCGATCGCCCGGCCGGTGGGGTTGGTGTAGAGGTCGTTGAGGCTTTGGGTGACCGTGATTGCGGCCCCGAAATATTTGCGGAAGCGCCGGTACCCGGCCTCGACGAACTTGGCCACGTCGCCCTGGGTCAGGAGGTCCCAGGCCTCGTCGATGAACACCAACTTGGGCTGGCCGCGTTCCCCCAGATACATCGCCTGCTGGATCTGATAGATCAGGATCAGCAGGATGACCTGTTGCAGGTGCTTGCGGCCCTTGAGCTCCTCGAGCTCCAGGACCACCAGGTTGGCGTTGAAGGCGACGGTGTTCTCGCCGTGGAAGAAACGGCCGTACTCGCCCGCGGACGAGAAGGGGTAGAGCTGGTGCCCCACGTCGTTCAGGCGCGTGTCCCCGCACGCCGCCAGCGCCTCGGCGATGGCGTCGATGTTCATCGCCCGGCCCTGCGCGTCCCACAGGGTCTTGAGCACGCGTTTGAGACCGGCGGTCTGGAAGTCCGTCAGCGGCTCGGTCGGGGCGGCCATGGCGGTCACCAGCGCCGCCACCACGTCCGCCTCCTCGTCCCAATCGACGATCAGCGCGAAGGGGTTGATGGAGAGGCGGGCGTCGCGGGCGAAGGCGATGAACTGCCCGTCCAGCGCCTCGCACAGGTTCTGGTAGGAGCGTCCCACGTCGATGACCCAGCACCGCCCGCCGACGCTTAAGTTGGTGGCGATGAGCTCGTTGGCGAGGAACGACTTGCCCGACCCCGAGGAGGCAGCGACCACGGCGTTGTAGTTGGTCGCCGAGTCGAACAGGTTCAGGTCCATCAGCTGCCCGGCCCGCCTCACGAGTTGCAGGACGGAATCCCCGGTCCCCTTCCAGTCTCCGAACACCGGCAGGAGCGCGGTCGCATGGCTCGCGGCCAGGGTGCGGTAGCGCAGGGTGTGGCGGATGGCGTCGCGGTCCGGGCCGAACGGCAGGCAATGGAGAAACAGCGGCAGGGCAAAGTACCGGTCGGGCATGACCTGGAACCCCAGCTCGCGCCAGTAGGTGCGCAGATTCGAGCCGGCGGCGGTCGCCTCCGGCGCGGGCGCGAACAGGATCAGCCCCAGGTAGCACTGGAGCGGGCGGTCCCCGTTGTCGAGACACTGGAACAGCGCGTCGTAGCCGCCCTTGGTGCGGCCCAGGGCGGGCAGGTAGCTCACCAACGGTCCCAACGCCTGGTGGGTGGCCCATTGGCGCTTGGCGGCAAGCTTGGCCCGCGCGGCCTCGGGATCGGGAAAGCGCACGGTGAGGCTCGCGAGCACGTTGTGGCGGATGCCCCGGGTGCCGGACACCAGGTCCCCCAGATAGCGCGACGCCAGCCCGAACCCCACCCGGTCGGGGAAGCGCTTGACCGAGAAGACCTGGGCGCGGTGGGTTCCCAGGGCGATGCCCCGGGCGTCGACCTCCAGGGCATGGGTCAAGTCGAGAAACTGCTCGCGGATCGGCCGGTGCGGATCGCATTCGGGCACGATCCGGTCGCGCCACCCGGCGCGGGGGTCCCAGTTGAGCAGGCTCGCCATGAGGCGCACGTAACGGTCCGCATCAAGCGGCACCGGGCGCAGGCCCGCGGT
>JBGSOR010000359.1:0-53657 GCA_041738985.1 Chromatiaceae bacterium | reverse complement strand
GGCGGCGGCCCCAGCCATGACCAGGTAGCTGCGCAGCACCGTCTTGCGGTGGCCCCAGCCGGCCAGGACCAGGCGCTGGTAGTGATGGCTGCGGTGGGCCTCCCAGATCCGCTCCCGGCGGGCGAGCCGCGCGAGCAAGGTCCAGGTCGCGTCGACGATAAAGGGCGAAAAGGCGAGCCACGCCACCCACAGGGGAAATAATCCCCGACCTGTCCCCCAGAGCGAGAGCCCGGCTGCGATCAGGCCCAGGGTGGAGGACCCCAGGTCCCCCAAAAAGATGCGGGCGGGCGGGAAATTGCCGGTGAGGAATCCGCCCGCGGCCGCGGAGACGCTGGCGGCTGCCAGGGTGAAGGGGAGGTCGTCCCCCTGCCAGCCCAGCACCGCGAGGGCGCCGAACCCGAAGAGGGCCATACCGCCGGCGAACCCGTCCATTCCGTCCATAAAGTTATACAGATTCGCCAGCCAGGCGACATACAGCAGGGTAAGCGCCCAGACCAGGGGCGAGGGCAGTGGCCAGTCGGTCCCCGGGAGATCGAGCACGGCCCAGCCAAGACCTCCGGCGATCAGGATCAGGGCGGCGCCTAAATGCACCCCCAGACGGAGTCGACTTGGGATATGCCCGAAGTCGTCCATAAGCGAGACCGCTGCCACGGGCAGGGCCGCACCTGCGACCCACGCGAGCTCCGGGACGGCGAAACCCAAGAGGGCAAGAAGCCCCCATACAGACCCGAATGCCAGGATCACTGCCAGTCCGCCGCTGCGCGGTACCGGGGCGTGATGGAGCGAGCGCGCATTCGGACGATCAAGCAGGCCGGACATTGCGTCTGCCCGAGAGACGAGCCAACGGGTCGAGGCCGCACTCAGGGCGAAGGCCCCGCTCGAAGCGGCGAGGATCAGGGCGATCTCAAGGGTTCGGGTCATCGCGACCGAGGCAGGATCTTGTGTCTTGAACCGCACCGTCCGGCACGGTCCGCGGGCAACCGGATCGGCGGATCGGGCTCAGGTCGGACGAACCAGGTGGGACTCCACGTCCCGGCGCCGCTCCTCGCCGACCAGGAGCTCGACAAGACAGAGGGCGAAGTCCATCGCGGTCCCGGGGCCACGGGATGTGGCCACGCGCCCATCCACCACCGTGGGTTCCTGCACCAGGTTGAGCCGGGGAAACTCCGCCGCAGCCACCGATCCGGGATAGGCTGTCGCGGTCTTGTCCTCGAGCAGGCCAGCGCGGGCCAGGACCTTAGGCGCGGCGCAGATGGCCGCTGTGTAGCGGCCCTGCGCCGCGTAACGCCGAAGCAGGTCCAGAACCCGCGGGTCCTCTTCCAGGTGACGCGCACCCGGGAGCCCCCCGGGCAGCACGACCATGTCGAAGGTGCCCGCCATCTCCGCCTCCAAGGTGCTGTCGGGCACCAATACGGTGCCCCGGCTCGCGGTCACCGGACCGGGCTTCAGCCCAGCGATCACGACTTCGATCTCCGCACGGCGGAGCAGATCGACGATGGTCACCGCCTCCAGCTCCTCGAAACCCTCCGCAAGTGGCATCAGTACCCTTGGCATCTTCTCGCGTCTCCTATCGGTCGATCGGCAGGCAAGTCCTCGGCGCACGCTCATCCGCCCTGGGCGCGACCCAAAATGCTGAGGCCCTTAAGCACGTTGAGGGCCTCCGCTAGCTGGAAGTCCTCGGCCGCGAGGGCCTTCTTGGCCTCGCCTTTCGCGTCGTCCTTGGAGCTCTTCGCCGAATCCAGGTGCCTGACCAAGTCGGACTCCTTGACCGGATCCAGATCCGGCTCACCCTGCGGCTTAAACTCCCCGGGCTCTAATTTGATGTCGGGCGCGATCCCCTGGGCCTGAATGGAACGGCCGGAGGGGGTGTAGTACCGTGCCGTCGTAAGCTTGAGCGCGGTACTGTCGTCGATCGGGACAATGGTCTGGACCGAGCCCTTGCCGAAGGTCTGGGTACCCAGGATGAGGCCACGCCTGTGGTCCTGGATAGCGCCAGCCACGATCTCGGAGGCAGAGGCGCTGCCTCCGTTCACCAGGACCACCAGCGGTGCCCCGCTCAGCACGTCGTCCGGGCCGGCCTTGAATTGGAGCTTGGAGTCCGCCAGACGACCCTTGGTATAGACGATCAGGCCGTCGGTGATGAAGGCGTCGCTCACCCCCACGGCCGCATTGAGCACCCCACCGGGGTTGTTGCGCAGGTCCAGCACGAGACCCTTGAGCTCACCCTTGTTGTCCTTTTCCAGGTTGGCAATGGCGCTGCGCATGTCGTCCGTCGTGCGCGCTTGGAAGTGGGAGATGCGCACATAGCCGAACCCGGGCTCCAGGGAGCGGCTCTTAACGCTCGCCACGTGGATGATGTCGCGCTGGATCGTCACCTCGAACGGACGCCCCTCGGCCCCCCGCGAGATGGTGAGCCGGATCTCGGAACCAGGTTTGCCCCGCATCTGGGTCACTGCCTCGTTAAGGCTCAGCCCCTTTACCGGTTTGTCGTCGATCCGGATGATCAAATCCCCGGCCTGAATGCCTGCACGGCTCGCCGGCGTGTCATCGATCGGCGAGATCACCTTGATGAAGCCGTCGTCCAGACCGACCTCGATCCCGAGCCCGCCGAACTCGCCGGTGGTCCCCACTTGGAGGTCCCGGTACTCCTCCTTATCCAGGTAGGAGGAGTGGGGGTCGAGGCCGGTGAGCATGCCGCGGATGGCGCTCTCGAGCAGGGTCTTATCTTTGACCCCTTCCACATAGTCCTCTTTGATACGACCGTAGACCTCGGCGAAGGTCCGCAGGTCGTCGAGGGGCAGGGGCTCGGCGGACTCGCCACGCGCGACGCCGGCGGGATCCGCGTTACCGACAGCGCCCGCAGCAACTGCGGCGCCACCGAGTATCAGACCGATACCGAGGGCCAGGGAAAGCTTGACAGGGTTGGGCATGGCTCTTTGGACTCGTTGAAGCAGCGTCGAGGGGGGCCGGACGGTAGCCCGAAGGGCGGGGAGTCGGCGTCGCCGCTCCGCGCGCACCCGCTCGGATGTGGTCTAAGGATCGCACGTTTCAACGGCGCTCGACAGCGGGGCGACCGCCGTATCGGCACCCGGGGCCGTGCGGCCCGGTCGCCTCGACCGTCAGCGACGACGGTTGGGCGCGTTGCCGCCCGCGGGTCGCGAATGCGGCCACTCATCCGCACCAGGCGGCAGGGTCCATAGGCTCTCCGTTGTGGCGGATGGCGAAATAGAGCACCGGCTCATCGCGTCCCCCGCTTCTGCCCCCGAGCGCGATCGGCTCGCCCATGGAGACCCACTCCCCAACCTCTTTGAGCAGGGTCTCGTTGTGACCGTAGAGGGTGATGTATCCGTCACCGTGGTCGATCGCCAACAGCATGCCGAATCCCAGCATCCAGTCTGCATAGACCACCCGACCATCGTAAACGGCGCGCACCTCTTCCCCCTCCCGGGCCGCGAGCAGGACCCCGTCCTGCGTCAGCTCCGCTCCCTCCTTCCGGGAGCCGAATCCAGCCCTTACACGACCTTCGGGGAGGGGCCAGGGTAGGCGACCGCGACGGGCGGCAAAGGGGTCCCGTCGGACATCCAGCTCGGCGTGGATCTGGGCGCGCTGGCGCAGGTGATCGACCAGGAGGCGCAGGTTCTCCGCATCGCGAGCGAGCCCCGCCATGGTCTCCTCGCCGGTTGCGATGGTTCGCTCAAGCTCGGCGAGGACCTGGGCACGCTGTACCCTGGCGTCCTCCAGGCGCGTGCGCATCGCCTCTTGTTCGGCAGCGAGCGCCGCGAGGCGGGCAGCCTCCCGCTCCGCGCCCTGGGCCAGCGCGGCAAGACGCTGGGAGCGCGACTGCACGTCGCGGATGCGGCGCACCCGCTCCCGGTTGAAATAGGCGAAATAGGACAGGATCCGACTCGCCTGTATTGGGTCCTCCTGGTTGAGCAGAAGGCGCAAGGCGTCCGCACGGCCCAAGGCATAAGCGGTCCGCAGCAGCGCGGACAGTCGCTCCAGCTCGCTCGCGAGGGCCTCCTGCTGCTCCGTCTGGCGCGCGCGAAGCTCGACGGCGACCCGGGTCTGCTCCTTCACGGTGCGCGCAAGCTCCCGACCTGCCAGGGCTAGGGCGGCCACATCCCGCTCCCGTCCTTCCAGCTCCGCCACCAGGGCCTGGCGCTCCGCATTCTTGCCCGCAAGCTCGGCCCCGATGGACTGGACGCGCTGCTCAATGGTCTCGAGGTCTTGCTCGCGAGCATCGATCGCCCGATCCGGGTCCTCGACACCCAGCACGGGCCGGAACGGCCCGCAGGAAAGACCCAGAAGCAGTAAGGCACCCAAATCCCGCGCGCGACGCCGGGGCGGGGCGGCAAGCACAAAGCATCGATCGCTTGCGGGGGCTGAGGGCATTGGCTCAAGGAGGTCGGAAACCGGCGGAGATGCAGTATAGGGGCAGGGGATCTGGCATGGGCTAAACCCGGCATCCACGCATGGATACTTCGCACGGGGCGACAAAAAGCTTATTATCGTATTATGAAAAATCCATGCGGGGCCACGCGATGGCGAGCAATCTGAGTCACACCTCCAGGCCGGTGCTGAACGAGTCGGCACCCGGCGGCGATGACGAGATGAGCCTGTTCGCGGACGACGAGGACATCGAGCGGGCCTCTCGCTCCCTCAAGGCCATGTCCCACCCCCTGCGCCTGAAGATCCTGTGCACGCTGGGGGACCAGGAGGTCAGCGTCCAAGAGATCGTGGACCACGTGGGGACATCCCAAAGCAACATCTCCCAGCACCTGGCCATCTTACGGGACAAGGGCATCCTGGCCTCCCGCAAAGATGCCAACCGCGTGTACTACCGGGTGAGCGACGGCCGCACGCTGCGCCTCATCGGCATGATGCGCGAGGTGTTCTGCCAGCATACCCAATGATCCCAGTGGCTTCCCGATCGCCCGATCCGCTCGCGGCGGGATGACGGACGCCCCGGCGGTCCTTATACTCCGCGCCTCTGTCCAAAACCGGTGCCTATCCCCGAGCGGGGACCAGGTACCCCGTCGCGTCGCCCATGCCCCTCGCGCCCCGCGGCGGGCTACACAACTCAATGAGAATCCCGGTCCATGCTGTTCAGCCAGATCGTCGAGTTCGTCGGTAATCATTGGTACTTGTTCGTCGCGCTCGCGGTGATTCTGGGCCTCCTGACCCACAATCTGCTAGTGGGAGACCGCGGGAGCGTGGACCCCCTAAAGGCCACGGAGCTTATCAACCATCGGGAAGCGGTGGTCATCGATGTACGACCGGCCGCGGACTTCGGGAAAGGCCACATTATCAACGCCGTGAACGTGCCATCTAACGGGTTCAAGAACCAGATGTCCGCGCTCGCCAAGCATAAGGGCAAGCCGATCATCGTCAACTGCCGCTCCGGCGGGCAGTCCATGGCCGCCTGTCACCAGCTCCGCAAGGAAGGGTTCGAGGAGGTCTACAACCTGAAGGGCGGCATCCTCGCTTGGCAGGAGGCCAACCTCCCGCTCACGCGCAAAAAGCGTTAAGCAAAGACCCCGTTGCTAGATTACAACCTCACTAACGGATTTCAGCATGGCCGAAAGCGATCAAACCAATCCGGAACGGCAGTTTGCCGTGCAACGGATCTACATCAAGGACATGTCCTTCGAGTCACCCAACGCCCCGGAGATCTTCCGGGGCGAATGGAAGCCCCAGAACGAGCTCGACCTCAACACTAAGGTCAATCGCCTGGCCGATCAGGCCTACGAAGTGGTCCTCTCGGTGACGGTCACCGCCAAAGTCGGGGAAAAAACCGCCTTTATCGCTGAGATCCACCAGGCAGGCATCTTCACCCTGGGTGGGTTCTCCGAGCAGGAGCTGGGCCCCATGCTCGGCGCCTATTGCCCCAACCTGCTGTTCCCCTACGCACGCGAGGCAATAACCGACCTTGTCGTGCGCGGAAGCTTCCCTCAGCTCGTGCTCCAGCACGTGAGCTTCGATGCCCTGTTCGCCCAACAGCTCGCCCAGCAGCAAACGGGGGACAGCGAGGACGCCGCCGTCGAGAAGGTGCGGCCACATTGAGCGAGTCCGGGGTGGCAAAGGTCGCGGTCCTGGGCGCCGGGTCCTGGGGGACGGCCCTCGCTATCCAACTATGCCGCAACGGCCACCGGGTCCGGATCTGGGGACACGAGCGGCCCCAGATCGAGGCGCTGCAAAGGGATCGCGAGAATCGCCTGTTTCTTCCGGGGTTCCCGCTGCCCGAAGGGCTCTCGGCGACCGATTCCCTTGAGACGGCCCTGGACGGGGCCAGCGATTGCCTGGCGGTGGTCCCCAGCCACGCCTTCGCACAGGTCGTGGCCGATCTGCGCGAGCGTCTCCCGCAGGAGATCGGCCTGGCCTGGGCCACGAAGGGTCTGGACCCGGCGAGCGGGGGCCTGCTCCATCAGGTCGCCCGGGCGACGCTCCCAGTCCACAGCCTCGCGGTGGTGTCCGGTCCGAGCTTCGCCCGGGAGGTCGCCCGGGGACTGCCAACGGCGGTCACCGTCGCCTCCGACGACCCCGTTTTTGCCGCACACACCGCCGGCCTGCTGCATGGCGATCGTTTTCGCGCCTACACGAGCGGGGACATGGTCGGGGTCGAGGTCAGCGGGGCGGCGAAAAACGTGCTTGCAATCGCTACTGGCATTGCCGACGGTCTGGGCTTCGGCGCCAACACCCGGGCCGCACTCATTACCCGAGGGCTGAAGGAGCTGATCCGTCTGGGCACTGCCCTGGGCGGCCGGGCGGAGACCTTTATGGGTCTGGCCGGTGTGGGGGATTTGGTGCTGACCTGCACCGACGATCAGTCGCGCAACCGCCGCATGGGATTATGCCTGGCCCGAGGTCTAAGCGTCGCGGACGCTAAACTGGAGATCGGACAGGAGGTCGAAGGTGTGGTGACCGCGCAGGCGGTGCGACAACTGGCCCGCCGCCTCGGGGTGGAGATGCCCATCGCCGAGCAGGTCTACCTGGTCCTCTACGAGGGCGCCTCCCCCTTGGAGGCAACCGCGGCCCTGCTGGAACGGGAGCCCAAGGCCGAGGACGACTGAGCTCAGACTCCGCTCGCCGACCCCGGAAAACCCAACTGGCGCCATGCCTCGAACAGGACCACCGCCACTGCGTTGGAGAGGTTCAGGCTGCGGTTGCCCGGGACCATTGGAATGCGGATGCGGCGCTCGGGGCTCAACGAATACAGCACCTCGACCGGCAGACCGCGGCTCTCCGGCCCGAACAGGAAGGCATCCCCGGGAAGAAAGACGGGATCCGTGAAGGGCCGATGCGCGCGGGTGCTGACCGCGAAGAGACGAGCCGAGTCGAGTCGGTCCAGGCAAGTCGACAGATTGGGGTGGAGCTGAGTGTCCGCCCACTCCCGATAATCCAATCCGGCACGCCGCAGCATCCGGTCCTCTAGCCGGAAACCCAGTGGCTCGATCAGATGAAGACGCGCTCCAATGTTGGCACACAGGCGCATGATGTTGCCCGTGTTAGGCGGGATCTCCGGCTCGTAGAGGACGATTTGCAGCACGGCCAGGGGAGGACGGGGGACGCCGACGGGCGCCGTGGGACCGGGTTGGTTGACCGGCGCATCGGGCGCCATGCTATATTAAGACTTCGGCATTTACTAAATTTGCCGTCCGCTTTCGGACTATACCCTAAGGGGGACACCAACATGAGCGATATCGAAGCGTTGAAAAGGGAGAAGCAGGATCTGATCGACAAGATGCTCGCGATGCAGAAACAGTTCATCGATTACGAGCACGAGCACGGGGTCAGCGGCAAGGATTACTGGGCGTCCAGCGAGGGCTTACTGGCCGACTACCGTCATGAGTATTCGGATATGGCGAACCGGGTGGTGGATCTCGCTCACCAGATCGTCGGCTCCTCCCGAAACTAGCCTGATCGCTCGCGACAGCCCGCAGAAAAAGCCCGCGAAAACAGCGGGCTTTTTGCTGTGCAGATTTCGCGCGGACGCCTTCAGGGGCGGATGTGCTCGATGTACTTGGGCACTCCCTCCAGGTCCAGCCGCCCGGCGACCGCCTCAACGACCACCGGCTCCGACTGCCCTTCCAGGCGGAGTAGGCAGCGAATATGCCCGCGGCTGGCGAAGGGGATGGGGATGAGGTCCCTGTAGGTGAAGACGTTGACATCCAGATCGCCTCCGACACACATCCTGGGTCCCTGAAGCAGGGTTGGTACGGACACGACACCCTCGAATACGAGGTCGCCCGCCTGCCACCAGCGGGTTCGCTCTCGGGAACCGGTCATGCTTTTGATTATCGAGGCGCGGGCGAAGCGTATGTGCAGAACCCCGTCAACCCAGTCGATGGCGTGTATCTCCGAGCCCTTGAGCTCGACCTGGCTGTTATCCACTGATTCGATCCGGTATTGTTTGAGACGATCTGTGGGCAGGGCGGGTACGTTTCAATGTCACGCCTCTTCCGGGTCGTTACCCAGGTCGAGCTTTAGCTCCTTGATCTTTCGGGTCAGGGTGTTGCGCCCCCACCCCAGGAGTCGCGCCGCCTCCTGGCGGCGCCCACCGGTATGCTCCAGGGCGGTCTGGATGAGTATCTGCTCGAAGGCGGGTAGGGCCTGGTCGAGTAGGGCGCCCTGACCCTGTTTGAGGCTGTGACGAGCCCAGCGCCGAAAGACGGTCTCCCAGGGCTCGTCTCGGCCCTCCTCGGGGGTCACCGCATTCAGCTCCGGGGGCAAGTCTTCGGCTTGAATCTCCTTGCCCGAGGCCATCACTGTGACCCAGCGGGCGGTGTTCTCGAGCTGACGGACGTTGCCTGGCCAATCGAGCCGCTTCAGGTGCTCGATCGCCGCAGGCAACAGCACCTTGGTCTCGCAACCCAGCTCGCGGGCCGCCTGGGCCAGAAAGTGACGCATCAGCAGCGGAATGTCCTCGCGCCGGTCGCGAAGGGCCGGGATGTGGATGCGGATCACGTTCAGCCGATGGAACAGGTCCTCCCGGAAGCGCCCCTGGCGCACTAGGTCCTCCAGGTTCTGGTGGGTGGCCGCGATGATACGCACGTCCACCCGTATGGGGGCAAGTCCGCCGACTCGATAGAACTCGCCGTCCGAGAGCACGCGCAGGAGTCTTGTCTGCAGCTCCGCAGGCATATCGCCGATCTCGTCCAGGAACAGGGTTCCCCTGTCGGCTTGCTCGAAGCGTCCCTCCCGCCGCGCCTGTGCGCCGGTAAAGGCCCCCCGCTCGTGGCCGAAGAGCTCCGACTCCAGGAGATCCCGAGGGATCGCGGCCATATTGAGCGCGATGAATGGACGGTCTGCCCGGGGGCTGTGGCGATGCAGGGCGTGGGCCACGAGCTCCTTTCCGGTGCCTGACTCGCCGTTGATGAGGACAGTGATGTTCGAGCGCGCCAGCCGCCCGATCGCGCGAAACACCTCCTGCATGGCCGGGGCCTCGCCGATGATGTCCGGCCCGCGTGCCACCGCGGTCTCTTCCGGGATGTCGGTGCGCACCCGACGGCAAGCACGGGCGACCTGAGCCACCGCCTCGTCGATATCGAAGGGTTTGGGGAGATACTCGAAGGCACCGCCATGAAAGGCCGAGACTGCGCTATCGAGATCCGAGTGGGCGGTCATGATGATCACCGGGAGACCCGGATGCCGGGCAGTCACCTGGCGCAGGAGGTCGAGCCCGTCGATCCCGGGCATGCGGATATCGGAGAGAATCGCGTCCGGCTTCTCCCGCTCCAGTGCTTCCATAACCCCGACGCCGTTGGAGAAGCAGGTTACGTGCATCTCGGCCTTGCGCAATGCACGCTCCAAGACCCAGCGGATCGAGCGGTCGTCGTCGATGACCCACACCCTGGGCTCTCTACTCATGTTCCGACTCCAGGGGCAAATAGACGAGGAACCGAGTCTCTCCCGGGCGGCTGTCGCATTCGATCAACCCCCCGTGCTGGTTGATGAGCTCTTGGGCGATGGGCAGACCGAGACCGGTGCCGCCCGGATGGCCCGAAACCATGGGAAAGAAGATTTGATCCTTGATCTCTTCCCGGATTCCGGGCCCGTCGTCGCGCACGTCGACGCGCAGAACCAAGCGATGGCGTTTGCTGCCGATGGTGAATTGACGTAATACCCGAGTGCAAAGCTCCACAGCTCCGGTCGAGCCAGCGGCGGCTGCACCGTTTCGCACCAAGTTCAAAAAGGCCTGGATCAACCGGTCCTGATCGGCCACCAGCTCAGGGATGCTTGGGTCGTAGTCCCGTAGAACCGCCGGTCCATTGGGGTACTCCGCGAGAATTAGCCCGCGCACGTGCTCTAACACATTATGGATATTGACCCGCGAACGGCTCGGCAAACGGCTCGGGCCGATCATGCGGTTCATGAGTGCCTGAAGGCGATCCGCCTCGTCGATGATGATGCGGGTGTACTCCCGAAGCCCCGGATCGGGGAGCTCCCGCTCAAGGAGCTGAGCGGCCCCGCGGAGGCCACCCAATGGATTCTTGATCTCGTGGGCGAGACCGCGGATCAGGGCCTGGGTGGCGTGGTGTTGAGAGAGTAGGTGCTCTTCCCGGGTAATGCGAAGCTGGCGGTCTACCTGATGGAGCTCGACCAGGAGCTCGGGCTCTGCATCGAAATGGTGCAGCGGCAGGACGGTGCAGTTCACCGTGATAGTACGTGCATCGCCAACGCTGACATTGACCTCGCGTTCGGTGAAGGGATGCCGGGAGCGCAGTGCCTCGGTCAAACGTTGCTCGACCTGAGCATCGGGGCACGGAAGGATGCCCGCTGCGTGCATCCCGAGCACATGGCGCGCGCTCACCTGAAAGAGCATCTCGGCCGCGGGGTTGAGGTAACGGAGGCATAGGTCCGACCCGAACAGCATTACGGCGGTGTTCAGGTGGTCCAGCACGGTCTGCTCGAGTGCGGACTTGGTCGTGGACGGCATTGTCATAGCTGGTGACCGGGGAGCTCCGCGCTACGGTCGGTGATCGGCGGATGGGTTGCTCGCGGCTCTTGGCCGTTATGGGCCTGGAGACGCGTGGAGCGTCTAGCTCCCGTCGCCCAGTCCGGGACGGCTTCTCTTGGGCCTGCTTGGGCCTGTCCGTCTTTATCTGCAATAACCGTTCCATGGTACTGCAAGGAGGTCGGCGGCTGGGGCTTGCTGTCCAGTCGCCAGGACTAGCGGGGCTGGTCCGAGGGTGCAGCCTATTCCAGGACCCCAGGAGGGGTTGGCTTAAGCAGGTGGAAGGCGACAGGGGCGGTGCGCGCGACCACGGCGTTCGCGGCATTGCGAATGTGGGCCTGGGCGCGATGGCTCCCGTAGGCGAGACCCGCCACGGTGAACTGAGTAGAGGCCTGGTCGACAGAGATCGGCGCGCCGTCCACCAAAAGCTCCAGACGGTGGCCTGGGATCAGGGAGGGGTCCAGGACCAAGCTGACGGGGAGCATTCCGTCGTCCTTGCGGACCGTCTGATTGGCCTCCGGGGAGGCGATCTCGAAACCGCGGTAGGGTCCAAGGAGGGGCGTGTCTGCGATGTCCGGGGTCGGAACCGGGGCGGCTCCGTTCCCATCGTCCCGTTTCGGTGCAGTATCAACCCGTTGTGCTCCGGGCTGGGGTCGATCGGAGTAGTTCGTCCGCCCCTCGGGATCGACCCAGCGGTAGACCTTGTCCGCCGAAAAGGCAGGGGACGCGAATATGGCAAGGGCGATTACGGCACGCAGCATGCGCGAAGCATAGTCCAGCTTGAGGGCAGACTCAACGCGCGGCTCTGCACCTTGCTAGGCAGTGCCGCGCGCGGCCTAAGAGGCCTATCGCTTAAAGACTGTAGTACTGATCGAACTCGACCGGGTGCGTCGTCATTCGCAGCCGAGTCACTTCCTGCATCTTCAGGTCGATGTAGGCATCGATCAGGTCGTCAGTGAAGACCCCGCCAGCGGTTAGAAACTCCCGGTCCTTATCGAGGGCATCCAATGCCATGTCCAGGGCATGGCACACGGTCGGAATGGCCTTTTCTTCCTCGGGCGGCAGGTCGTACAGATCCTTGTCCATTGGGTCGCCCGGATGGATCTTGTTCATGATGCCGTCGAGACCCGCAAGCATCATGGCGGAGAACGAGAGATAAGGATTGCCGGTGCAATCCGGGAAACGCACCTCGATGCGGCGGGCTTTGGGGCTCGACACATGGGGGATTCGGATCGACGCGGAACGGTTGCGAGCCGAGTAGGCAAGCATGACCGGGGCCTCGAAGCCGGGGACCAGACGCTTGTAGGAATTGGTTGAGGCGTTGGTCAGGGCATTGAGCGCACGGGCGTGCTTGATTATCCCGCCAATATAGTACAACGCGATCTCGGAAAGGCCGCCATACTTGTCCCCCGAGAAGATGTTGACGCCGTCCTTTGCCAACGACTGGTGGACGTGCATGCCGGTGCCGTTGTCGCCGACCATCGGCTTGGGCATGAAGGTGGCGGTCTTGCCGTACGCGTGTGCAACGTTCCACACAGCGTATTTCTGGATCTGATTCCAGTCTGCGCGCTGCACCAGCGGGCCGAACTTCGTGCCGATCTCGCACTGGCCGGCAGTCGCGACCTCGTGATGGTGCACCTCGACCGGTACGCCCATCTCCTCCAGAGCCAGGCACATGGCGGCGCGCAGGTCGTTCAGGGAATCGACAGGCGGGACGGGAAAATAGCCGCCCTTGACACCTGGACGATGGCCCATATTCCCGTCTTCGAAGACACGCTCGGAGTTCCACTCCGCCTCGTCGGAATCGACTTTGTAGAAACAGCCGCCCATGTTGGCGCCCCAGCGGACGTCGTCGAACACGAAGAACTCCAGCTCGGGGCCGAAGAGTGCGGTGTCCGCGATCCCGGTGGACTTAAGGTATGCCTCGGCCCGCTTGGCGAGCGAGCGCGGATCGCGCTCGTACCCCTGCATGGTATTAGGCTCGAGGATATCGCAGCGGATGATCAGGGTGTTTTCATCGGAGAAAGGGTCCATCACCGCAGTAGCCGCCTCCGGCATAAGGACCATATCGGACTCTTGAATGCCCTTCCATCCGGCGATGGAGGAGCCGTCGAACATCTTGCCGTCCTTAAACATGTCCTCGTCGACCGTGGATGCGGGCATGGAGACGTGCTGCTCCTTGCCGCGCGTATCCGTGAAGCGAAGATCGACGAACTTCACCTCATGTTCTTTGATCATCTTCATGACATCTGCCATGGAACTGTCTCCGATGCTTTTAGCGTGTGTGGGGCCGCCGTGGTATGTACGTCGAATCGGCCTTGGGGGTCAGTCGGCTCTACATTCGGCGGCGCAGGGTATCAGCTCGGCGCAGGCGGTGCACGCCAGTGCGCTTCTGGGCGTTTGGCCGACCGGTCGGGGACCCGGGTCCTGGGACGCGGATCTCGGGGTCCGGACTTCAGGATCGGCCTGCGAGCGGTGGTTTGGCCCGTTCGCTATAAGCATAAACCGAGCCACAGATGGCGTTACGGGCCAGGGGGTCGCTGGCCCGGCTACTCAAGCTTGGGATCCCGGTGGCGGGCTAGCTCGGCTCCTTGCTCTCCCGCAGTCCCTGCCGCCGGAGCGGCAGGAGCTTCGCTCATGATCCGGCGAACGGGTCGCGCCTAGGTCGGCGGCCGAGGGTGAAGGTGGCGCAGCCAACACGGGTCGCATCGACTAAGGCGCTGGCCGGGCGAAATGCACCTGGATGGACGCAACCGAAAAGCGATGCACTAGTGTGGTGCACCGGAGTTTCCGGCTCGAAACGGGCGGGATGACGGCCCTGAACGGTTTCACACACAGCCGGTGTGAAATGCTGCCAGGACTCCCTGGGAAGGAGCGCGCGGATGGTGGCGGGTGCGGCCTAGCCGATATACTGCCGGGCTTGCGTAGCTTGAGCAGTGGAGACCGGACTTGAGTCAGAAGCGCGGGGAACCGATGACCTTTCAGGAGTTGATCTTCGCCTTGGAACGTTACTGGGCGGGGCTCGGATGCGTAATCCTTCAACCTTACGATATGGAGGTCGGGGCGGGCACCTTCCATCCCGCCACCTTTCTTCGGTCCATGGGCCCAGAGCCCTGGCGCTGCGCTTACGTTCAGCCATCCCGCCGGCCCACCGATGGCCGCTATGGCGAGAATCCGAATCGGCTTCAACACTACTATCAGTTTCAGGTGCTGCTGAAGCCATCCCCGCTGGACATCCAGGAGCTTTACCTGGGATCGCTGAGAGATTTAGGTTTTGACCCGTTGATCCATGACATCCGTTTCGTCGAGGACAATTGGGAGTCGCCAACCCTGGGCGCCTGGGGCCTTGGTTGGGAAGTCTGGCTTAACGGAATGGAGGTCACCCAATTCACCTATTTTCAGCAGGTGGGAGGCATCGATTGCCGGCCTGTAAGCGGCGAGATCACGTATGGGCTGGAGCGAATTGCCATGTATATCCAAGGGGTGGAGAGCGTCTTCGACCTCGTGTGGAGCCGCACGCCGGTCGGGGTTGTTACTTACGGCGATGTCTATCGGCAGAACGAGGTGGAGCAGTCTACGTATAATTTCGAGAAGGCGGATGTGGAGCAGCTATTTCGGCAGTTCGACGATTGCGAACGGATGAGCGCGAGCCTGGTCGCGGAAGGTCTGCCGTTGCCTGCATACGAGCAGGTGCTCAAAGCCTCCCACACGTTCAATCTCCTGGATGCGCGGGGCGCTATCTCGGTGACCGAGCGCCAGAGGTTCATTCTTCGTGTTCGCACCCTGGCCCGGGCCGTGGCCCAGGTCTATTTGGAGAGCCGGGAGGCGCTTGGCTTTCCGATGTGCAAGCGCTAGAGGGGGTGGAGATTGGACACATCGAGTGACCTACTGATCGAAATTGGTACGGAGGAGCTACCCCCGGTTGCCCTGCCACACTTATCCGCGGCATTCGCTGACGGATTCCGGAAACGGCTCGCCGAGCAGTCGATCGGTTTTGTGGATCTTGAGGCATTCGCGGCTCCGCGGCGCCTGGCCCTATTGGTCAAGGGTATTGCCACGCGCCAGGCGGATCTGGAGACGCTGCGCCGAGGACCCGCCGTAGCGTCAGCCTTCGAGTCGGACGGAACAGCGAGCAAGGCGGCGCAGGGGTTCGCCCGTTCCTGCGGGGTTTCCGTGGAGGATCTCATCCGCGAGCGGACGGACAAAGGCGAATGGTTGGCGTTCCGAACGCTGACGGCTGGACGGGCGACGGCTGAGCTGGTTCCTGCACTCGTGGAGGCAACACTCGCGGACCTGCCCGTACCTCGACGCATGCGTTGGGGCGACGGCGAGGCGCAGTTTGTCCGCCCAGTGCACTGGGTTTGTCTGGTGCTCGGAGACTCCCCAATCGCTGGACGGGTCCTCGGCGTCGAGGCGTCCGTTCGGACTTGGGGACATCGATTCCATCATCCCGGTCCCATCACACTGGTCCAAGCCTCGGATTACGCCGAGAGGCTCCGCAGCGAGGGTTTCGTCGAGCCGTCATTCGAGCGTCGGAGGGATCTTGTTCGAAAGCAGGTCGAGGCTATTGCGGCGTCACAAGGACTTCAGGCCGAAGTAGATCCCGATTTGCTGGACGAGGTCACCGCCCTGGTGGAGTGGCCCCGTGCCCTGCTCGGGGGCTTCGACAAAGACTTCCTGGCGGTACCGTCGGAGGTCCTGATCGAGACCATGCGCAAGAACCAGAAGTACTTTCCCGTGCGCGACTATAGTGGGGCACTGCAACCGTTTTTCATCGCAGTAAGCAATATCGAGAGCAAGGACCTGTCTCAGGTGCGCGCAGGTAACGAGCGAGTCATCCGCCCGCGTTTCACGGACGCGAAGTTCTTCTGGGAGCAAGACCTGAAGACGCGTCTGGAGGATAGGTTTCCGCGCCTGGAGAGCCTGGTCTTCCAGGAGAAGCTCGGGTCCATGGCTGACAAAGCGAGGCGCGTCGTCCGACTCGCACGGGCCCTGGCCGAGCGGCTCGGCGAGGATCCGGCGCTTGCGGAGCGCGCGGCCACATTGGCGAAGTGCGACCTTACGAGCTCCATGGTTTTCGAGTTCCCTGCGCTGCAGGGCACCATTGGCCGTTATTGCGCGGAGCGGGGGGGGGAAGACCCGGAAGTCAGCCAGGCTGTGGAAGAGCAATACCGTCCGCGCTTCGCAGGCGACGCACTGCCACAAGGCAGTTGTGGCCGGGTACTTGCCATTGCGGACCGTCTGGACACGCTGGTAGGCATCTTCGGGACCGACCAGCGCCCATCGGGCGCCAAGGACCCCTACGGGTTGCGGCGCGCATCCATCGCCGTGCTGCGCATCCTGATCGAGACGCCTATCGCATTGGACCTGCGGGACGCGTTGGACGTAGCCGCTCAGGGCTACGTCGCAGAAGTCCTCAAAGAGGATACGGTATCCGCGGTTCTTGCCTACATACTGGATCGATTAGTTTCCTACTACCAAGAGCTAGGGATCGGAGCCGACACCGTCGACGCGGTGCTGGCAACCGGGGTCACGACCGTCAGCGATCTGGACCGCCGTATCCGAGCAGTGAGCGATTTTCGCCGCCTCGTAGAGGGCGCTGCACTGGCAGCAGCCAACAAGCGTATCCGCAATATCCTGGCTAAATCCGGTGAGTACACCTTTTCAGGCTCCGATCCGGACCCACGGTTATTCGCAGATCGGGCGGAATTTGGACTTTGGGAGCGCATTGTCGGAATACGGCTCGCCATGGTTACACTTGTGGAGGCTCAGGACTATGCGGGGTTCCTTGGGCTCCTCGCTGGACTTCGAGAGGACGTAGACAGCTTTTTTGAGCAAGTAATGGTCATGGCGGAGGACCCGCGGGTGCGAGCGAACCGGTTGCTCCTGCTCCGGCGCTTACAGGACCTGTTCCTGCAAGTTGCGGACATCTCGCGGCTTCAGATCGAAGAGCGCCCGCGCGAGGCCATGCAAGGAGACGATCCGTGATGGCCGATCCGGTGGTGTTCCTGGACCGGGACGGCGTGATAAACGAGGACTCCGATACGTACATCAAGTCGGTCTGCGAGTGGATACCCATCCCGGGGAGCCTGGAAGCTATCGCCCGTCTGAATCATGCCGGCTTTCGGGTGGTGATCGTTAGTAATCAGTCTGGGATTGCTCGCGGTCTCTTCGACACTGCCGCGTTGGCTGCCATGCACCAAAAGCTGCGCGAGCTCCTCGCCAAATACGGAGGGCGGGTCGAGATGATCGGCTATTGTCCACATGGCCCTACGGATAGCTGTACATGCCGGAAACCCCGGCCGGGGTTGCTGATGACGCTCGGCAGACGCCTTCGTATAGACCTCACCGGGCTGCCGCTAGTAGGGGACTCTATCTCGGACATTCAGGTGGCGCACGGCCTAGCTATGACTCCTTGGCTCGTGCTGACCGGAAAAGGGCAAAGGACGGTAGAAAGCAGCGCTGCGGATTTAAGGGGAGTGCGGGTGCTCCCGGACCTACGGGCAGTAGCGGACCAGTTGGTCAAGGAGTCGATAGTCTCATGACGTATTTGAGATCTCTTTTGTATTTGGTATTTCTCGGTCTATCGGTCCTTGTTGTGTGCTTTCCGATCATCATCCTGGGCCGGCTGGCGCCGTATCGGGTGATTGGAAATATAGGAAGGTCCTGGGGGGATTGGAACCTCCGTGCACTGAAGATCATATGCGGCCTGGACTTTCGAATTCATGGACGAGAGAACATCCCAGACCAGGCGGTGGTGATACTCAGCAAGCATCAGTCAGCTTGGGAGACCATGGCATTAAGGGCGATTCTACCGATTACGCAAACCTGGGTGCTTAAGCGTGAGCTGATGTGGATACCGGTGTTCGGCTGGGCGTTGGCCCCGTTTAAACCCATCGCGATCGATCGTAAGGCGGGTCGCAAGTCGGTAAAGAAGCTCCTTGATGACGGCAAGCGATGGCTGGAAGCCGGGTCATCGATCATAATCTTCCCCGAGGGGACGCGTGTGTCGCCTGGGCAAAGGCGACCCTACGGGATTGGCGGGGCGTTGCTTGCGGAGCGCAGCGGCCGACCGGTGCTGCCGGTCGCCCATAACGCGGGGGTTTTCTGGCCACGCAGAAGCATTGCGAAATATCCCGGCGTAATCGACCTGGTCTTCGGGCCCTTGATTCCTGTGGCCGGAAAGAAGGCTCAGGAAATCAACGGAGAAGTAGAACGCTGGATCGAGGATACGGTCGCGAGCTTACCGGGTGCGCGGGACAGGGAGAGGGCGAAAATCACCCAAGGCTAAACGTCCAAGTTTTCCACATCAAGCGCGTAACGCTCGATGAATTCCCGCCGGGGCTCCACGTTATCTCCCATTAGAGTGGTAAATATCTGGTCGGCCGAGATCGCGTCTTCGATGGTGACCTTGAGGAGACGCCTGCCTTCCGGGTTCATTGTAGTCTCCCAGAGCTGCTCCGGATTCATCTCTCCGAGACCTTTGTAGCGTTGGATCGAGTAGCCCTTTTGGGCTTCCGCGAGCAGCCAACGGACGCCCTCGCCAAAGTCCCGTATGTCTTTCCGACGCTCCCCTCTCGTCAAAAGCGCGCTAGGCTCAAGTAAACCGCGGATTTTCTGGCCGTACTCCACGATGCGGACGTAGTCCGCAGTATTAAAAAATTCCAAAGGGATGTCCCTGGTTTCCGGTATCCCGTGAACAAGCCGGGTGAGTCGGAGATGATTGGACCTTGCTACATCGCGCGCTTCATAGGTTAGAAGAAAACGCAAAGAGTGGGAGTTTCCTGAGCTCAGTCGCTCCTCCATGTCGCGCGCCCAAGCCCGGAGCAAGTCTGGTCGAGCTAGGTCAGCAGTGGCCAAGGACGGGGCACGATGTAGCTCTTCTACGAAGTGCGCGTCGTACCGCAGGGCAAGACGCCGGACAATGCCAGCGAATACCTGATACTCGCGTGCGAGTGATTCCAAGGCGGTACGAGCGAGGGGCGGAGCGCCGTCGGCAACGTAAAGGTCGGCGCCGTCTAAAGCGGCCTGCAGCATGGCTGCGTTGAGCTCGGCATCGTCGAGCAGATACTCCTCCTGTTTTCCCTTTTTGATCTTATATAGGGGCGGCTGGGCGATATAGATGTGGCCGCGATCAACCAGCTCTGGCATCTGTCGGTAAAAAAACGTCAATAGCAGGGTACGGATGTGGGCGCCGTCCACGTCTGCATCAGTCATGATGATGATGCGGTGATAACGCAGGCTATCCGGATTGTACTCGTCGTGACCGATCCCGCATCCCAGGGCGGTGATCAACGTACCCACTTCGGCGGAAGAGAGCATCTTGTCGAATCGCGCCTTTTCCACGTTAAGAATCTTGCCCTTAAGCGGGAGAATGGCCTGAAAGGCACGGTCGCGACCCTGCTTGGCGGAGCCGCCGGCCGAGTCACCCTCGACCAAATATAGCTCGGATTTAGCGGGGTCTTTTTCTTGACAGTCAGCAAGCTTCCCCGGAAGACCCGCGACATCGAGGACTCCCTTACGACGGGTCATCTCTCGTGCCTTGCGGGCGGCTTCTCGCGCACGCGCCGCCTCGAGCATCTTAGCGGCGATAATCTTTGCCTGGGCAGGCTGCTCCTCCAGAAAGGCATTGAGATGGTCGACCACAAGTGACTCGACGACCGCCTTAACCTCCGACGAAACGAGTTTATCTTTCGTTTGAGACGAAAATTTCGGGTCCGATAGTTTGACCGACAGAACGGCAGTCAGACCCTCTCTCGCATCGTCACCGATCGCGCGAACTTTCTGATTTCGATCCAGTGCTTCGCGCTCGATATAGGTATTTAGGGTACGCGTTAACCCTGCCCGGAATCCGGCAAGGTGGGTACCGCCGTCGCGCTGAGGGATATTGTTGGTAAAGCAAAAGATAGTCTCTTGGAACCCCTCGTTCCATTGAATTGCCAGCTCGACCGCGATGTTGCTCCGCTGGGAAGAAAAGTAAATGACGCTAGGATGGATGGGTGCCTTGTTGCGATTGAGATAGTCGACGAAGGCACGAATACCGCCCTGGTATTCGAAGCAATCCTCCCTCCCTGTGGCTTCCTCCGTCAGGACGATCCGTACTCCTGAGTTGAGAAAAGACAGCTCCCGGAGTCGTCGCGCCAGAATGTCGTAGTGAAAATCGCGGTTAGTGAATATTTCGCCGGAAGGATAGAAACGGATCTGGGTTCCGGTCTCATCCGTGTCTCCGATTTCGCGCAAGGGGTATACAGGCTCACCAGACCGGTATTCCTGCTGGTATAGATGACCGCCGCGACAGATCTGCAGATGAAGCTGCTCGGACAGGGCGTTAACCACAGATACCCCCACCCCGTGGAGTCCCCCGGAAACCTTGTAGGAATTGTCGTCGAACTTCCCGCCAGCATGTAGGATCGTAAGGATAACCTCCGCTGCTGAGCGATTTTCTTCGGCGTGAATATCCACAGGGATACCCCGACCGTTGTCAATCACCGAGACAGAACCATCCCGATGAACGATCACACGAACCTCGGTGCAATACCCAGCAAGGGCCTCGTCGATAGAGTTGTCCACAACCTCGAAGACCATGTGATGCAAGCCGGTGCCGTCATCCGTGTCACCGATATACATGCCGGGTCGTTTACGGACGGCATCGAGGCCGCGCAACACTTTTATGTTCGTCGAATCGTAAGTCATAGGATTTCCTAACCAGGATTGGCGGCGGCGATAGCGTATCCGAAAAAAGAATCCGTGGCGGGAGCGAGGCAGGAAGGGCGGGCCAAAAGTACCGACAAGCAGCTCAGTAGGCAGCTTGCCAGGGAGCGGGATTATACGGCATTACGGCGATCTTACGCCTGAGATCGTGCGGTCAAGTTGAATCCGTGATTCGTCCCTGTTCCACGTGGAACAACCGGATGTCGGGCGGCAACAGGCTGCGCATCTCCCCTCCACTATCTCCGACAACCGTGAACATACATTGCGCCTCCCCGGCGGTGAGCATTCCCGCTATCCTCCCCGCGGCCTTCAAATCCAAGTCCCCGGAAAGATCGTCCACGAGCCAAAGACTCCGAACCGCTCCCGAAACATCCTGCACCGCTGCGCACGCCAACTGCAGGAGGCATACCGCAATCTTCTGTTGTCCCCGCGACAGGACCAGCGGCGCACCGCCCCGTGCTAACCCAAAATCCCCACGATGCGGGCCCATACGTGTATATCCCACCCGGCGCTCCGACCACCGATCCCCATCAAGCGCTTCACACAGAGACTTACCCTGAGGAACCCCTTCGCGGTAGGAAACCTCCGCCCCCTCCAGCCAATCAAAGCCACCAGCTCGTTCCAGAAAAGCCGCATCGATCCGCTTGATGCCACCCGCACGCAAGCGCTCTAGGTGCTCCCCGGACGCAATCAGCTCCCCATCCCAAACACACCTCCCACGCCCACCTTGCCGAAGCCAGGCGTTCCGCTGCACCAACGTCTGCCGAAACCTTCTCAGAGCTTCACCGTATCCCGGTTCCACGTGGAACAAGTTCCAATCCAAAAACCGACGCCGCAACCCCGGGTCCCCCTCGAGAAGCTGTTGCGCGTTTTCTCCTATCAATCTGACCGAAAGCCTCTTCCCAAAATCCTTTACTTCCCCCGCAGGAACGCCATCTGCCCACAAGCCGCTTCCTAACCCCGAACGCTCGTATAGCCACTGCACGCTCCTTTCGCCACTTGAAGCACAACCTACCACCCGCGTCTTTCCAGCGCCGACCGTCGTCAAATCGCCCCACTTTCTACCGCGGAAACTACGGCCCCTTGCCAGTAAATACAGCGCCTCCAACAGTGTCGTCTTCCCGGCCCCATTCAACCCCGAGATCAGCGCGCTTCGCCCCAGAAGCGTCAGCTCCGCTTCTCGAACGTTCCTCAGACCCTCAACGCGAAGCCGCTCAATCACCACCCTCGACACCATCCCTAAACCCCAACGCTACAAACGCATCGGCATCACAACATACGTTTCCGACTGCTCGCCAGCACCCCTCCAAATGGAGCTGCTATTCCCGTCATGAAATCGAACCTCTACCTCGTCCCCCTCGACCGCGCCGAGCACGTCCGCCAGATACGACACATTGAAGCCTATCGTCGTACCCTCTCCTCCATACTCCAGCTCCATCTCTTCAACCGCCTCCTCCTGCTCCGGGTTATGCGCTTGCAATCGAAGAACACCGGGCTCGAATGCCAGCCGAACCCCGCGGTACTTCTCGTTTGAAAGGATCGAGGTCCGCCCAAGCGCCTTCCTCAGCGCATCCCTGTTTGCCCGCGCCTCCCTGCCCAGCTCCGAGGGAATAACCCGTTGATACTCAGGATAACGTCCATCCACCAGCTTCGAGCACATAACCGTATCCCCCAACCGGAAGCGGACAGCCCGTTCACCAAGCTCGATCTCCACCAAAGACGGACTTGCCGCCAGCTGCCGTCGAAGCTCGCTAACAGTCTTGAAGGGTATAATCACTCCCATAGGCTCCACCGTCCCAGGATCGCAGGCATAATCGAAGCACGCCAAGCGATGACCATCCGTTGCAACTGCCCGAATCCCAGTCCTATCCACCTGAAAAAACAATCCATTCAGATAATATCGGACATCTTGCTGGGCCATTGCGAAGGCGGTCTTATCCAGAATGCGCTTGATCGCCGCCTCTTCCACCGCCAGCCGACTAAGCCCAATTTCCGCCTCAAGAACAGGAAAATCCTGCGCCGGCAGCGTCCCCAAGACATACCGTCCCCTTCCAGCCGTCAGCACGCAGCGATCTCCGCTGACCTTAAACCGGATGTCCACCCCTTCCGGAAGTGTTCGACAGATATCCGCAAGCTTGCGGGCGGGAACTGTGATCGCGCCTTCCTCTAGCACCTGCGCCTCACTTCGCGACCGCACCTCCATTTCCATATCCGTGCCTACGACTCCCAGGCCTTCCGGGCCCGCACGCAGCAGAAAATGCCCGAGGATCGGCAGCGTCTGCTTGCGCTCAACCACCCCGATCACGCGATTCAGCACCGGAGCCAAGTGCTCTCGATTTGCGACGAACTCCATCGGCAGATCCCCTCTTAAAAACTCTTCTATCTTAGAAAAGAAATTAGTAGTAAAGGCGGTGGAAAAGTGAACATCCCAAAAAAATTTCCCCGAATCAGCGATTTATCAACCCTCCAACCCGAGTGCGAAGCCTGCGGAAACCTGTGGAGAACCCGTGCATCGCTCGACCCGGCGAATTTACCCACAGACTTTGCACAGCTAACAGGTCAAGGTTCTCAACAGGTTCTTGTAGTCCTCCTCGAGCGTCACGTCACAGTCGCGCAGCTCTTTAATCTTCCGCGTCGCGTGGAGAACCGTTGTGTGGTCTCGCCCCCCAAACGCGTTGCCGATCTCGGGCAGGCTGTGTTTTGTCAGCTCCTTTGCCAATGTCATAGCTATCTGTCGGGGTCGCGCGATGGAGCGACTGCGCTTGGCCGACAATAGATCTGCCGTCCGTACCTTGTAGTACTCCGCGACGGTCTTCTGTATGTTCTCGATACTGACCTGCTTATCCTGGGCGGCCAGCATGTCTCGCAAGGCGTCCTTCGCAAACTCTAGGCTGATCGGCCTCCCGGTGAACTCAGCGTTCGCCACTAGCCGACGCAATGCCCCCTCCAGCTCCCGGATATTTGACCGGATGCGGCGCCCAACGAAAAACGCGACGTCCTCCGGAAGCGAAATACCCAGGTGGTTCGCCTTGCTGTGCAGGATCGCCACACTCGTTTCTAGATCCGGGGGGTCGATGGCCACCGTGAGCCCCCAACCGAATCGCGACTTCAGCCGCTCTTCGAGTCCCACCACTTCTTTTGGGAATCGATCACTCGAGAGCACGATTTGCTGCCTGGACTCGAACAACGCGTTAAAGGTGTGAAAGAACTCCTCCTGAGAGCGATCCTTGCCGGCGAAGAATTGAACGTCGTCGATCAACAACGCATTGACTGAGCGGTACGTTTTCTTGAAGTCGTCGATACGGTTGTGCTGCAGGGCTCGGATCATCTCGGCTACGAAACGTTCCGAATGCAGGTAAACCACCCGTGACTCCGGGTTGCTTTCGAGGACCATGTTCCCGACTGCGTGCATCAGGTGGGTCTTGCCGAGGCCCACCCCACCGTAGATGAAGAGCGGGTTGTAGGCGATCCCGGGATTCTGTCCGATTTGGATGGACGCCGCGCGAGCCAACTGGTTGGATTTACCTTCCACGAAGGTGTCGAAGCTGAACTCCGGATTGAGGTTGGCCTCCGAGCGCCGCTGGGTCATCCGCTGTGTGGCATTCCCACCCCCGCGTGGCCGAAGTGCTGCTACGCACTTCTCGGTCCGGCGCTCGATTCCGCCGACCTCGAAGCTGATCCGTCCGATTTCTCCACCGCTAACGCGACCACAGAGCTCCCGAATGCGTGACTCGTAGTGCTGACGCGCCCAGTCCTGGACAAACTTGTTGGGTGCAAGCACCCGCATGAGATCGCCTTCCGCCCTTGCCTGAAGCGGCAAGATCCAGGTGTTGAGCTCTGCCGTCGTCAGCTCGCCCCTCAACGCCGCTACACACTGTTGCCACAGGTCCACACTCGTACCCCACATCGTTTCGCACAAAAGTCCCACCCAGCACCCGCGATTCGTCGCCACTCGCGGCCATGCCGGCTTCCGAAGACCTTACCGAAGACCCCGCAGTCTATCGTCCGGGTCGGCACTTATCCACAACGGACGAGCAGCCCTTCCGCGCTTCCGACGGTTGACATCTGTCCTAATATCCATTAGATTTCCAGACCTTTTTCCGGGGGTTCTCCCGGTTTCCCCCCGATCTCCAACCGAGAGCGAAACATCATGAAGCGTACCTTTCAGCCGAGCCGCATCAAGCGCGCACGCACTCACGGCTTTCGTGCCCGCAACGCGACGCGTAATGGACGCAAGGTCCTGAGCGCCCGGCGCGCTAAGGGTCGCACCCGCCTGATCCCCTGAGCCCGGCGCATTCGGATCAGCCTCCCGCGGAGCCCGCTCGTCTCTATCAGGTGCGAGCCCGGTTCCCACGGACGGCCCGACTTACAGAGGCAGTTGATTTCAAGCGCGTCTTTGCAGGGCCGCGACGAATCGGCGGCCAGGGATTTATCCTGTTAGTCCGCTCAAATGCGATAGGCCGCGCCCGTTTGGGTCTGGCGATCTCGAAACGTTGTGCCTCTCGCTCTGTGGACCGCAATCGTCTGAAGCGGCTCGCCCGCGAGAGTTTTCGCGTCAACGCTAGTGGCCTGCCCGCGGTGGACATCGTTGTCCTCTGCGTCCGAGGGGCCCCCGAGATCCCCAACGGACGCCTACGCGCCACCTTGGATCAAGCCTGGACCATCATCAGGAACCAACCATGGGTCGCCTCGTCATCGCGCTCATCCGCGCCTACCAATACCTGATCAGTCCGCTGCTCGGACCCCACTGTCGGTTCTACCCGAGCTGCTCCCAGTACGCTGTCGAGGCGATCCGACGACACGGCCTGCTCCGTGGAGGCTATCTCAGCCTGCACCGACTTTCTCGTTGCCATCCGTGGCATCCGGGGGGGCTCGACCCGGTTCCGCCAGTCTCACTCAAAAAGCCGTAATACCCATGGATAATTTGCGCTTGGTCCTAGTCTTTTCGCTGGCCGCCATCCTGTTTCTGATCTATGACGCATGGATGACCGACTATGGGCCTGCCGCGACGCCCGGTTCCGACGCCTCGGCGCGCATTGAGTCCACCGGAAGGTCCGATGCCACCCCAACTGCGACTGGCGTCCCACAAGTGCCGACGCCAGCCGAGAGCGCTACGGCCACAGTCCCCTCAGGCGGCCACGCGACGTCAGCTGCACCGAAACCGATCATCGTGGAGACGGATGTGCTGCGCCTGGAGATTTCTCCGAAGGGGGGAGCCATCTCGAGCGCTTGGCTGCTCGAGTACCCCCTTTCCCCGGAGCATCCCGAAGACAAATTCCGCTTGATGAAGCCCGAGCCGCCGAACATGTTCGTGGCCCAGTCGGGCTTGATCGGGGACAAGTCCGAACTGCTACCTACCCACGAGGCCCTGTTCCAGGCGACCTCCGATGTCTACCGCTTGGGTCCCAATGACTCGACTCTGCGCGTCGAGCTCGTTTGGACCGGCCCGACCGGCATTCAGGTGCGCAAGTACTACGACTTCACCCGCGGGAGTTACGTGATTGCCGCAAGCCAGGAGGTCGTCAACGCGAGTGCCGAAACGATCGTCGCCCGTGAGTACAACCAACTCCAACGCACAGTGCTCAACGACCCTAACGCTACCCGTTTCGTCAGCACCTACACGGGCGGGGTCTATTACAGTCCGGAGGACAAATACCAGAAAGAGAGCTTCGACGACATGCAGGAGTCCCCGCTGGACCTCGAGGTCACCGACGGTTGGGTGGCGATGATCCAGCACTATTTCCTCAGCGCTTGGGTAACCCCGCGTGGTATCTCCGAGACCTTCTATTCCAAAGTCCTCGATGGTAGCCGGTACATTATTGGCAAGTACTCCCCGGCCATCAGCATCCCGGCCGGAGCTAGCCACGCCTTTGCCGACCAACTTTACGTCGGCCCTAAGCTTCAGGACAGCCTGGCCGATGTTGCCCCAGGTCTGGAGCTCACTGTCGACTATGGGTGGCTAACCGTTATCGCTCAGCCGATCCACTGGCTGCTCAGTATGATCTATGCCGTGGTGGGCAACTGGGGTTGGGCCATCATCGTGCTCACCATTCTCATCAAGCTCGCCTTCTATAAGCTGTCGGAGACGAGCTACAAGTCCATGGCCGGTATGCGTCAGATCACGCCCCGCATGCAGGCATTGAAGGATCGCTACGGTGACGACAAGGAGCGCCTCAACCAGGCCATGATGGAGCTCTATAAGACCGAGAAGATCAACCCCTTAGGCGGCTGCCTCCCGATTCTGGTGCAGATTCCGGTATTCATCGCGCTCTATTGGGTCCTGCTCGAGAGCGTGGAGCTGCGCCAGGCACCTTGGGTACTCTGGATCGATAATCTGTCTGCGCCGGATCCTTTCTACATCCTGCCGCTGGTCATGGGCGTGTCCATGTTCGTGCAGATGAAGCTGAATCCCCCTCCGCCAGACCCGGTGCAGGCAAAGATCATGATGAGCCTGCCATTCGTGTTCACGGTCTTCTTCGCCTTCTTCCCGTCGGGCCTCGTGCTTTACTGGACCGTAAACAATCTGCTGTCGATTGCACAGCAGTGGCACATCACGCGCAACATCGAGCGGGAGGCCGCCAAGCGCAAGCGCTGACTCGGGGCCACCTGGATCTCTGGGGGCTCGATCCACTGTGGATGCTGATACCATCGCGGCCATTGCTACGCCCACTGGCCTCGGCGGCGTCGGTATCGTTCGGGTCAGTGGGCCCCTAGCCCCCGATATCGCCCGTGCAATCCTCGGCCGCAACCCCCGCCCACGCTACGCCACCTTCGCGAGCTTCCGTTCCGTCGATGGGTCGCCCATCGATCAGGGCATCGGCCTCTTTTTCCCGGCCCCCGCGTCGTTTACCGGGGAATCCGTCTTGGAGCTCCAAGGTCATGGCGGGCCCCTGGTGCTCGATTTGCTCCTCGAGCGTTGCCTGCAGCTGGGCGCAAGGTCCGCACGGCCCGGTGAGTTCACGGAGCGCGCCTATCTTAACGGGAAGATCGACTTGGCCCAGGCGGAGGCCGTCGCCGATCTGATCGAGAGCTCCACCGCACTCGGCGCGCGGCTCGCCGCCCGCAGTCTCCAGGGGGATTTCTCACGCCGTGTCGATGCACTGACGGAAGGTCTCATCGCTGCTCGTACCTATCTTGAGGCCACCCTCGACTTTGCCGACGAGGAGATCGGCCCCCTCTCGGAGGCGCCGCTTGCCTCCGACCTGGATGCGCTCATTGCCTCTGCCGAGGAGATCCTCTCCCTTGCCTACCAGGGAGAGCGGATCCGCACGGGTCTGCGGGTTGTCATCGCAGGTCCCCCGAACGCTGGTAAGTCTAGTTTGCTCAATGCCTTGGCCAAGGTGGAAGCGGCCATTGTGACGCCCATTCCCGGAACTACCCGGGACGTGTTGGAGCGCGATATCCAGATCGATGGCCTGCCCGTGCGACTCGCCGACACCGCAGGCATTCGGGAGACCTTAGAGCCTGTCGAGCAGGAAGGGGTGCGCCGCGCTCGGGACCAAATCGCCCAGGCGGACCTCGTGCTCTGGGTTTACGATGCAGCAGCAGGCGTCGATGCGGACGGCCTCGCGGAGCTCCCCGCTGCCATACCGATCGTTCTGGTACGCAACAAGATCGATTTGATTGGACCGCGACCCGCGGCTCCGCCGACCCGCCCGCACGCCGAGATTCCGATCTCCGCCCTCACAGGCGAGGGACTCCAGGATCTCCGTGCCCATCTGCGTGCGTTTGCCGGGGTCGCTCCACCGGGAGAGGGAGCTTTCATGGCCCGAAGGCGGCACCTCGAGGCCCTATCCCGAGGACTGGACGCACTCCGGATTGCACGCTTGGCCCTGGATCGCGACAGTGCCCCGGAGCTGGTGGCTCTCGACCTGCACGAGGCTCAGCGGGCCTTCGGCGAGATAACGGGGGCCTTCACGCCAGATGACCTTTTGGGCCGAATCTTCGCTACATTCTGCATCGGCAAATAGGGTACGCCGCCTCAGCGTCGGCGTGTCCTGGGGCGAAAGCGTCTCACCAGCTGTGCAAGCCGTCGATCCTCTCGAAGGCTCGAATCTCCAGAATAGCGCCCCCGAATGTATACGGAAAGTATCTGACTGACCGGGGTTGTCAGGTCCGGTCGGGCCGAAACCACGCGTCGACCATAATCCCGCGGCCCTTCCCACGCGTGGCGGCCCAGGCCGATCCGAGAGAGCCGTCGGCAGAATAGGTCGTAGCTCCGCTCCAACCGGTCCAGATGCCTGTCGCTCCGCATCAGGGTCACCAGGATCACGCCCAGCACCAGGCCCAGGGTCGCTATCATCAGGACGACGAGTGCCCTATCGCCCTGCGCACCCAGGCCAAGCCGGTCCAGAAGCGAGCGCTGGTCCTCCACCGCATACTCCAATACCCAGTCCTGCCAGGCAGCGTCCAGGCTGTCCGCCAAGTCTCGTACCTGCCGAATGGCCCTCCCGAATATGCCCTCCGCATCCAGGCGAAACTGGACCGGAGCCCCGGCCCCGAGCAGCCGAGCCGCGCTGCGGTTGTCTACCCGCTCCGGCGCTACCGCGGAGGTGGGGTCGATTCGGACCCAACCCCGACCCTCGATCAGGACCTCGACCCAGGCGTGCGCGTCGGACTGCCAGACCATGTACCGGCCGCTGATCCGGTTCATCTCCCCGCCCAGATATCCCAGGATGACCCGAGACGGAATCCCGGCAATCCGCATCAGGAGGGCAAAGCTGCTTGCATAGTGCTCGCAGAACCCACTTCGGGTCTCGAACAGAAAGGCGTCCGTGGGGTTGGCGCCTACGCGCGGCGGCAATAGGGTGTAAACGAAGGGCTCGCGGTGGAAAAAATCCAGGGCGGCTTGAACCACCTCCCAGTCGCTGGTGCTGCCGCCCTGCCAACCGGCGACCAGGTCACGCATGCGTTCGGTCACGTTCGCGGGCAATCCCAGGGCGAGCTGCCGCAGCCTCTCCGGTGGATCGTGCGTGCGATATTGGAGGGCCGAGCGAATCCGGAATCGCTTCACTGCCACGACAGGCCGATCCGCCACGATCTGAAAATCCGCGGATAGCGCCGTGTCTGTCGGATGCGCTACCGGGAGGTCCAGGGCAAAGACCCAGCGCTGTCGGGATGGCTCGAGCACCAATTCGTAGTCGATCCATTCCCCCGCGCTCTCCAGTCCCTCCGACGCCGGCGCCAACCGGGGCTCCGGGCCCGGGGACCAACCGGATTCTCCGACCGACCAAAGCACCAAACCCCGCCAGTAAAGCCGGGATTCCGGCGGTGCCGGCCCATCGAAACGGACGCGGAAGGCCAGGTCGCCGTTGATGACCAGCTCGCTGATCGAGCCGTGCCGCAGCCGGTCGCTCATCCCGGTAACTCCAGTCTGTCTTTCCAGTCCCAGGCTCCAGAGCGGGGCGCTGAGTCGCGGAAACAGGACGAAAAGCGCAATCGCGATCGGGAGGGCCTCGAGCCCAAGCCGCACCGACAAGCGAAAGGGGACGCGCCAACCCGGGTCGCCCAAGCCCCCGTTGAGGTCCACGAGGAGCATGATCGCCGCAAACATGACCAAGGCCAGATAGACCGTGAGGGCGCCGCTTTGGTCGAACAGAAAATGGACCAGGACCAAGAATCCCAGCAGCATGGCGACCATGCGGTGGTCGCGCCTCGTCCGCAGCTCCAGGAGCTTTAATCCAAGCATGGTGACGAAGAGCGCCGCCCCGCCAGCCCGCCCCGGGAGGCCCTGATAGACGTACCAGCAGTTGAGGCCTCCGACCGCAGTGAGTGCCAGCAAGGCGAACCGGCCCGGGCTTGCCTCCGGCCAACGCACGGCAACGAGACGCAGCCCCAGGACAAGGCCGAGAAAGGCCGTGATCTGCCAGCTCAAGTAGCGGACCAGCGGCAGGTAGCCCAACGCCGTGATCAGGATCAGGGCGATGGTCTGGCGCCGCTCAGGCTGCTCGTCGATCGGTGTCGCCTTGACCGTTCGCATGGCGAAAGAGTGCGAGCTCCATGAGGCAACGCTGTGTATGGCTCTCCCCGTGACCTAGCTCGATCTCCACCCCCGGCAATCGCAAACCGAAGCGGAGGCTCGATCCGGCCGCGTCCAGTACCTGCCGCGTCAGCAGTGCGATTCGGCGCTCCGCGTCGGAGACGACGAGGGCGGACCAGTCAATCCAGACCTCCAGTCCCTGGTCACCGCCAAACTGCTTGACCACCAGACCGCGCTCGCGAGCCAGCGCCTTCCAGTCCAAATGTCGCGGCGAGTCGCCATATCGATAAGCCCTGGGACCGACAAAATCCTCTGCGCCCTCGCCGCCGCTTCGCGCGGGTCGCCTGGAGCCTCCCGCGTCCTGGATTGCGGGCGGGGCCTGGGGCGCGGGTCGCGGATAGATCAGGCACGCCGCCCGGCTCGCCGCATAGGACCAGGCGCGAAAGAGGTGCATCGGATGCCGCGTCTCGATCTCCACCTCCGGGAGTGGGAGCAGTCCGCGCCGCTCGCTTGCGACCCCGACCGTAACGCTGCGCTGGTCGCGAGCCTCAAGGTGTATCGGGCGCACCCCGTCCAACCCGCCGAGCACCCGCAGATCGTAACGGGCCCCGTCGCGCGCGTTGCGCAGGGTGACCTCGAATTGCGCGGGGACGCCGGCGAACACGGGCGGACCTGGTCGTACCTGGGCTTCCAGGGCCAATAGGTTGAACCAGCAGCGGTGCATCGCCACTAATCCGACCGCGGCCATGAAGAAACCGAAGAGCAGACCGAGATTGTTCTGGAAGTTGAGCGACCCCAGGACGATGGCCATGACCACCAGGGCATAGATAACGCCCATTGGCGTTGGCAGAATATAAACTTGACGCGGGCCGATCCGTGCCACCCCGTCATCCCCCTGGGGTGCGCGCCGCAGCTTTCCCTGAAACCAGCGTCGAAGCCGCGACCCCAATCGCAGGACATGCCTTTCCAGGGACGGGGACCCCGAGGTCATCGTTGCCCCGTCAGCTCACCGGGACCGAGGCCAGGATCAAAGAGGCCACCTCTTCATGGTCCAGGCGACCTGCCCCGTCGCCTCCTACCAGCCGGTGCACCACGCAGGACGGCAGGACTGCTTGAACATCCTCCGGAAGCGCGTAGGTGCGCCCGGAGATCAAAGCCCAGGCCTTCGCCGCCCGCAGCAATCCGACCCCCGCCCGCGGTGAAAGCCCATGTGCGAACCGCTCGCAGCGGCGTGTAAACTGGAGAATGGCGTGGCAATAATCGATCACCGCCGGTGCGGTGTGGACTTGTGCAGCCAGGTCCTGAAGCCGCGCGAGCTCTGCGACCGTGACCACCGGTACTTGCCTCTCCAACATGACCCGACGGTCTTCCCCGGCAAGGAGGACCTTCTCCTGTGCCGCCGGAGGGTAGCCCAGCCGCAGGCGCATTAGGAAACGGTCGAGCTGGGACTCCGGGAGGGGGAAGGTGCCGACCTGGTAGGATGGGTTCTGAGTGGCGATCACGAAAAAGGGCTCGGGGAGAGGGCGCGTTTCCCCATCCACGGTTACCTGGCGCTCCTCCATGGCCTCGAGCAAGGCGCTCTGCGCCTTGGGGGTCGCACGATTGATCTCGTCTGCCAGGACCAGCTGGGCGAACACAGGCCCGGGGTGAAACCGAAAACGCTCCGTCGCCCGCTCGTAAACCGAGACGCCAACCACATCCGCTGGCAGAAGATCGCTGGTGAACTGGATCCGGGCGTACTGGAGTCCCAGCAGGCGTGCCAGCAAATGCGCCAGCGTGGTCTTCCCCACGCCTGGCAGATCCTCGATCAGCAGATGTCCGCGTGCCAGGAGGCAGGACAGGGCCAGCCGAAGCTCCCGGTCCTTGCCGAGGATGATCCGCCCGGCCGCATCCAAGAGTCCATCCACGAGGCTCGACTTCGGGTACGGGACTAGCTGCGCCATGCTCAAACCGGCTCTCCTCGGATTGCCAGGGCGTCCTTTCGGTGCCCTTCGGTTTCTGGTCAATGCCTGGAAAACTGCCGTATTTCCAGCGCTTTGAATAGTGAAACTTGGGTTACACTCCCACCTTTAACAGCGCCGCGGCCGAAAACCCATGTTTGCGAGCGAGCGATACGATGTCATCGTCGTCGGCGGCGGACACGCCGGCACCGAGGCGGCACTTGCCTCCGCCCGGGTTGGTGCGCGCACACTCCTGCTGACCCACAACATCGAAACCGTCGGTCAGATGAGCTGTAATCCCGCCATTGGGGGCATCGGCAAAGGCCATCTGGTCAAGGAGATCGATGCCATGGGCGGGCTGATGGCCCGTGCGGCCGACCGCGCCGCCATTCAGCTCCGCATCCTCAACGGGAGCAAAGGCCCCGCGGTGCGCGCCACGCGCGCCCAGGCGGACCGGATGCTCTATAAGGCCGCGGTACGCGCGGCCGTTGAAGGTCAGCCGCGTCTATCCGTGTTCCAGCAGGCCGTAGACGACCTGATCCTTGAACGGGATCCAGAGAGCGACCGGGAGCGGGTCGCCGGGGTGCGCACCCAGATGGGACTGTGCTTCAAATGCCGCGCCCTGGTCTTGACCGTCGGCACATTTCTCGCCGGGCGCATCCACGTGGGTTTGGCGAATTATGAGGGCGGCCGTGCCGGCGATCCACCGGCCAACGCACTCGCCCGGCGCCTGCGCGAGCTGCCCTTCCGGGTGGAGCGCCTCAAGACCGGCACGCCGCCCCGAATCGATGGGCGAACCATCGACTACTCGAGGCTCGCCGACCAGCCCGGCGACGTGCCGATGCCGGTGTTCTCCTTCATGGGTCGTCCCGAAGATCATCCTCCCCAGGTGAGCTGCTTCATCGCCCACACCAATCCCAGGACCCACGAGATCATCCGTGCGGGGCTGTCCCGCTCGCCGCTCTACACCGGCGTCATCGAAGGGGTCGGTCCGCGTTATTGTCCTTCGATCGAGGACAAGGTGGTGCGCTTCGCCCATAAGGAGAGCCACCAGGTCTTTCTGGAGCCGGAGGGACTCGGCACGCACGAGGTCTATCCCAACGGCATCTCCACCAGCCTCCCTTACGATGTTCAAAACGCCCTTGTCAGATCCATCGCCGGACTGGAGCAGGCCCACCTTACCCGACCGGGCTATGCGATCGAGTACGACTTCTTCGATCCGCGGGATCTCGCCCCGACCCTGGAGACGCGCTTCCTCGCCAACCTCTATTTTGCCGGCCAGATCAACGGTACCACCGGCTACGAGGAGGCGGCTGCCCAAGGGCTGCTCGCCGGTGCCAACGCGGCGCTCCGCGTCCTGGACCGGGAGCCCTGGTACCCGCGACGGGATCAGGCCTATCTCGGGGTCTTGGTCGACGATCTCGTCACCCGGGGGACCAACGAGCCGTACCGCATGTTCACGAGCCGCGCCGAGTATCGTCTACTGCTGCGCGAGGACAACGCCGATCTGCGCCTGACCGAGGTCGGCCGGCGGCTGGGTTTGGTGGGCGCCGCCCAGTGGGAAGCCTTCGACACCAAGCGCGAGGCGCTGGAGCGGGAGCGCCAGCGTTTGCGCGAAACTTGGGTCCGACCGGAGTCCGTCTCGGACGCGCTCCAGTCCGAGATCCTTGGCGAGCCCCTGCGGCGGGAGGCACGCGCACTGGAGCTGCTGGCCCGCCCCCACGTGAGCCACGCGGCACTCTGCCGACTCGCCGGCGATCCCCCGGACGCCCTGGACCCAGCAGTCGCGGAGCAGCTCGAGATCCAGTGCCGTTACGATGGCTACATCGGACGCCAGGAGGCGGAGATCGAGCGCCAGCGGGGGCAGGAGTCCAAGGCCCTGCCCCCGGACTTCGACTTCGAGCGCGTGCGAGGACTGTCCGCCGAGGTGCGCGAGAAGCTCGCTCGGGTCCGCCCCGGTACCCTGGGCCAGGCGGCACGCATCCCGGGGGTCACGCCGGCGGCCCTGTCCCTCCTTCTTATCCATCTCAAGCGTCAGTCGGCCTGATGGCCCTAATCCCGAGTCCGGAGGGCCTGTCGGAGCGGCTCCGTAGCGGGGCCGAGGGACTGGGCATGGCTCTGACGGACTTCCAGGTGCAGAGTCTGATCGCGTTCCTCGGGCTTCTCGCACAATGGAGCCGCGCCTATAACCTGACCGCCGTGCGCGACCCGGACGAGATGCTCACGCGCCACCTGTTGGATAGCCTCTCGGTGCGGCCCTACCTCTTCGGCGAGCGCGTGCTGGACCTGGGGACCGGCGCCGGTTTCCCGGGCTTGCCGCTCGCGGTCTGCGAGCCGGACCGGCACTTTGCGCTCCTGGACGCAAACGGCAAAAAAGTCCGCTTCGTGCGCCAGGCGGCCATGGACCTCGGTCTAAGCAACTTAGACGCCGTGCACTGCCGTATCGAATCGTACCGGCCGGGGCACAAATTCAGTACCATTGCCTGCCGCGCGGTTGCAGCGATCCACGAAATCCACGCCCAGGCGGAACCCCTGCTCGGGGCTCAGGGCCGACTGCTGATTATGAAGGGTCGCTACCCGGCGGAGGAGCTCCAGAATCCAGCGCTAGCCAACCTGGACCTTGTCGTCTACCCCCTGCGAGTCCCCTTCCTGGAGGGCGAGCGCCACCTGATCGAGATCCGCTGTGAGTAAGCCGTCCATGGTCCGAATCATTGCCGTCGCCAATCAGAAAGGCGGAGTTGGAAAGACCACGACAGCGGTCAACTTGGCCGCTTCCCTAGCCTCGATGAAGCGGCGGGTCCTGCTGGTGGACCTTGACCCGCAAGGCAACGCCACCATGGGTTGCGGCGTGAACAAGCACGCCTTGGAGCGCTCCACCTGCGACCTGCTCCTCTCGGACCTGCCCTTCGTCGAATGCGTGCAGCGGGTAGCCGAGCCTGCGCCGGGATTCGATCTGGTCCCCTCCAACGGGGACCTCACCGCCGCCGAGGTGGGTCTCATCGACTCCGCGGACCGGGAGCGGCGACTGGCCCGGGTGCTTGCTACAGTGGCCGATGCCTACGAGCTGGTCATCGTCGACTGTCCACCCTCACTGAATATGCTGACGGTCAACGCCCTGGTCGCCGCCCATGGGGTCCTGATCCCGATCCAGTGCGAGTACTACGCCCTGGAGGGACTCTCCGCCCTGCTGGACACGGTGGAGCAGATCCGCGGTAGCCGCAATCAGGGGTTGTGCGTCGAGGGTATCCTGCGGACCATGCACGATCCCAGGAACAACCTGGCCAATCAGGTCTCGACCCAGCTGGTTACTCATTTTACGGACCAGGTGTACCGCACCATCATCCCGCGCAACGTGCGCCTGGCGGAGGCCCCCAGCCATGGACTGCCGGTGCTCCTGTACGACCCGGTCTCCAAAGGTGCGGCTGCCTATCTCGCCCTGGCCAGCGAGCTGTTACGACGCCACGAACGGCGCCGGCTCGCCGCATGACCCTTTCCTCACCCCCCCCTTCGGAACCGCCAATGGACGACGCGAGCAAGGCTCTCACGAAGAAGCGCGGCCTTGGCCGCGGGCTCGACGCCCTGCTGGGCGCCACCCGGGCACCCTCGATCCCGCTGGGGGATGGGTCGACGGAGCCTGTCGTGGCACCGGGCTCCGGCGAGCGCATCGACCGCCTGCCCATCGAACGGATCCAGCGGGGGCGCTACCAACCCCGCCGGGACTTCGACCCGGACGCCCTGCGGGAGCTGACGGACTCGATTGTCGCCCAAGGGGTCATCCAACCCATCGTGGTCCGGCCCATCGACCAGGACCGCTACGAGATCGTCGCCGGGGAGCGGCGCTGGCGCGCCTCCCAGCAGGCCGGCCTCACGGAAATCCCGGTGGTGATCCGCGAGGTGGACGAGCCGACTGCAGTCGCCATCGGGCTCATCGAAAACATCCAGCGGGCCGACCTGAACCCGATCGAGGAGGCCGGGGCCCTGGAGCGGCTGCTGAAGGAGTTCCAGCTTACCCATCAGCAGATCGCCGAGGCCGTCGGCAAGTCCCGGACGACGGTTACCAACCTGCTGCGACTCCTCGATCTCAACCCCGACGTTCGGGCCTGGGTGGAGCAATCGCAGCTCGAAATGGGGCATGCCCGTGCCCTCCTCGGCCTCAAGGGGGGCGAGCAGAGCAAGGCCGCCCGGCAGGTGGTGGAGGGCGGATTGTCGGTGCGCGAGACCGAACGCCTGGTGCGCCGTCTCCAGCAGGCCGGGGAGCAGGGTCAGGGCGCGGCGCGGAAGTCCGAGCTGGACCCAAACGTGCGCCGGCTCCAGGACGACCTCACGGACCGGTTGGGGGCCCGGGTACAGATCCAACAAGGGAGCCGAGGTGCCGGCAAGCTCGTGATCGCCTACAACAGCCTGGACGAGCTGGATGGCATATTGACCCACATCAAGTGACCTCACGCTTCGGAGCGGGCCCGTCAATCTCCCCTTGGTCTTTTCCCGTTCACCCAATGATTTGTATCGGCCTTAGAGACCCATCCAAGCGATTGGCTTGCATTGACCCTCATTAGGGGAACCCCTATACTGCGCGTCCGGTACGGGGGATTCCCCCAGCGCGTGTTCCCTCGATGCACCAGGCGGATGCCCTGCAAGCCAAGCGGCTCCTGACGGTCCAGGCGATTCTTGGCTCCCTCGCGGTGGTGATCGCCCTGCCCTTCGGCGGCCCCGTCGCGGTGTCGGCCCTGATTGGGGCCGGATCCTGTCTGCTGGCCAATGCCTTGTTCGCGGCCTGGATATTCCGGGGCTACCGCGCACAGGAGCCCGAGCGTTTGCTGCTGCGCATTTACGGCGCGGAAGTCGCTAAGCTGGCCCTGCTTCTGGGTCTCTTCGCCGTCGCCTTCCTGACATGGGGAGGCATTAACATACCGGCGCTTCTGTTGGCCTATTTGGTCACCCAGATCGCCTCGAGCCTAATTGCCGCCCAACTGGGCGACCGGCCTGGATCAAGGCCGGCGGACCGAACCTAAGAATCGAGAGATGAACGATGTCCTCTGCTGAAACGCTCACCGCTCAAGGATACATCCAGCACCATCTCACCAATCTGACCCTCGGTTACCTGCCGGCAGATAGAGCGGAGGCCATCGGCTCCCACCACCACGGATTGGTCTTTGCGCAGAGCACTCAAGAAATCGGCGCCATGGGCTTCTGGGCGCTGAACATCGACACCATCGCCGTCTCGGCCCTCCTCGGATGGCTGTTCGTCAGGTTTTTCCGCCGGGTCGCCGAGAACGCCACCGCCGGGGTGCCCGGCAGCGCTCAGAACTTCGTCGAGTGGCTGGTGGACTTCGTCGACGAGAACGTACGCGGCTCCTTCTCCGGCAGGAACCCGCTGGTCGCACCGCTGGCGCTGACCATCTTCGTCTGGATCTTCTTGATGAATGCGATGGATCTGCTCCCGGTCGACCTGCTGCCATGGCTTTTCGGGCAGCTCATGTCCGTGTTCGGCGCCGACCCGCACCACGTCTTTTTGAGAGTAGTCCCGACTACCGACCCCAACACCACCTTCGCGATGGCCATTGTGGTTTTTGCGATGGTGCTGTTCTACAGCGTCAAGATGAAGGGCCCGTTAGGATTTGCCGGAGAATTGACCTTGCAGCCCTTCGGGGTCTGGGGCATGCCGGCTAATTTGATCCTCGAAGGCATCAGTCTGCTGTCCAAGCCTGTTTCGCTCGCCCTGCGCCTGTTCGGCAACATGTATGCGGGCGAGATGATCTTCATCCTGATCGCGCTCATGTATGGCGGCGGCTGGGTGCTCGGAATCACCGGCGGCGCATTGCAGTTCGTGTGGGCGGTGTTCCACATCCTGATCATCACCCTCCAAGCCTTCATCTTCATGGTGCTCACCATCGTCTATCTCGACATGGCGCATCAAACGCACCACTAAATCCAATCCCGCGTGGGTCGCTCGGCGCGACCCGCGTGCCGTTTTTTGCCAGATCTTCAATCCCTTTACCCTCAACTGGAGGATCCCATGGAGCAGCAAGTCGCCGTCATCTTCGCAGAAGCCATCAGATACATCGGTGCGGGCCTCGCGCTCGGACTCGGCGCCGTTGGCGCAGGCATCGGCATCGGCGTCCTGGGTGGTCGGTTTCTCGAAGGTGCGGCCCGCCAGCCAGAGCTCATCCCCATGCTGCGTACCCAGTTCTTTATTGTCATGGGTCTCGTGGACGCCCTGCCGGTCATCGCGATCGCCATGGGCCTGTTCCTGATGTTCGCTGCCTAAAGGAATCACTCGGGCTCCCGCCGGGTCAGGTTAGAACCGCGGACACGAGGCACACAGATGAACTTCAATCTGACATTCCTGGGCCAGATGATCTCCTTCGTGGTGTTCATCTGGTTCACCATGACCTATGTCTGGACGCCGATCGTCAAGGCACTGAACGACCGTAAGGCGAAGATCGCGGAAGGCTTGGCCGCATCCGAGCGGGGCCACCAGGAGAAGGCGCTCGGGGAGCAGCGCGCCCTGGAGCTCATGAAAGAGGCCAAGGTCCAGGCTGCCGACGTCCTGGCTCAGGCCCAGAAACGCGCCGCCGAGATCGTGGAAGAGGCCAAGAACGACGCCCGCGCCGAGGGAGGCCGGCTGGTCGCCGCCGCCCAGGCGGAGATCGAGCGCGAAACCAATCGCGCCCGCGAAGAGCTGCGCGAGCGAGTGGCCACCCTGGCGGTTGCCGCGGCCGAAAAGATCCTCAAGAAGGAGATCGACGTCGCCGCCCACCGCTCGCTCGTCGATGCCTTCGCCAAACAGGTCTAAGAGACGCCCATGGCCGGAGAAATCACCACCATCGCGCGGCCCTATGCCGAAGCGGCGTTCGAGCGGGCGCAGGAGACCGGCCATGTCGACACCTGGTCGCAGGCCCTCGCGCTCCTCTCCGCGGTCGCCTCGGATCCCCAGATGGCCGAGCAGATCGCCAATCCGAACATCCCCCGCGAGCGCGTCCGCGACATGATCCTCCAGGTCTGCGGAACTGAGCTGCCCGAAGAGGCAGCCAATCTGGTCCGGCTATTGGCCGACAATGCCCGGCTTGCCGTTATCCCGGAGATCGCCGAGCTCTTCGAGGCCTGCCGGGTGGCGGGCGAAGGCGTTCGCCACGTGGTGGTGCGCAGCGCCTTCCCGGTCGACGCGGACCAGGAGCGGGAGCTGGCCGAGTCGCTGGCGCGCCGGCTGGGTGCCCAGATCGAGCTGACCGTGGAAGAAGATCCCGAGCTGATCGGCGGGGTCGAAATCCGCGCCGGAGATCTGGTGATCGACGACTCGGTCCGCGGAAAGCTCAAGCAGCTCGCGCACGCCCTCCAATTCTGAACGCGGCAATTCTGAACGGGCCTCGTGTGAACGGGCCACTTGTGAACAGGACACGGCCATGCAACTGAATCCTTCCGAGATCAGCGATCTCATCAAACAGAAGATCGAACAGTTCGAGCTGAAGACGGAGGCCCGTACCGAAGGCACCATCGTCAGCCTCACGGACGGCATCGTGCGCGTGCACGGGCTGTCGGACGCCAAGTATTACGAGATGCTGGAGTTCCCCGGGGACTCCTTCGGTCTGGCGCTCAACCTGGAGCGCGACTCCGTGGGCGCCGTGGTGCTGGGCGACTACACCCATCTGTCCGAAGGCGACTGGGTGCGCTGCACCGGCCGCGTGCTGGAGGTCCCGGTTGGACCGGGTCTGCTGGGGCGCGTCGTGGACTCGCTCGGCAACCCGATCGACGGCAAGGGCCCCATCGATGCGGCCGGGACCTCCCCGATCGAGAAGGTGGCGCCCGGCGTTATCGCCCGTAAATCGGTGGACCAGCCGGTGCAGACCGGACTCAAGGCCATCGATTCCATGGTCCCGATCGGCCGCGGTCAGCGCGAGCTGATCATCGGCGACCGCCAGACCGGCAAGACCGCGGTTGCCGTCGATGCCATCATCAATCAGAAGGGCACTGGCGTTAAGTGCATCTACGTCGCGATCGGGCAGAAAAATTCGTCCATCGCCACCCTGGTGCGCAAGCTCGAAGAGTTCGGTGCGATGGACCACACCATCATCGTTGCCGCCGCCGCCGCAGAGTCTGCCGCCATGCAGTACATCGCACCCTATGCGGGCTGTACCATGGGCGAGTATTTCCGCGACCGGGGCGAGGACGCCCTGATCATTTACGACGACCTGACCAAGCAGGCCTGGGCCTACCGCCAGGTTTCGCTGCTGCTGCGTCGCCCGCCGGGCCGCGAGGCGTACCCCGGCGACGTCTTCTATCTCCACTCCCGTCTCCTGGAGCGTGCCGCCCGGGTCAACGCGGACTATGTCGAGAAGGTCACCGACGGCGCGGTCAAGGGCAAGACCGGGTCGCTCACGGCGCTCCCGATCATCGAGACCCAGGCCGGCGACGTGTCCGCCTTCGTCCCGACCAACGTCATCTCGATTACGGACGGTCAGATCTTCCTGGAGACCGACCTGTTTAACGCGGGTATTCGCCCCGCCATCAATGCGGGTCTCTCGGTGTCGCGCGTCGGCGGTGCCGCCCAGACCAAGATCATCAAAAAGCTCGGCGGCGGCATCCGGCTGGCGCTCGCCCAGTACCGCGAGCTGGCCGCCTTCTCCCAGTTCGCCTCCGACCTGGATGAGGCCACCCGCAAGCAGCTTCAGCGGGGCGAGCGCGTTACCGAGCTGATGAAGCAAGTCCAGTACTCGCCGATGAGCGTGGCCCAGATGGCGATCTCGCTCTTTGCCGCTAACGAGGGCTACCTGGACGACGTGGACGTCAAAAAGGTTGTGGACTTCGAGCGCGCGCTTCAGTCCTACATGAAGACGGCCCAGGGCGATTTGCTTCAGCGGATCGACTCGACCGGAGACTACAACGACGAGATCCAGGCCGCCATGCATGCCGCCATCAAGGCGTTCAAGGCGAGCAATACCTGGTAGTCAGTCGCCACCCCTCGGCGCCGGCCCTTCGACTGTAGGCCGGCTGGCCGGGGGCCCGAGCGTCTGTGTGTGATTCGAATCGAACCCCTGCTGCCGCTCCGAAGGCTGGCGGCCGGTAGCTGGAGGCTGGGAGCTTAGAGATATGGCCGGCGCCAAAGAAGTCCGCACCAAGATTGCGAGCATCAAGAGCACGCAAAAGATCACCAAGGCCATGCAGATGGTCGCGGCGTCCAAAATGCGTCGCGCCCAGGACCGCATGTCGGCGTCGAAGCCCTATGCGGAAAAGATGCTCCAGGTTATCAGCCACCTGGCCCGCGCCACCCCGGAGTATCGGCACTCCTTCATGGCTACGGAGCGGGAGCGCAAACGCGTTGGCTATATCGTGGTCTCTTCCGACCGAGGGCTGTGCGGCGGCCTGAACAGCAACCTGTTCCGCCGCCTCATTGCGGAGATCAGAGAGCAGCGGGCCAGCGGTATCGAACCGGTCTTCTGCACCATCGGCACCAAGGCGCTCGGGTTCTTCCGGCGCTTTGGCGGCAGCGTCCTGGGGCAGGCGACCCATTTAGGCGACCAGCCCCACATCGAGGACCTGATCGGCACGGTAAAAGTCATGCTCGATGCCTTCGAATCCAAGCAGATCGACGCGCTCTACATCGCGAGCAACGAGTTCGTGAACACCATGACCCAGCGCCCCGTCATTCGCCAGCTTGTACCACTGGTGCCAGGGGAGCAGCAGGCTATGCCGCTCCATTGGGACTATATCTACGAGCCGGACGCCCGCACTGTGCTGGATTCGCTCCTCACCCGCTACATCGAGTCTCTGGTGTACCAGGCGGTGGTGGAGAACGGGGCCTGCGAGCAGGCAGCGCGCATGGTTGCGATGAAGTCCGCCTCGGACAACGCCGGCAACCTGATCAGCGAGCTTCAGCTTGTCTATAACAAGGCGCGCCAGGCGGCGATCACCCAAGAAATTTCCGAGATCGTGGGCGGCGCGGCGGCGGTCTAGCAGCGTCCCAGCGACCCCGATCCCCCATTCGCGATCTCAGATCCAAGCAAGTATCCCCAGACGCCTGCCCAGGCGAGAACGAGGAATAGAGAATGAGCTCTGGTAACGTAGTGCAGATCATCGGCGCCGTTGTCGATGTGCAGTTCGCCCGCGGCGACATGCCGAAGGTCTATGAGGCACTCACGATCGAGTCGGCGGGCCTGACGCTGGAAGTTCAGCAGCAGCTCGGCGATGGTGTGGCCCGGGCGATTGCCATGGGCTCCACCGACGGTCTGCAGCGCGGCGTCGCGGTCACCGCCACCGGGGCTCCGATCAGCGTGCCGGTCGGCCAGGCGACCCTTGGACGCATCATGGACGTGCTCGGCAAGCCCATCGACGAGCTGGGCGCGGTCCAAACCGAGGAGCGCTGGGCGATCCACCGCCAAGCCCCCAAGCTCGAAGACCAGGCCGCATCGACCGAGATCCTTGAGACCGGGATCAAGGTCATCGACCTGATCATGCCGATCGTCAAGGGCGGCAAGGTCGGCCTCTTCGGCGGCGCCGGCGTGGGCAAGACCGTCACCCTGATGGAGCTGATCAACAACATCGCCAAGGCCCATGGCGGCTTCTCGGTCTTCGCCGGCGTCGGCGAGCGCACCCGCGAAGGCAACGACTTCTACCACGAGATGAAGGAGTCGGGCGTACTCGACAAGGTGGCCCTGGTCTATGGACAGATGAACGAGCCGCCGGGCAACCGCCTGCGCGTCGCCCTGACCGGGCTCACCATGGCCGAGTATTTCCGCGAAGAGGGCCGGGACGTGCTCCTCTTCGTCGACAATATCTACCGCTATACCCTGGCGGGCACCGAGGTCTCTGCATTGCTGGGCCGTATGCCCTCCGCGGTGGGCTACCAGCCGACCCTGGCCTCGGAGATGGGTACCCTGCAGGAGCGCATCACCTCCACCCGCACGGGCTCCATCACCTCCTTCCAGGCAGTGTATGTGCCCGCGGACGACCTCACCGACCCCTCCCCGGCCACCACCTTCGCCCACCTGGATGCGACCCTGGTGCTGTCGCGTCAAATCGCCGAGCTCGGCATCTACCCGGCCGTGGACCCCCTGGACTCGACCAGCCGAATACTGGACCCCAATGTGGTCGGCGCCGAGCACTACGACACCGCGCGGGCCGTGCAGGGCACCCTGCAGCGCTACAAGGAGCTCAAGGACATTATCGCCATCCTGGGCATGGACGAGCTCTCGGAGGACGATAAGCTCATCGTTGCCCGGGCGCGGAAGATCCAGCGCTTCCTGTCGCAGCCCTTCACGGTGGCAGAGGTCTTCACCGGCGCCCCCGGCAAGTTCGTTTCGGTCTCCGACACCATCAAGGACTTCAAGGCGATCGTCAACGGCGACTACGACCACCTCCCCGAGCAGGCCTTCTACATGGTCGGCGGGATCGAGGAGGCTGTGGCCAAGGCCCAGAAGATGGCCTCCTAAGGGGACCCAGTCATGGCAATGACCATCCATGTGGACATCGTGAGCGCGGAGGGGGCGATCTTCTCCGGGCTGGCGACCATGGTCTTCGCAACCGCGGAGCTGGGCGAGGTCGGCATCGCGCCCCGTCACACCGCCTTCATTAGCCGGCTACGACCCGGCGATGTGCGGGTGCAGAACGAGACCGGCGAGCAGGAGCATTTCTATGTCTCCGGAGGCATGCTCGAGGTGCAGCCCATGGTGGTGACCGTACTGGCCGACACGGCGATCCGCGCCCGTGACCTGGACGAAGCGGCGGCCATGGAGGCGAAGCGCCGGGCCGAAGATGCGCTCGCCGGCCACACCGCCGAGTTCGAGTATGCCAAGGCCCAGGCCGAGCTGGCTGAGGCCATCGCGCAACTGCGGGCGATCGAGAAGCTGCGGAAGATGAAGGCGAGCTAGCCGCTCCCCGGTCTCTGGGGCCGACGCCCCCGTCGTCCTGCGACGGGGGCGTTTTCATTTGCTATCGGAGGCGCTTGGATCGCCCGGGGGCGAGTGAGGTACCCTAGGGCCTGTCGTCATCGAATAAGCGGCTACTTCAAGCTATGTCCGATCCACTGTCCGAACAGGTCGTTCGACCCGGCAAGTACGTCTCCATTACCTACAGCATCGCCGACGAGGCGGGCACCATCCTGGAGCAGACGGACCTGCCGGTAGGCTACATCCACGGCGGGCATAGGGAGCTCATCGGCGGCATGGACGAGGCCGTGAGCGGCAAACGCGCCGGGGATCGTGTGGACCTGCAGCTCTCCGCGGCAAAGGGATTCGGCCCCCACGACCCGGACCTGACCTTCACCGACGATCTGGACAATGTGCCACCGGAGTTTCGCTTCGTCGGCGCGGAGGTCCAGATGCAGAACGATCGGGGCGACGTCCGGACCTTCTACGTGACCCACGTCGACGAGCGCACCCTGACATTGGACGGCAACCATCCCCTGGCGGGCAAAGCGCTCAGTGTCCATGTGCGCATCCAGGACGTCCGGGACCCGACCCCGCACGACCGGGAGCAGGATGGCGGGGTCCTTGTCCCAGCGGGCGGGTCCCTGCATTAGATCCGCGGTTCTGCTGGCCCGCGCGACCGCTCTTGACCCCCCCAGCCGAACCCCAGACGGCCCCAATCATAAGGAGTCCGCAAATGAAGCTTGGCGTCGTGATCCTGGCTGCCGGAAAGGGCGAGCGGATGCGCTCGGCGCTCCCGAAGGTCCTTCACCCACTGGCTGGCAAGCCTCTATTGGGTCATGTCCTGGACGTCGCCACCCGCATCGGTGCGGCGCGGACTGTCGTCGTGTACGGCCACGGCGGCGAGCAGGTCCGCCAGGCCATGGCCGACCGGGATTGCACCTGGGTCGAGCAGGCGGAGCGGCTTGGCACTGGACACGCGGTCATGCAGGCGATGCCCCTGGTCCAGGAGATAGACCGTGTCCTCGTGCTCTACGGAGATGTCCCCTTGGTGGACCCGGACACCTTGGGCCGCCTGATCCAGACGAGCCGCGATACGGATCTGGGCATCCTCACTGCCTTCATGGATGACCCGACCGGCTATGGGCGCATCGTCCGCGACCCCCAAGGACGGATCCTGCGCAGCGTCGAGCAGAAGGATGCTACCCCGGACGAGCTGGTCATCCGCGAGGCGAATACGGGATTTCTAGCGGCAGACCGTGCCAGATTGGACGGTTGGCTCGGTCGCCTGACCAACGCCAACGCCCAGGGTGAGTACTACCTGACCGACGTGATCGGACTGGCCGTCGCCGACGGGGCGCAGGTTGCAAGCGCCCACCCACTGACTATCGAGGAGATCTTCGGGGTCAACGACCGTGCCCAGCTCGCGGCACTGGAGCGTTTCTACCAGCGCCGCCTCGCCGAAGACTTGATGCGCGCAGGGGTCACATTATCGGATCCGGCGCGGATCGACATCCGCGGGACCCTGACCGCCGACCGGGATGTCAGCATCGACATTAACCTGGTCATCGAGGGAGATGTGGCCCTTGGCGCCGGGGTGCAGATCGGGCCCAACTGTGTGATCCGGGATAGTGTGCTCGGGCCCGGGGCCCAGATCCTGGCAAACTGCGTCATCGAGGGGGCACAGATCGGCCCCGGGGCGTGCATCGGACCCTTCGCCCGGCTGCGCCCGGGGGCGCGCCTGGAGGCCGACACCCGGGTCGGCAACTTCGTGGAGATCAAGAAGTCGACCCTGGGCGAGGGGAGCAAGGTCAATCACCTGAGCTACGTCGGCGATACCCGGATCGGACGCAAGGTCAATGTCGGGGCCGGGACGATCACGTGCAATTACGACGGGGCCAACAAGTTTCAGACCGTCATCGAGGACGGGGCCTTCATCGGCTCCAACACAGCCCTGGTGGCCCCAGTGACCGTCGGTGCGGATGCAACCATCGGTGCCGGCTCGGTGATTAACCGGGATGCCCCTGCGGGGGAGCTGACGGTCGCCCGGGGACGCCAGACCACCATCCCGGGTTGGCAACGGCCACGCAAGCAGCCTAAGACCTGAGCGGAGAAGCCGGACTGCCCGAATCTCCCGACGGGCACGCAGAGAATGAAGCGCGGGTGCCGTATCTTTACCCAGGTGAAATACAGGGACCACAGGGTTCCGGTGCGTGGCACGAGTTGCCTCCCGCCGCCCCCTTCGATCGGCGCACGTCATTCCTGCCGTCTCCTCAAACTTCTACCCTAGCGGAGCACCCACCATGTGCGGCATCGTCGGCGCCATCGCCCAACGCCCAGTATCGGCCATCCTGCTGGAGGGTCTGCGCCGCCTGGAATATCGGGGATACGACTCGGCCGGGATCGCCGTCCTCGAGGCCCAGGGCAAGCTCGGCCGCGTCCGCACCCTCGGCAAGGTCGCCCGGCTCCGGGAAGAGGTCGCTGCGACCTCCCTACCGGGAGCCCTCGGGATAGCACACACCCGCTGGGCGACCCACGGGGAGCCCGCCACCCGCAACGCCCATCCCCACATCAGTGGGGACCGGTGCGTGCTGGTGCATAACGGGATCATCGAGAATCACGAGTCCCTCCGCCAGGCCCAGCGGGCAGCCGGGCACAGCTTTACCTCCGAGACAGACACGGAGGTGGTGGTCCATGCCGTCTACGACGAGCTGGTCGCTGGATACGGGCTAGTCGAGGCGGTGCGCCGGGCGACCTCTAAAATGAAGGGTGCCTATGCCCTCGGCGTCATCGACACCCAAGACCCGGAGCACTTGGTCGCCGCCCGCCAGGGAAGCCCGCTGGTGATCGGGGTGGGATTCGGCGAGCACTTCATCGCCTCCGATGTCTTCGCACTGCTCCCCGTCACCCACAGGTTCATCTTCCTGGAAGAGGGCGACATCGCCGAGCTGACGCGGGAGGAGGTACGAATCTGGGACCGCGCCGGCAACCTCGTGCACCGGCCGGTGAAGGAATCCCAGGTCTCCGCGGAGTCCGCGGAACGGGGCGAGTACCGCCACTTCATGCTGAAGGAGATCTTCGAGCAGCCCCGGGCAGTGGCGGACACGCTCGAGGGGCGTCTGGCCGGCAACCGGGTCATGCCCGAGGCATTCGGCAATGCGGCCACCGAGCTCTTCCCGCTGATCAAGGCCGTCACCATCGTCGCCTGCGGGACCAGCTACCATGCGGGTCTGGTCGCGCGCTACTGGATCGAGTCCATCGCCGGTCTCCCCTGCAACGTGGAGGTGGCCAGCGAGTACCGATACCGTCGCCATGTGATCCCGGAGTCCGCGCTGTTCGTCACCATCTCCCAGTCGGGAGAGACCGCAGACACCCTTGCGGCCCTGCGCATGGCGAAGGAATTCGGCTATGCCGGGGCACTGGCCATCTGCAACGTTCCGGAAAGCTCGCTCGTTCGGGAGTCGGATCTGGTGCTGCTCACCCGAGCCGGGCCGGAGATCGGGGTTGCTTCCACTAAGGCATTCACCACCCAGCTCATTGCACTCCTCCTACTCACGGTCACGTTGGGCCGTTACCACCGGCTAGGCCAGGCGGAAGAAGAGCGCCTGGTGGCCCTGATGCGCTCGGTTCCGGTCAAGCTGGAGCAGGTCCTGGCCCTAGACGGCCGGATCGCGACCCTCGCCGAGCAGTTCGTCGACAAGCAGCACACCCTATTCCTCGGGCGCGGGGAGCAATACCCCATCGCCATGGAGGGGGCCCTGAAGCTCAAGGAGATCTCTTACATCCATGCGGAGGCGTATCCCGCAGGGGAGCTCAAGCACGGGCCGCTGGCCCTGATCGACGAGGACATGCCGGTGGTGGCTGTGGCCCCCAACAACGCGCTGCTGGAGAAACTCAAGTCCAACCTGGAGGAAGTTCGGGCACGGGGCGGTCAGCTCTATGTGTTTGCGGACTTCCAGGTGCCGCTCCAGGAAGAGGCGGGGGTCACCGTGATCCGCCTCCCCGAGACAGACGACCTCATCGACCCCCTGGTCTTTACGATCCCGTTGCAGCTCCTGGCCTACCATGTGGCGGTTCTGAAGGGCACGGATGTGGACCAGCCGCGTAACCTGGCCAAGTCGGTCACCGTTGAGTGAGGCCCCCGCGCGAAGCTGCGATGACGTTGGCACTGCCCGGGCACCCGCCTTTCTATACTTGCCCCTAAAGAACCTCTCCAAGTAAGTGCTTGCTCGCGGCTGACTCCGGACCGCGACCGGTCCCGAGTAAGCCATTGATTGCCAGGCTGGGATTGCCTCCGCGCCCGAGGCTGCGGAGCGGTTCTGTGTAAAGGGAACCCACCCATGCCGACTCCAAGCTTCTGCACAGTTCTGCCCTTTGCCGTGCCCGACACCATCCCGGCTCGCCGCCCAACGGCCGAGAGCGAGCAACTGATCGAGGTCTGCCGCGACCGCTTGGCCCACGGGTTGGCCACCGCTTTTGCCCGCAATCTGGGCAGCGCCAACGACGACCTGCTCGCCCTGGCGGACCGCGCCACCAGCTTGGAGCAGCAGCAGCTCCATTTCGCGGCGATGGACTTTCTCTCCACCCGCGGCCAACAGCTCCTGCAGCAATTCCGCGCGACCTTCGTCGCGGAGTTCGACGTCAGCATGGAGGCCCTGCGCGACGGTCGGCGCCGCGAAGCGGCATGGGAGGTCCCAGGCGAGCTCAGCCTGGTGGCCACCGACGACTTCGAGCGCGATCTCGCGATCGGCAAGCTCTCGGCCCGCGCCGCCTGCAACTGCGCCCAGCCGCTCACCGTTCTGGATCGGCAGCTCGCCTTCCTGCTGAATCTTCCCCGGATCGGTCAGGACGACAATCCGTTGTATCCCCGAGCCGTTTTCACCGCGCTGCTCCAGGCCCTGGCCGAGATGGACGTCGCCGACCACCTGGCCCTGCTTCTGCTTCACGAGATCGAGCGCCAGACCTCGGTTGAGCTTGCCGGCATCTACGGCGAGCTTGCCCAGCACCTGGCAGACTCGGGTGTCCTGCCCGAGCTCCCGGTGGGCAAGATCGGACCGATCCAGCGCTCAGACCCTATCGTTGGGTCCGCCACCGGTTCGGCTCCCGGGTCCTTCCCCTCGTCCATGACGCCGGACACCGGCGGGGGTCTCGCAGTCTCCCCGTCCAGCGGCGTCCCCGGAGATCCGAATGGGTTTGCCGCGAGCAATGGACATGCGGGGGCTAGCAACGAGGATGTCTTTGCCCAGCTCGCCCGCGCCATTCAGATCGCTGCCGCCGCGCAGCTGGTGCCCCCTCCGGGCTTTATCCCCCAGGCAACGCCCCTCCTGGCAGGTGCTGCGCCGTCCCATGCCGGCTCTGGCGTCACCCAGTTAGTTGCGGCCCTCACCGGACTGCAGCGGGGTCGCCCCGATGCCGGACAGCTGCCCGGGCTGGGTGCAGTCCGGATCGACCCCGAGCAGGGCGATGTGCTCCGGCAGATCCGTTCCACCCCCCTGGCAAGCGAGTCGCAGCCGCTCGATGCGCTCACCATCGACATCGTCTCGATGCTCTTCGATGCCATTTTCAACGACCCGGATCTCCCCGCCACCCTGCGCGCCGAGATCGCGAGGCTTCAGATCCCGGTGCTTAAGGTCGCGCTGATGGACAAGAGCTTCTTTTCCAACAAAAAGCACCCCGCCCGGCAGCTCCTGGATGCGATCGCCAGCTCCGGACTCGGCCGCAACCAGGCGGACGAGCCCCGGCTGACGGCCGCCATTCGCCCGATCGTCGATGACGTGGTAGCCGGGTTCGAGACGGACATCGAAATCTTTTCAGCCCAGTTGCAGAAGCTCGACGAGCTCCTCCAGGGAGAAGAGGCGCGCGCCCGCGACCGCACCGCGCGGGCGGCAGATAGGCTCGCCCAGCGGGAGCGTCAGGGTTTGGCCTACGCCCGAGTAGGAGCGGAAATCGAGTCGCGCATCCGAGATGGTGCGGTCCCAGGCCTGGTCGCAGACTTTCTGAGTCGCAACTGGCGCCATGTCCTGGTGGCGGCATTTGCGGGCGGCGGAGAGGACGGAACCACTTGGATCGAAGACTTGGAGACCATGGACAACCTGGTCTGGAGCGTCGCCCCGAAGCCGTCCCCCGAGGAGCGCAACCGACTGCTCGCCACCATCCCGCACCTGCTCAAGAAACTCAGGGCCGGGTTGGAGTCGGCGGATCTGCAGGACGCTTGGGACCCCTTTTTCACGCAGCTGATCCGACTCCATGTCGACGCGCTTCACAAGGAACCATCGGCGGACGAGCCGCCACCGCCCACTGCGATAGATTCGCCAGTGAATCAACCCCCTGCCCTGCTGCCTGTCCCCGTGCCAACATCGGCCACGGCAACGCCCGGGCTCAAGACCCTGGAGCTGGTCGACATGTCTTCTGAAATCGAATACCGCCCACAGGAGCCGCCGCCCGAGCCAGCCGTGCCCGCCGGAGGATCCGGCGATCGCCACCTGCAGCTCGCCCAATCCCTCGCGGTGGGCGCCTGGGTCGAGTTCCAGAGCATTCGCGGTACCCGCAAGACCCTGAGGCTGAGCTGGGTGAGCGACTTCCGCGGCGTCTTCCTTTTTACCAACCGCCAAGGCGAGAACGCCTTGACCCTCGCTGCCACCAGCCTGGCCGATCATCTGCGCGAGGGCCGAGCTCGGGTATTGAGCCAAGACCGGCTGACCGACAGGGCGGTCGCGCAGGTATTGCAGAGGGCTCCCCTCGCGGCGGCTCCCCGGCCCGGTTGAGCCCCCGCTTCTGCACAAACAAGGGGCTGCGCACAATTCCCGACATGAGCAAGGGTGCGTAGCGCACGAGGGCCGGTCCAGTGCCGCTCGCATAACGGGACCCATGGGTCGAACGTTCCGCCCCCGTGCCGAGACAGGGCGAAGAACGGCAGCACGGCCAACGGGGGAATCGGGCGGAAAGGGGCAGAGGCCGCCGGGGCCTGCGGCACGCGGGGACCGCTTCGCTGCTATGATCCTGCTTGTCGCGTAATTCCGTGAATGGACATGATCGAGGCCCTCAGCCTGAGCGGCCTCGCGAAACCGATATCTGCTGCGGGTGCCACAAGGGGGAAACTGGGTGATTACGCCAGTCCCCTGCCGTCGATCAGAGCTCAGCGAGCCTCCGCATGACCACTGAAAGCCTCAAAGAGACCATCGAGCGCGAGCTGCCCGAGCTGCTACGCAGCGATCCCCGGCTGCGAAGCTTCATCCTAGAGCTTACCCGGGAGACGTATGCGGACCGCCTTCGGACCGAGGACCGCTTCGAGCGAATGCTGGACGAGCTCCGGCGCGACCGGGAAGAACAGACGCGCAGATGGGACGAGAATAACCGGAAATGGGATGACAACAGCCGCAAGTGGGACGAGGATAACCTCAAATGGCAGGAGCAAAACCGAAAGTGGGACGAGGACAACCGGAAATGGCATGAGCAGAACCGACGGTGGGACGAGGATAACCTCAAATGGCAGGAGCAGAACCGCAAGTGGGCTGAACAAAACCACAAATGGGATGAGCGCCAAAGCCAAATGCGGGAGGAGTTTCGCCTAGTCCACGAAGAGATTATGGCGCAGGCCAAAAAGTTCGACCGCTCCATCGGTGCCCTGGGCGCCCGCTGGGGGTTGCAGTCGGAGGCCGCCTTCCGCAAGGCCCTGGCCGGCATCTTGGAGGAGAGCTTCGGCGTCGAAGTGCTCAACATCAACGAGTACGACGAGCAGGGCGAAGTCTTCGGCCGGCCCGATCAGGTGGAGCTGGACGTCATCGTCAAGAACGGCTTGCTGCTTATCTGCGAGCTCAAGTCCTCGATGGGAAAACCTGACATGTACATCTTTGAGCGCAAGGTGCGATTCTACGAAAAGCGCCACCAGCGCAAGGCAAACCGAATAATCGCGGTTTCGCCGATGATCGAGCCCAAGGCCCTTAAAGTGGCCGAAAAGCTCGGCATCGAAACCTACAGCGACTCCTCGGAGGTGGAGGTCGACGGTCTTTCCGGCGACCGTTAGCTCGCATGCCAACGGGAAGCGAGCGGGGCACTGGGAGCCGGTGTCGGGTCTCCGGAGATCGTTCGCCGCGAATGGCGGGTCCTCGCCCAGGCCAGCACCCGGGGGGACCGACGACGCCAAGCCGACCTCGGCCCGCGGGAGACCGCCAAGGGCGGCTTCGGCACCGACCCTACACCGTGTTGCCAGCGGCAGACTGCTGCAGGCGTTGCCCCTCGGCGCGTGCCTCCGCCAGCAACTGGCTCCAGTCGTCAGGCGGATTGCCGCTTTCCAGCATCTTGCGGAACACCCGGTAGGCGACGTTGCTGCTCTCGTAAGGCGATTGCCGGAAAATCATGTACCGGATCGCGAAGGATTTTCGTCTGCCTTCAAGGAGCGCCGCCAGGATCATAGCTGGGCTATGTGACTGTCGGTGCGACGCCGAAGGCGGGCGAAAAGACGAGCGAGGTGGTACATGATTTGACAGAAATCGCCTGAGCGCGCTTGGTGTTCTCATCGTTGACCCAGGCGAACACGAGTATTTTGCTCGGGGCGTGGTAGCGGAAGAATAGCCGGTACTGCTGGAAAAACTTGTCCCGGAACCAGTGCTTGTGATCATCGCCGAGGGTGCTGCCTTGGCGATATTCCGGCCTCGCCGGATCTTGGGGGATGACCTCGAACGCAAGCTTTGCGATCGCCGCCAGTCGCTTGCTGGCGTTCTTCTGGACGTACCCGACCGGGTCCTTGCGTTTGAGTACCTCGACCTGCTGTGCCAGCGCTTCAAGCTGCGCGAGGAATAGCGGGTGAGCGAACACCGTCCAGCCGGAAATGACCAGAGGCGCGGGCTTGCCTGCACTCATTCATCGTTCGCCGACAGGGGGGCATCAAGATCGACTTCGGGGATGTCTTGCACGGTAATGCGATTGCCTTGTGTCGTCAATGCAATCGCATTGTCTGCGATTTTCGCCACCCTGTCAGGAGTTTCGGAGGCTGACTGGCGACCAGGCAACACCGCCTCGGGGCTGCGCTCTCACAAGCGGGGGAAAACGGGGGGCAACCGGGGGAAAACCGCGGGTCGCGGTAGGGACGGAGGTTACCCTCCGCCCCCCGCACAGATCCGTACGAGCGGAACTACCGCATACGGCTCCTGCCTCGGGTCATGACGCGAAGCGCACCGTCGGGTAAGGATGAAGCTGCTTAACCGACGGGAAGT
>JBGSOR010000306.1:0-5437 GCA_041738985.1 Chromatiaceae bacterium | reverse complement strand
CCCCGGTCCGGATGCCCAGCTCGGCGAACGCTTCGCGCGCGGCGACGCGCTCGAACCGCGGGCGCAGCTTCCCGGCCCAGTCCAGGGTCTCCGGGTCGTAATTGTGCTCCTCGGCCAGGTAGCGGATCAGGGCCTTGACGTCGCGGCGGTTGGATTGGCAGCTCGCATGCGAGCAATGAAAGTTGGGGGTCCCGAAATAGACCGCTCCGCCGATGTCGCCGCGGGAGTGATCGTCGGACCAGGGGCAGCGCTTCAGCACCAGCTTGTAAACGCCTTCCCAGCGCTCGGGCCGGCGCAGGGCGTAACCTTCCCTGATCAGCGCTTGGATGATCGGATCGTCTCCCGGGTCCAGCGCGACCGGGTTCGCCGCGGGCAGCGCCTCGCGCGTCGGCAGCAGCGTCAGGCCCCAAGCGTCGAGCAGGTCTTGGGGGGCGTACAGCCGGTCGGGGTTCCAGCGGGCCAGCCGGCAGGCGAAGCTGTTGCGCGCCCCATCGGCGCGGACCTTGCCGTTCCAGCCGGCAGGCAGTCGAGTGAACTTCGTCGACAGCTTCCCGTGCGGATCGGTGAGGGCTTCTTCCCGATAGATCGTCCGGACCAACCGGTCGGCGTAGTCCAGGTCGATGATGGGCACCCGGAAGACATAGAACCATTGCTCCGATCCTGCGGAGGATTCCACGACAAACGTCGGCGGTAGCGCGTTGGTCTGCGCCTTCTGCAAGACGTCGTCTAGCATGATGAACAGCAGGGCCCCGGCGTTGGCCTTGCGATTGCGCGGAGCGCCGGGAATCGGGGAGTGAACCAGCGCGGAGCTTATGTAGTAGGCCAGTTGCCCGCCGGTGGGGGACTCCATCGCGATGGAAACGTCCCCCCAGCTCCAGGGCGGCCACACCGTGTCGTTCGCCGGGGCACGGTGCAGGATCGAGAACACCGGAACGAGCGCCGTTTCCGGCGGGCCTTGGACTAAGTGCCGGACCTCGGGGCGGTCCAACAGCAAGGTCAGGACCGCGAGCGCGGCATCGGGGCCGCTCGCGGCGGGGGGATCGAAGGGCATGGAGCGGTCTCCGCGTCCAGGGTTGATGCAAGACCGCGCGCCCCGTACACTTCACCCCGCAATAGGCGGCAGGTGGGTGAGGTGTCCAGGGCGTGCGGGCCGGGGGTACCTGCGAAAAGGCCGGAAGGGCTATCTCCTTCCGGCCTTTTTGCGTTGGGGGGTGTCGCTCATGGTTGTGCCTCTTCACCATTGGCCGGCAGCAGGTCTACCGAATCCTCCGGCCTCTGCGCCGTGATGCGGACCCTTACCGCCCTAAGTGCCAGCTTCCCCTCGTAGTAAATAACGCGGTAGAGGGCCAGCGTCCCACGGCGGCAGCCGATGTGGACGCACCAGCGCACCTTAGGCCTCGACAGGTAGTCGCCCTCGCCGTCGGTATCGCTGAGATAGTCTTTCCCGTGCATAGGGAACTCAGCCAGGTAGCAGGACTCGCGATCGGGCATGGGACCGGCATATCCGCGCCCGTAGCGCCGGGGGTGGTGCTTGCTGAAATTCCTTATTCCGCGCTCGATCAGGGTGCGCGCAAGCTCGGGGTCGGACTTCATGTCCCCGAAGTAGTCCCCGAACTGACGGGACCGGGGCTCAGGGTTGTCGCTCACGGTTGCGCCTCCGGAACCGCCCGGCGGTACCGATCGAGCGTCCGCTCCCGTTTCTCGCGCGCCTCGCGGACCTCGAACGCGATGTCGGCCATCGCTTCGCCGACGGTGTCCCAGGCCAGCTCATGCATCCAGCATCGGCCGCTGTCGACGTCGTGCAGGCACCAGCCGTTCCCGGCGAAGTCGACCATGGCGGCCGCGACGGGGGTGCCGAGGGCCACATAGTCGCGCTCGGGGGACTCGGACAGGTCCGTATCGCACCGCCAGCCGACGATGGGGATCAGGGTGAAGCTCAAGGGCTCCGCGGCGTCCTTGGGTACCCAGACCTCGAGGATTTGGATGTTCGGCTGGACGTTCGGGATGTAACCGAACTGGAATGCCGCGGGCTTGGGGGAGATCGGTTTCATCGTTTCGCCCCTTTCTTCTTCTTCGCCTCTTCCTCCAGCCGCTCCAGCTCTTTCAACTCGCGATCAAGTTGCGATCGCACGGATCGCCCTTCTTCTTCGGCGCGGCGCTTCAGCGCGGCATGCGCCTCGGTGCGCACGGCTACATTCACCCTATCGGCCATCGTTTCGTGCCTCGTTGTGTTGGTAGGAATCCGGAGTGTATTGCCCTACGAATCCCTGGGCAACAGCATCCCATGCCGGTTTCTCTAAGGAAACCGGGCACTTGTGTTTAAAGGGTCTGGGGGATCAAGCTGATATTTCCGGAAATATCAGCTTGATTCCGAGCCGCCGGATCAGGCGGCCAGCTTCTGCAGCAGGAACTCGGGCAGGGCCAGCTTGAGCCGTTCGCGGGCCTCGGAGACAGCGTCCCGATAGCGCTGCACACCGTCGGGGTCGATGTACCGCTCAAGGATCCGGCGAAACAGGTCGCGGGCAGGCTCGACGCGGACTACCAGGGCGTTCGCCTCGACCTTCCGGGCGCCGTGCTCTCGCAGGTACCGTTGCACGTAGTCCTTGCGGTGGTCCGGGTGCTCGGGGCTCGCCAGGTCTTTACCCGATCCGGTCATCAGGTTGTCGACCCAGGTCAGCCGGTGGGCGTCGATAAAGTCCCGGTTCAGACCGAAACGGACGATCTCGATATCCTCCGAGCGCAAGGTGATCCGCGTCCCATCGTCGAAGGTGCAGCCGCGGAGCTTATCGAGGGTCGCGTGGACATCGTCGGTGATCGCCAGCCCCTTGGGATCGTGATCGCCGCACAGCAGCAAGACGCACCGCAGACCCTCCGCCTTGCGGTCCTGGAAGCGCCGCAGCATGGCCGCACGGGCGTTGATGTCCCGGTCTCCGCGGGAATTCGAAACCAAGGTTCGGAACTCCCGCGCGACCGGGCTGAACAGGGGCACAAGGTCGATTTTCTCGAAGACGGCCTCGCAATAGCAGCGTTGGAAGTCGACCCAGCGCACGGGCGCATACCGGGCGATGTGGGCCTGTATCTGTTGCTCCCACATCCATTCGAGCTCCTCCTCAAGGGCATCGTCGGCGTGAGTGCCGTCGGACCCTTGCGGGCGCCGGGCTTCGTCGTCCGCCGTGAAGTCCACCGGCAGCATTGGCGGGGTCGTGTCATCGCCGGTGCGCAGCAGATTGATAAGCCGCTCGGCGCGGTCGAAGTCGCCTTTTGCGAGCCCGTGCTCTTCGAGCAGGTAGCAGTAACCGCGCGCCGACATGCGAAACGGCGCCTTTGCGGCTAGGACCTTCAGCTCTTCGGCGAACCGTTGCAGGTCCTGTATCCGCTCCTCGGCCCTGGCGGTCCCGGGGCGGGCACCGCGGTAGATGCCCGGGAGGACAATGCGCGCCGTCATGGATGCTTCCCTCGGCTTCTCTTCTCGGCCAGGGCCTCGGCCAGGCGCTTGTTCAGCAGGTCCAACAGCCGGCTCGCCTTCTTCTCCAGCTTCGGGTTGCCCGGCAGTTGGCCGAACAGCTCGGCCAACTGGAGCGCATAACCGCGGGCTCTCCGCAACGGCGTGATGCGGGGCCGGGGTCGCCGGTGGGGGACTGGGTCGGCGGTCATTGCGGCCACCTCCAGGGCTCCGGCAGGTCCACTGCAGGCGCGGGATGAAGCTCCAGTTCCATCTGCTCATCATCGGGCGTCGGGGTCACGACGGCGGCGCCCACAAACAGCATGGTTCGCGACCCTTTGGGGTAAAGCCCCACCACGTCCCCGTTGCCGTTCAGCTCCACCGCGTGCAGAAAGATCGGCGTTTTCGGTTGGCTTCGCAGTAGCTGCAGCGTCCCTGCGCCTTTCTTGCTCTTCCATGTGGCGCGGTGAAGCTGCCCGGTCGCGATCTCGATAGCGACGGGTTTGCCCGGGCTGAAGGGGTAGTCCGCCTCGCCGCGCGTGACGTTGACGCGGCGCAGGTAGTCGAGCCGATAAACGATGTACTTGGGGGAGCTACCGTGCGCCGTGCTGACCCGTAAACGATCGTCGTACTGCGCATTCAGCATCAGGGCGTTCTTGTGCGCGACGTCGGTGACACGCTGTAGATGGGTCGTGAAGTCCTCAGGGGTGACGGCGCTCATGGCGTCGGCTCCTGGGGGCGCTCCATGGCCTCCATCGCCGTGCGCTCGGCGACCGCCAGAGCGACGGCGAGGATCTGGCGATCGTCCATGAACCGGGCCTCAGGGGGTAGCGTCGCCCTCATGCTCGCGGCCACGGCTCGGTGTTCTGCTGACATTGCATCGTCGGTCATGCGCGCGTCGGCTTGCATGCGCTCATGCAGATAGAGCGCACGGGAACGGATCTCGGCAACAGTTGAGTCGGGCCAGTCCGCGGATGGGTCGGGGGTGGGGGTGCTCATTTCGCGCCTTCCTTCGCCGCTTCAGCCGCTTCCCGTGCCGGCGCCATGTCGGGCAGCGCGACGCCTTTGCCGCGCTCTTGGGTCGTACTACGGGCGGCCTTGAGCAGCGACTGCGCCCAGGTATCAAGGTCGGGCTTGCCGTACCTGACTTGCCGGTTGGGCAGCCGGTAGTACGGGGGCCCGGATCCGTCGGCGCGCTTCCGCGCGAGGGTGTGCTCGGAGTACTGCGCCTGCCAGGTGTCGCGCAGATACGCGCAGGCGCCCGCGGTGTCGACCATTTGGTCTGCGGTCGGTGTGGATGGGGTGTTTCTGGCCATGTCGGCTCCGTTGCGGACCGACCGGGCATGAAAAAGCCAACGGGCGGTCCCTGGGTTACAGGGGGCCTCGTTGGCTCAAGTGTCGCGCAGGGGTCCTGCCGACGGGGGCCAAATGTACGTCAGGTCGTGGCGGGGTGCAATACCGTCAGTGCGGGGAGACCGTTGGGGTAGGATCAGGCGGCAGACCGAAGGGGGTGGAGGGTGGTGCGCAGGATCGCGTCCCACGCATCGGCGGCCAGGCGCATACCGGCCAGCCCGGCGGAGCGCTGATAGATCCCCTTGACCCCACCGTTGGTGCTCGACGCCGAGTGCGTCAACAGCCGATCCAGGTGGGCCTCGTTGATGTCGGGGCGCAGCTCCGCGGTGTGGCTCACGCACGCACGGCGCATGTCGTGGGCAGACCAGTCGGACGACCCAACCATACGGTAGAGGACGCGGTAGAGGGCCGCCCAGTTGCTGAACGGCGAGCCGGACTCGGTGCCGAACACCAGCGCCGCGGGATCCGGGTCGGCGGGGCGCAGGGACGCCAACAGCTCGACCGCCAGGGCGGGCAGCGGCAGGGTCTGCCCTGTCTTCCACTTGCGGCCATCGATCGCGGTCATCTTCAGGGCGCCGGCCTCCAGGTCGACCTCCGACCAACGCAACCCGGCCGCGGCACTCGCCCGCAACGGCAACCGGA
>JBGSOR010000289.1:0-8334 GCA_041738985.1 Chromatiaceae bacterium | reverse complement strand
GACGCCAGGACCGGCTCAGGCCTCGGCTTGGATACGGGTTCGCGCTCCTGGCGCGGCTCGATACGGGGCTCGCTGGGCGGCTCGCTGTAACTCCGGGCGGGCGGCTCGTTCCGTGCCACCATAACAGAGCCAGCGTAGGCCGGGGGGTGGCTCGCCACGCGTCTCGCGCTCCCCGCGGGTAGCCAGACGGTGCTGCCTGCCGGCAGATGGGAACGGCCGTCCCGGGCACCGTCGCGCCAGTGCAGGTTGATGCTCGCCAAGCTTCCGGTGGACACCCCGTAGTGGTTCGCCACGTGATGGGCCGGCATGGACGAGCGTAGTACCAGGCGGTCGTGTGGCCAGGGCTGCTCGTAATTGACCCCTTCAGGGAAGTAGCGCTTGGCGTTACGGGCCACTTCCCGGGCCGCCAAAAACTCCGAGTAAAAGTTGCGCGAGGCGAACCCGAAGGCCGGGCCGTTATAGTCTTTGACGACGCGCCCGATGTCGTTGCCGTGTTGTGCTCTGGCCTTGGACATTCCGCCCACGCCATGGTTGTACGAGGTGATGGCCAGCGGCCAGCTCCCCAGTCGGCTATGGGCCTGGGCGAGATAGCGAGCGGCGCCGTTGGCGCAAATAATCGGGTCGAGCCGCTCGTCCACCGTGCCGTTCACGTTCATGTAGATCCGCCCGGTACTGGGCATGAATTGCCAGACCCCCGCGGCGCCCACGCTGGAGCGGGCATTGGTCTGGAAGGAGGACTCCACATGAGGCAGGTAGGCCAGATCTTCCGGGACCCCGTTGGCGCGCATCATCTCGCGGAATGCCTGGTCGTAACGGCCGCTGATCTCCACACCGCGACGGAAGCGCTCGCGCAGGCCGCGCTGGACGCGGACCCGGTCGGAGGCCCCGTAGAGCGCGGAGGCGCCACCCGCCTTCTGGAACTTGGCGAGCAGTGCCTTGTCGTCGGGGCTCAAGGACTGGCTCGATCGGACCTTCTGCTCGAGGTCCGCGACTCGATTTTGGTAATGGGCCTTGCGGCTGTCGACGAACTGCTTCTGGTAAGGGGTGTAGCCCTGCTGAATCGGTCCTGGCAGACGGGCGACCTCGTAGATCACCCCCATATGCTCGTCGTCGTGGAAGGCCACTTGGCCGCGGCTCCAGACCCCGTAGACGTGACGCCAGAAGTCGACGTTCGGGCGGATCTCGGGCGGGACGGGGAAGGTACTCGAAGCGCCATAGTCGGTGCTGCCGGCATAGCCCGTATCGCCGGAATCGGCGGCCTCTCGCGTATCCGAGCCCCCGCCGCAGCCCCCCAGACTCAAGACGGCGCTCAGCGCAACGCCCCAGGCCATGACCACCCAGGCCCGAGCCGGTTGGAATCGCAGGCGATCGATGGATGCGGTGCTCATGTCTACGTTGCCCCCCAGCGTGACGTGTCCGGCGCGCGGCCAGAAAAAAACAAGGGCGAATATTCGCCTACCGGGGCTTTCTGCGCAATCCGTGAGGAGCGGTTTCAATCCGCGAGCGGGTCGACTCCGTCGCATTCCAGCAGGGCGACCAGGCGGATCAGGGGCAGGCCGATCAGGGCCGTGGGGTCCTCCCCGTCCAGGCGCTGGAAGAGTGCGATCCCCAGCCCCTCCGACTTGAAGCTCCCGGCGCAGTCGAAGGGCCGCTCACGGTCCAGGTAGCCCTCGATCTGGGCGCGGGACAGGGGCCGGAAGTGGACCCGGAAGGGCTCCACCAGCGTCTGGGCGCGTCCGCTCGCCGCATCGAGCAGGCAGAGACCGGTCTGAAACAGGACGCTGCGTCCGGATGCCCGCTCCAGCTGGGCGATGGCCCGCTCCCGGTCCCCGGGTTTCCCGAGGACTTCGTCCCCGATACAGGCCACTTGGTCGGAGCCGACGATTAACGCCCCCGGATGGCGCGGGGCCACCGCCCGGGCCTTGGCCTCCGCCAGCCGCAGGACCATGACCTGAGGTGGCTCGTCCGTGCGTCGGGTTTCGTCCACCGCCGGGGAGTCGGTCTCGAAGGGCAGGCCGAGGCGGGCCAAGAGCTCGCGCCGAAACGGGGAGGTGGAGGCGAGGACGAGTGGCCGGCTCATGGGGTCTCCGCTGGGGGTCTATCGGCGCCTCACTATTCCATGGCGGCGGATCTTCCGATAGAGGGTATTGCGGCCCATGCCGTGCGCACTCCGACCTCGGCAGCCGCAGGCCCGCGCGGGCGCCCCGAGCCCGGGTCGAAAGGTTTGGGCCGGGCGCGCAGCCATTATCGCCCCGGGTGTTTTCGCGCGGCTGGCCGCTCGCTCTTTAAGACATTTGACCCGGGTCCAGTGCCCGGCGAGCGGTCGAGATTCCGCGACGGCAGCGGATTACCCGGAGGGGCGGGGTCAAAAGAACAGGCCGCCGAGCACGAGAACGTGCCGGCGGCCGAGAGTTGGCGGGTGTGCCGCTCCCGCGTCGGGTCGGCATTCTCGTTAAGTCCTCCTCGTCCCGCACAACGATTGGGGGTTCGGGGCGCTCCGGCTGGGACTCCAGCGGGGTCGGGCCTTGGCGCCCTCTGTGTGTATCTTGTCCTGACCTTGGAGTCGGACAGGATGGGCGCAGTCTAGTGTCTTCCATCGGCTTTCACAAATGGTTTGTATTGCTGTCTTTGCGGGCCTTGCTGGCGGGCTGCTGGAGAAAGGGCTCTGCACCGACTTCGCCCGCATCAGAGACCGGGCCGTCTGCGGCTCCTGTCGCCAGTCGGTCGGCGGGACCGTTCGTCGAGTCGGTTGTGGCGGACACGGTACTGGGCTCGCCCAGTCCGTGCCGGAAGGCGGCCACGAAAGGCCGCGAGGGATTCGCCGGAGTCACCGAGCCCGGGTGTGCAGCACGTCGCTCAGGGGTGTGGGAGGCCGCGGGGCCTCCTGCAAGGCGGAGGGTGCGCCTTCTGAGGTGTAGCGAGTGGGGCGAGGGAATGCTCTTCGGCCCAGCTGCCGACACGTGGCCTCAGCCGTCGGCGATGACGGTCACCACGACGTGGCGCTGGCCGCGGGGGCCGTCGAATTCGCAGAAGAACAGGTTCTGCCACGTCGAGAGCCCCAGCTTGCCATCGATCAGGGGGACGGTCTCCGATGGCCCGACCAACCCGGCCTTGAGATGCGCATCGCCGTTCCCGTCCTGTCGGTCGTGGCGCCACACCCCCTTGGGGATTTGTTTGGCGAGAAAGGCGATCACATCCTCCTGCACGCTCTCGTCCCAGTTTTCCTGGATCATGATCGCCGCCGTGGCCCCCTGCGCGTAGACATGGACCAGCCCGTTGCGGATGCCGCTACGCTCCACGACAGCCTGCACCTGACGGGTAATGTCAACCAGCTCCTGGTCCCTGCGGGTCGAAAACTGGATCGTCTCGCGCATGACCTCGATCCTTTGCGGCTCTTCTCGAATGGAAGGAATGGTAGCCGCTTGTAGCGAGGTCTACGAGCGAGTGGGCGGCAAGCGTCGATCGAACACACAAGGCGGTCGCAGAGCTCGGCGCGCCAAACCGGGCCTGCGAGCCGACGGGTTACCCCCGGTCCGACCCCGACGGTCGCTGAGCTCCGATTGTCCCTGCCGCTTTGCCCCGGAACGTCCATGGGGACTCAGCATACCCCCATCCCGATCGACCGGCCGCCGCGGACCGGTGCCGCAACGCCCGCGAAACATACGGGCTACAAATCCGCACCCTTCGGAAACCCTGTGGATACCCCTGCCGGTTAGTCTTTTCCTCGAGCCCAGGGCCTTGGTCAGTCGGACCGGCCTTAGGGGAGCCCAACCCAGGCGAAACGAGGAGAGACACCATGAGCAGCTCCACCATCGTCGTAAGTGCACATACACCCGAGACCCGGTTACCCGGCAAGCGCGCTGGCCGCGCCTCGGCGAGCCACCGGCGTGGAGGTCTGACCTCGATCCACGCCGACCCCATCGTCGCCCGCCCCGCGGGGCGTCCAGGATGTCGCCCGCGGCTGCGGTCTGGCCGCGCGACTGCTCTGGGTCTGAGTGCCGGTCGAGACATCGCTCCGGGGCGCTCGCGCCACGTCGCCATCCCATCGTCAACTTCTCATCGGAGACCGCCATGGCCACCACGGCACCCACCAACTTCGACGTTAACACCCTTCGCAGCCAGGTGATCGCGACCTACGATCGGGTCGCCCGGGAGCCGGATGCCCATTACCACTTCCACCGCGGACCGGACTATGCCCAAGACTTCCTCGGCTATGACCGGGACGAGCTGAATGTGCTCCCGTCAATCGCGACGGCGCGCTTCGCCGGGGTGGGAAACCCGATCGCCATCGGGCCCATCGCCCCCGGCTCCACTGTGCTGGACCACGCCTGCGGGGCCGGCATGGACCTGCTGCTCGCGGCGCGCCGGACCGGTCCGACGGGACGGGCCATCGGCGTGGATATGACCCCCGCCATGGTTCGGACCGCCACCGAGGCGGCGCGGCAGGCCGGGCTCGGCTCCATCGTCCAGGTCCATCGGGGGTTCTACGAGGACCTGCCGGTGGAGGACGGAAGCGTGGATGTGGTTATTTCGAACGGGGTGCTCAATCTGGCCCCGGACAAGCGGACGGTGCTCAAAGAGATCCATCGGGTCCTCAAGCCCGGTGGCCGCCTGTACCTCGCCGATGTGGTGGTGCAGCGGGAGCTGACGCTGGAGGCCCGCGGCAACCCGGAGCTTTGGGCCGCCTGTATCGCGGGGGCGCTGGTGGAGTCCGAGCTGCCTGCCATCGCCGCCGAGTGCGGGCTCATCGAAGGTCGGGTGGTCCGGCGCTTCAACTGCTTCTACGACACCACCGCGGAGGCCAAGGTCGCCAAGGATCTCTTCATCCAGTCGGTCAATTTCCATGCCCGCAAGGGTGGCGGCGGCGATGGGGATGGCAAGGAGCATCCGCTCCGAACGGATCGGCGCCACGGCTCCGTAGGGTCTTGACCCGGCGCCAGCCCGCGAGTGCTTGGAGAACCGGTCGTGCCGGGCCGGAGCCTCCCGTGGTGGTTCATGTGAGGCCGACCTCCGCCAGCTACGCCGCCGGTCTTGGGGGGCGTCCCACGCCTCCCCAGACCGCCCGCCTGCGCCGCAAAGCCGCTTGCCCGGTGGCTTTAGCGCGCTTAAGATCCGGACGACACCCGCGCAAAGACGGGCGCAAACACGGTTGAATCTCCTATCCGCAGGCTAAGACAGCTTTACATCGACGCGCGGTCGAGCTTTTGGTTTGTGCCTTCGCTGGCGGTGGTTGACGGCATTGTTGCCGCGCTGGTGCTGATCGAGGCGGACGCCGTGTGGGGCGATCGTTGGCTGGCCCTATGGCCACGCCTTTTTGGGGCCGGGGCGGAGGGCGCGCGCCAGATGTTGTCCACCCTGGCCGGCTCGATGATGTCCCTCATGGGCATCACGTTCTCGATGACCTTGGTGGCGCTTGCCCTGGCCTCCAGCCAATACACCTCGCGCATCCTGCGGAACTTCATGAAGAACCGCGCGACCCAGACGACGCTCGGGGTCTTCGCCGGCATTTTCGCCTATTGCCTCATCGTGCTGCGCTCGATTCGGGGCGGCGATCCGGGATTTATCCCGAATGCGGCGGTGTTTTTCGCCTTTGTGCTAGCGCTCGGCGGGGTCGTCGTGCTGATCTTCTTCATCCACCACATTGCCTCGTCGATCCAGGCCGTCAGCATCATCGCCTCGGTCGCCCAGGAGACCGACGCGGCCATGGATCGGGTGTTACCGGAAAAGCAGGGGCGCGACCCCGACGGCGCCGAGGACGCGGTGGATGAACAAGTCCTCGCACCCCTGGATGAGCGGACCTGGTACCCCGTGCCGGCGCAGGTCAGCGGATACATACAGAGCGTGGATGAGGATGCGATCCTGGACCTGGCGCGAAACCACAGGACCATCGTGCGGATGGAGCGTGGCGTCGGCGCGTTCGCGGTCGAGGGAGCGGTGCTGGCATCGCTCGCCCTGACCTATCCGCCGGACCGGGAAACGATCGCCGCCCTGAATCGGGCCTACCGCATCAGCCCCCATCGAACCATTGAATGGGACCCCGCCTTCGGGATCCGGCAGATCGTGGATATCGCGTTGAAGGCGCTGTCGCCGGGTGTCAATGACACCTCGACGGCGGTGATGTGCGTGGATTACCTGACGGCGATCCTGGCTCGGCTGAGCGGCAGGCGCTACCCGCCATGGCATCGCTACGAGGGCGAGGCCCTGCGCGTAATCGCCATCGTTCCGACCTTTGAAGGTCTGTTGGCCGAGGCCTTCGATCAGATCCGTGGGAGCGCCGAAGGCAATATCGCGATCATCGCGCGCATGCTCGGCGCCATCGATACCCTTGGCAGCCTGACGGTCAACCCGAGCCATAGGCGAGCGCTCGCCGAGCAGGTGCAGGGGATCGCCGAGCTGGCCGATCGGACCCTCCCCGCCCGGCAGGATCGGGCGCGGATCGAGCGGCGGCTGGATCATGTACGCGAGGCGCTAAGGGCCGCTTCTGCCGCGTGCGCCGTGGCGGGAGAGGCTTAGCCTCGTGAGACCGCACCGGGGAATGGCGATGACTCCCCGTGTTTCGAGTCCCGGCGTCGTCGTCTCGGTACGCGGCAGTGTCGTCGATATCCGGTTCGATGGGCACTTGCCGCCGATCTACTCGATGCTGCGCGCGGGTGCTGAACAGCAGATCGTGATCGAAGTGCTGGCGCAACTGGATGCGCAGCGGGTGCGCGGGATTGCCTTGACGCCCACCCAGGGTCTCGCGCGCGGGATGGCGGTGGAGGACACGGGTGGACCGCTGCAGGCGCCGGTGGGCCGGGGCATCCTCTCGCGCATGTTCGATGTCTTCGGCAACGTCATCGATCGCGAAGCGGCGTTATTCGATGTCCAGTGGCGTTCCGTGCATCGGGCGCCGCCGCCCCTGGCACGCCGTTCCACGAAGTCCGAGATCTTCGAAACCGGCATCAAAATCATCGATGTGCTGATGCCGCTGGAACGTGGCGGCAAGGCAGGCCTATTCGGTGGCGCGGGGGTGGGCAAGACGGTGCTGCTGACCGAGATGATCAACAACATGGTCGGGCAGCACGAAGGCGTGAGCATTTTTTGCGGCATCGGCGAGCGGTGCCGCGAAGGGGAGGAGCTCTACCGCGACATGAAGGCGGCGGGCGTGCTGCCGAATATGGTGATGGTATTCGGCCAGATGAACGAACCGCCGGGCGCCCGCTTCCGGGTCGGACATGCGGCGCTGACCATGGCCGAGTATTTCCGCGACGACGAGCATCGCGACGTGTTGCTGCTCGTAGACAACATCTTTCGCTTCATCCAGGCCGGCATGGAGGTTTCTGGCCTGATGGGGCAGATGCCGTCGCGTCTGGGCTATCAGCCCACGATGGGCACCGAGCTCTCCGGCCTGGAGGAGCGCATCGCCAACACCGACACCGGAGCGATCACCTCCATCCAGGCAGTGTATGTACCGGCGGACGACTTCACCGACCCGGCGGCGGTCCATACGTTCTCGCATCTGTCCGCTTCGATCGTGCTCTCGCGCAAGCGGGCGAGCGAGGGGCTTTTCCCGGCCATCGACCCGTTGCAATCCAGCTCCAAGATGGCCACGCCGGGCATCGTCGGCGAACGGCACTACCGGCTGGCACAGGAAATCCGGCGAACGCTCGCGCAATACGCGGAACTCAAGGACATCATTGCAATGCTCGGCCTCGAGCAGCTTTCGCCGGAGGACCGCAAGGTGGTCGTCCGCGCGCGCCGATTGGAACGTTTCCTCACCCAGCCGTTCTTCACGACCGAGCAGTTCACCGGGCTCGAAGGCAAACTCGTCAGCCTCGAGGACGCGCTCGCCGGCTGCGAGCGGATCCTGCGCGACGAATTCAAGGACTACCCGGAGAGCGCCCTCTACATGATCGGGCCGATCGGCGAAGCAGACGCAAAGGGTAAGCCGCGTCCTCAACAGAAGGTCGAAGATGGCGCCGACACGCATGAAGCTTGAGATCCTCCTGCCATTCCAGGTCTTCGCCGCGAAGACCGGCGTCTCGCGCATCGTGGCGGAGACGCGCGAGGGCTCGTTCGGGATGCTGCCCCACCGACTCGATTGTGTGGCGGCGCTCGCACCCGGGATCCTGACCTACGAAACCGACGCAGAGGGCGAGGTCTACGTGGCAGTGGATCAAGGGGTGCTGATCAAGACGGGCCCGGACGTACTCGTTTCCGTGCGCCGCGCGATCGTCGGCACGGACCTCCGTGGATTGCGCGATTCCGTGGAGCAAGAGTTCTCGAGCCTGGACGATCGCGAACAGAGCGTGCGCGCGGTGATGGCGAGATTGGAGAGCGGATTTCTGCGCCGCC
>JBGSOR010000281.1:0-3474 GCA_041738985.1 Chromatiaceae bacterium | reverse complement strand
CTCGCGGAATGTGGACTTCTGTGAAATGTGGAGTCGGGCGCGCGGTTCCAGCAGCCGCGCGCCGGTGGGTCTGAATACTTCACATAGTCGAACTACAACCGCCGAAGCCAACCGAGTAGATCCTCGGCATCGAGCAGTGGGTGCACGCGGCTTGGTGGAGCCAGTGCCTCAGGAAACACCTGTGCGAGCGCCTCCCTTTTGAGGTCCAGGTCGGCGCGGGCGTAACGCATCGTCGTGTTGAGGCCGGCGTGTCCCAGCCACTGGCTGATGGTGGCGAAGTCGACTCCTGCTTTGAGCAGCGCGACAGCCGTGGTGTGGCGCAGGGAATGGGGGTGAATGCGTTTGTCTCGCAGTGTCGGCGTCGAGGTAGAGGCGATGGCGACGTACTTGCGGAGAAGGTAGCGAACCCCGAAGCGCGTCATCTGCTGGCCGTGCGCATTGGCGAACACGAACGCGTGTGCCGGATCGGATCCCGTCACCTCGGTTTCCTCCATCAGATTCTTCAGCAGCCGCGCCGTTGCGGGCCAAATCGGACACAGGCGAGTCTTGTTCCCCTTGCCGTTGAGACGGACCTGGCAGGGTGCATCGAGCCGGATATCGCATCGATGTAGATCCAGCACCTCCTGGACTCGGGCACCGGTGTTGAACATCAAGGCAAAGAGCGCGTAGTCGCGCCGCCCGAGCGGGGTGCCCCGATCGATGCTCTGCAGGAGCGCCTCGATCTCCGGTGCTTCGAGGTACTCGATCGGCGCCTCCCGGGCACCACGTTTGAAGGGCAGCCCGATGACCTGCTGCAGGGTCCCGAGGCGCTCGGGTCGGTGCGAAGCGACGAAGCGGGCAAAGACATGGATCGCCCCGAGCCGCACGTTACGCGTCGCGATCCCGTTCTCGCGCTCCTCTTCGAGGAAGTTCAGAAACGCGAGGACGCGCTCGGCTGTCAGGTCGGTGAATTCGAGTTGGTCGACCGGGCGCTTGGTCTCGCGGGAGACGAACTGGAGAAGGAGCAGGAGCGCGTCCCGGTAGCTGCGGATCGTGTGCGGACTCATACCGCGCTGAGCGGGCAAGAAATCCTCGAAAAACTGCACGAGATCCCGCCCAAGGTCCGTGGGTCGTGTCCGTCTCATGATTCACCTCCTTCCAGCACGCACGCGTATGCGCGCTCGAAGCGCTGGCTCGCGTGCGCGATCACGGCGGGCATCCAGCGCAGGTAGTAGGCCGTGGAGACAATGGAGACATGGCCCATGTAGAGGGCGAGCTTCGGGAGATTCACCTGGACATCGGCGTCATTCTCGTACCAGCGCCGAAGCGCGGCGACGGCAAAGCTGTGGCGGAAATCCTGAACCCGCGGACGCCGACCGTCAGAACCGCGAATCCCCGCGGCGGTGAGCACGTTTCTCAAGCTGGTGTACAGTCCGTCTCCCGTGTAGGCGCGGCCCTGCCAGGTGTACAGCAGCGGGGCGCTGTCGCGATTGTCGATCCCCATCTGGCGGCGCTGCGCGAGATACGCGCGCAACTCGGTGCGCACGCCGGCGGAGACGGGAACCCAACGGGACTTGTGGAACTTCGAGTCGCGGATGAAGAGCACGCCCTGGTCGGCATCCACGTCGGCGAGGGTCAGTCGCGTCAGCTCGCCACGCCGCAGCCCAGTGGTGTACAGCAGGATGATCGCCATGCGCAGAACCAGGGGTCTCAGCCTGTCGTGACGCATCGGGCGTACTCCGGCGAGATGGGTCAGCAACTGCTCGATCTGCTCGGGTTCGATGGGTGTCGGCAATGGACTTGGCCCCCGCCGTGCGAAGGAGTCCGGATCCGGAAGGAAACAATCCGGTTCGCTGCGCCGGCGATAGAGACAGAAGTTGTAGACGGCGCGCTCATACACGATGCGACTGTTGGGACTCAGCCCGGAGAAGGATTCTCGCCACCGATCGAAAAGGACGCGATCAAGATTCACGCGATCTTCCCTGACCAGGACTGCGCGGACATCGTTGAGAATCGCCTCTTCCCTCCGGTAGCCGCGTCCGAGCGCGCGGCGATCGCTCAGATAGGCGCTGACGGCTTCATCCCAGCGGGACAAGGTGTTACACGTTGTCATGGCACCCTCCATTGCCGACACCGACCCCGGGAATATCGAGTGCAACATCGCGCAACGCCTCAACATCGAGTCGCAGATAGTTGCAGGTACTTTCCAGGCTCCGGTGTCCGAGCAGATCGCCGATGGCCTTGACGCCGACACCTCGCGTAAGCAGACGCATCGCGAATGCGTGGCGCAAGCTGTAGGCACCGTGAACCCCCTGCTGCAAACCGGCTTCGCGCATGCGCTTGTCGAAGATGTCACTGACGGCGGTGCGCCGCAGTGGGCCATTCGGGCAGCGCAGCCGTAGAAAAAGCTCGGGATCACCCGAGTCCTGCCGCAGGCGATCCTGTTCCAGGTAGTCGCGAAGGATCCGCAAGGTCGGCGGGGCGATCGGCAAGATCAGTTCCGAACGGGTCTTGTGCTGTGTCACGTGCAGCACGGCGCTCTCCCAATCGATGGAATCCAGCCGCAGCGTGACCAGCTCGATGGGCCGCAGTCCGTAGTGGGCGATCAGGTGAAGAAGGCAGTAATCGCGCCATCCTCCCTTGCTCTGACGGTCAATCGACTCGAGCAGGGCCTGGACGCTCTCCCAGGGCAGGGCGCGCGGCGGCAGCTCGCCGCGGTAGATGCGCGGCGTATCGACCTGCCGATCGAGTCGCGTGGGGAGGTATCCCCGATCGTGGCAATAACGCAGGAAGGACCGCAGGTGCGCGACGACATGCTGCATCGAATGTCTCGACAGCTCCCTTGCGCGTCGCACCACGAACCGCTCGACGTCCTGCGTTGTCAGCTCGCCGATGGTCCGATCGGAACCGACGCCGCGCGCCAGAAAGTCGGCGACCGTATGCGCATGATGACTTCGCGCCGAGATCGAGAGGCCGCGCACCGCGTTCAAGTAATCCGCGTACTCCCGTCGCAGATCCGCGAACGGATCTGCGACACCGGGTTCGCGTACCCGGCCATGCGCTTGCAAGAAACGGGTATACGCGCGGCGCGTCGCCTGAAAGCGGTGGATGCGGGTTTCCAGTCCATTCCCGACATCGAAAGCCGTTTCGAGGTCGGCGACGTCACAGACGTTCGGTGCGGCGATCCCGGGCATGCGCGGGAGCACCCAGTCCAGGCGCAAGAGATGTTTGTGGATGACGTCCGGCGTGTACTGCTCGGCGCAAAGCCACGCCGAGAAATCGGCCAACTCCAGGGTGTTGTCGGAATGCGCGATCAGCGCGCGCGTCCTGGGGAACAGCTCGGTAGCCATGGCACTCTCCAACGATGGTGATGGAGATTTCCAAGCTAGCAGTCGGAGTCGGCCCTTCGGTTATGTGGAGTTGTCGGGGCCGGATCCCGCTGCTGCCAGCGAGACCCGAGCCCGACTCCACATTTCACAGAAGTCCACATTCGGC
>JBGSOR010000265.1:0-4952 GCA_041738985.1 Chromatiaceae bacterium | reverse complement strand
ATCGCGGAGCCGGGCCGGCGGGTGCTGTTCGTCGCCGAGGGCCTGGGCCGCCGGGAGATGCTCAACGACCACCTGCACGGCTTCGGCATCCGCCCCCGTCAGGTCGAGGGCTGGGCGGCCTTCCTGAGGTCCAAAGACCCGGTGGGCCTCACGGTCGCCCCCCTGGAGCAGGGCCTGCTGCTCGAAGACCTCAACCTTGCCATCGTCACCGAGACCCAGCTTTACGGCGAGCGGGTGCGCCAGGAGCGCCGTCGACGGGCGCGCGAGCGCGATAGCGACGCTATCGTCCGCAACCTCACCGAGCTGACCGAGGGCTCACCGGTTGTGCACGAGGACCACGGGGTCGGCCGCTACCTGGGACTACAGACCCTGAACGTCGGAGGCATGACGGGGGAGTTTCTGACCCTGGAGTACGCCAACCGGGACAAGCTCTATGTCCCGGTCAGCTCGCTCCATCTGATCTCCCGCTACACCGGCGCCTCCCCCGAGACCGCCCCCCTGCACCGTTTGGGCGGCGACCAGTGGGACAAGCTCAAGCGCAAGGCCGCCGAGAAGGCCCGCGACGTGGCCGCCGAGCTGCTGGACATCTATGCCCGCCGAGCCGCCCGGGAGGGCTATGCCTTCCCCGCAACCGGGGAGGACTATGCCGCCTTCGCCGCCGCCTTCGCCTTCGAGGAGACCCCGGACCAGCAGCGGACCATCGAGTCGGTGCTAACCGATATGGCGGACCCCAAACCCATGGACAGGGTGGTGTGCGGGGACGTGGGCTTCGGCAAGACCGAGGTGGCCATGCGCGCGGCCTTCGTGGCGGTCAACGGCGGGCGCCAGGTGGCGGTGCTGGTGCCCACCACCCTGCTCGCCCAACAGCATTACGAAAACTTCTCGGACCGCTTCGCCGACTGGCCGGTGAAGGTCGAGAGCCTCTCGCGCTTCCGCACCGCGAAGGAGCAGAAGGCAATCCTGGAGGGTCTGGCGAGCGGTACCGTCGACATCCTGGTCGGCACCCACAAGCTCCTGCAGCCCTCGGTCAAGTTTAAGAATCTGGGACTGGCGATCATCGACGAGGAGCACCGCTTCGGGGTGCGCCACAAGGAGCAGCTGAAGGCCCTGCGCGCCGAGGTGGACGTGCTCACTCTCACCGCCACGCCCATTCCGCGGACCCTGAATATGGCGATGTCCGGGATGCGCGATCTCTCGATCATCGCCACCCCGCCGGTCGAGCGTCACCCCATCAAGACCTTCGTCAGCCCCTGGAACGATGCCCTGGTCCAGGAGGCGGTCCAGCGCGAGCTCAAGCGCGGCGGTCAGGTCTACTTCCTCCACAACGAGGTGGAAACCATCGATAAGCAGGCCGCGAGCCTGGCCGCGTTGATCCCGGAGGCGCGCATCGAGATCGCCCACGGCCAGCTGCGCGAGCGCGATCTGGAGCGGATCATGCGCGACTTCTATCACCAGCGCTTCAACGTTCTGGTGTGCACCACCATCATCGAGAGCGGTATCGACGTCCCCTCCGCCAATACCATTGTCATCAACCGGGCGGACAAGCTGGGCCTCGCCCAGCTGCACCAGCTGCGCGGACGGGTCGGACGCTCCCATCACCGCGCCTATGCCTATCTGATCACGCCTCCCCCCAAGTCGATGACCGAGGACGCCAAGAAGCGGCTGGAGGCGATCGAGTCCATGGAGGACTTAGGTGCCGGCTTTACCCTGGCCACCCACGATCTGGAGATCCGTGGGGCCGGAGAGCTGTTGGGCGACGAGCAGTCTGGGCAGATCCAGGAGGTCGGATTCACCCTATACATGGACCTCCTGGAGCGCGCGGTCCAGGCGCTGAAGGCCGGACGCACCCCGGAGCTGGATCGGCCCCTGGACCACGGGGCGGAGATCGATCTGGGCATCCCTGCGCTACTTCCGTCCGATTACCTGCCGGACGTGCATACGCGGCTGGTGATGTACAAGCGCATTGCCAGTGCACCCGACCTGGATGGACTCAAGGAGCTGCAAGTCGAGATGATCGACCGCTTCGGGCTGCTGCCGGATCCGGCAAAGAATCTGATCGGGATTACGGAGCTGAAGCTCAAGGTGCAACCGTTCGGGATCAAGAAGATCGAGGCGGGGGCGGCTGGCGGGCGGGTGCTGTTCGGGGCGGAGCCCAAGATCGACACAGGGCGTCTGATCCGGCTGATTCAGAGCCGGCCCAAGGAGTACAAGCTCGACGGCGGGGACAAGCTGCGTTTCTTCCGGGACCTATCGGATCCCGCACAGCGGATCGGGCAGGTGGGGGAGGTGGTGGAGCAGTTGGTGGGGTGAGGGGCTATCTCGCTGGACGAGCGGGCACCTTGGGAGCCTCGACATCCTGTCGGCCATGCTGGCAGGCGGATCGACCACGCGACGCGCCACCCGGGCTCCGCAGGGCTGCCAGCGAATCGCTGCCGGACCTAACCCGCGGCCGAAGCGTCTGTTTGCGACTGCGCCACTGACTCGGCCGGCTCATAGGGCTCGCTGTATCCGCATTCCTTGCGCGGACAGACCTTCTCCGCGCCTTTGCGTTGGGTCGTCTTCAAGGTCAACAGGGGCCAGCCGCATTTCGGGCAAGGCTCGGCAATGGGCTCGTTCCAGACCGCGTAGTCGCACGTCGGATAGGTGGAGCAGGAATAGAAGATCTTGCCCCGGCGAGATTTCTTCTTCTGCAGGGTGCCCTTGCCACATTGAGGGCAGGCAACGCCGGTGTCTTCCGGACGCTCCAGGGGCTCGATGTGCTTGCACGTGGGATAACCGGTGCACCCGATGAACTTTCCGTAGCGGCCGTTCTTGATCTCGAGCTCGGATCCGCATTTGGGGCAGGAGCGGCCTTCGACGATCTCTCGGGGCTCGGGCTCCGCGCCGTCGACTTTAAGGTCGCGGGTATAGTCGCAGTCCGGATATTTGGTACAGCCGATGAAACGGCCGTTGCGGCCGAGGCGGATGGCAAGCTGGCCGCCGCAGGTGGGGCAGCGCTCGTCGATGGGCTCGTCGATGACATCGCGGCGCGTCACATGCTCCTGGGTGTGGTCCACGCGCTCCTTGAACGGCCGCCAGAACTGCTCCAAAAGAGGCACCCAGTCCTCCTCCCCGCGAGAGACGGCGTCAAGCTCGTCCTCCAGCCGAGCGGTGAAATCGTAGTCCACATAGGTATTGAAGTGCTCGGTCAGGAATTTGTTGACGACTCGGCCGACGTCGGTAGGAACGAAGCGCTTCTTGTCCAGGAGTGCGTACTCGCGCTCCTGGAGCGTGGAGATGATCGAGGCATAGGTGGACGGCCGGCCGATGCCGTATTCCTCCAGCACCTTGACCAGCGACGCCTCGCTATAGCGCGGCGGAGGCTCGGTGAAATGCTGCTCGGAGCGGATGGCGGCTAGATCCACAAGCTCCCCCTCCACCATGGGCGGAAGCAGTGTGTCTTCGTCGTCCTCGGCACCGCTGGCGTCGTCCCGGCCCTCAAGGTAGACGCGCATGAAACCGGGCTCGGCGACCGTGGAGCCGGTGGCCCGGAACAGATTTCCCCCCCCGGCGCTCAAGGACACCGAAACCTGGTTGATGAGCGCGTGGGCCATCTGGCAGGCCAGTGTGCGCTTCCACACCAGCTCGTAGAGCTTGGCCTGCTCGGCGCTCAGGAACGGCCTGACCTCCGCCGGATCCCGCAGGATGGAGGTAGGGCGAATGGCCTCGTGGGCCTCCTGGGCGTTCTTCGACTTGGTCTTGTAGATGCGCGCCTGGTCCGGCAGGTGATCGGCACCGTAGCGCTGGGCGACGAACGCGCGCAGCTCCGCGATGGCCTCCTGGGCCAGGTTGACCGAGTCGGTACGCATGTAGGTGATGAGTCCGACCGCACCGCCGCCCACGTCCACGCCCTCGTAGAGTTGCTGGGCGACCCGCATGGTGCGCTGGGCGGTAAAACCAAGCTTACGCGCCGCCTCCTGCTGGAGCGTGGAGGTGATGAATGGCGGGGCTGGGTGACGCTTGCGCTGCTTGCGCTCCACCTGCTCGACCCGAAGCCTGCCGTTGGCTGCACGCTCCAAGGTGCTGCGGACCTCCTCGGCCCGAGTACCGTCGGCGACGGTGAACTGCTCGACCTTACCGCCCTGGAATTCCACGAGCTTGGCGACAAAGGTCCGTGGCTCTTTGATGCAGTCCGCCTCGATAGACCAATACTCCTGGCGGACGAAGGCCTCGATTTCCGACTCCCGCTCGCAGATGAGCCGCAGGGCCGGGCTCTGGACCCGACCGGCGGAGAGCCCCCGGCGCACCTTTTTCCAAAGCAACGGGGAGAGGTTGAAGCCCACCAGATAATCGAGCGCCCGGCGCGCTTGCTGCGCGTTCACCAGGTCGTATGAAAGCTCGCGTGGGTTGGCCACCGCGTCCTGGACGGCACGCTTAGTGATCTCGTTGAAGACCACCCGATAGACCGGCCGCTTCCCGATCTGGCGGCGCGCCTTCAGGAGCTCCAGCAGGTGCCAGGAGATCGCCTCGCCCTCGCGGTCCGGATCGGTCGCCAGATAGAGTGCGTCGGCGTCCTTCAGCTTCTTGGCGATAGCCTGAACGTGCTTCTCGTTGCGGTCGATGATCTGGTACTTCATCTCGAACCCGTGCTCCGTATCCACCGCCCCTTCCTTGGGCACCAGGTCGCGCACATGGCCATAGGACGCGATGACGTCGAAGTCCGATCCCAGGTACTTCTTGATGGTCTTGGCCTTGGCGGGCGATTCGACGATGACGAGGTTCATAGGGAAGTGGCGAGTGGCGAGTGGCGAGTGGCGAGTGACGAGGGCGGACTAGCGCGAGTGCGGTTGCCGGACGGCGATCGGATCCCCGGGGGAGGATTTGGAACGGCGAGATTCGGAGGCGGCGGCCGATGGGCAGGATTTCTGAGCGGGCAGAGGGGCCGACCGCTGCCCGGCGCGGCGCGGCGCGGC
>JBGSOR010000220.1:0-6772 GCA_041738985.1 Chromatiaceae bacterium | reverse complement strand
CCAGGATCAGGCGCTGGCGGCCGGTCTCCTTGAGCGCGCGCCGGCACTTGATGACCAGGGTGTCGACCACGGCCTCCTCGAAGGCACGGGCGATGTCGGCTCGGGTGCGATCCAGGTCTTGGGAGCGGGCCAGCTCCTCGCGCCAGGCGTTGAGCGCGAATGTCTTGAGCCCGCTGAAGCTGAAGTCGAGTCCGGGGCGGTCGGTCATGGGGCGCGGGAAACGGTAGCGATCCGGGTCCCCGCCCTCGGCGAGCCGGGCCAGCTCCGGGCCGCCGGGGTAGGGGAGGCCCAGGATCTTGGCAGTCTTGTCGAATGCCTCCCCGGCGGCATCGTCCACGGATTCGCCCAGGATGCGGTAGCCGCCGATGCCCTCGACGTCCACCAGCTGCGTGTGACCGCCGGAGACCAGGAGCGCCACGAAGGGAAATTCCGGCGCCGGGTCCTCCAGCAGGGGGGCGAGCAGGTGCCCTTCCATATGATGGACGCCGATGGCCGGCACCCCCCAGGCCCAGGCCAGGCTGCGACCCAAGGCCGCGCCGACCATCAAGGCGCCGATCAGGCCGGGACCGGTTGTGTAGGCGACGCCTTGAATCTTGGGGGCCTTGCCCCGCGGGGCCGCGAGTCCGGATTCTTCCAGCACCTGGCGGATCAGGGGCAGGGCCTTTCGTACATGGTCCCGGGAGGCCAGCTCCGGCACGACTCCGCCGTACTCCGCGTGGATCTCCACTTGGCTATAGACCGCATGGGCAAGGAGGCCAGCGGAGCCGTCGTAGACCGCGACGCCCGTCTCGTCGCAGGAGGTCTCGATCCCGATCACGCGCATGGGTTGGGGGCTCCGGTGTTACATCTTCGGGTCCTGGCGGGGCGCCCCGGTGCGGCTCGCCTCGCGATCCGAACGGCATACGCCCTTTGCAATCAATACCCGTATTCAGCTATGCTTCGCAATCTTTTTTCGGCCCAACCACATGCCCATTCCTGGGCTCAACCCATCGACTGGAGGCACAAGGACTTTCCATGCCCAGCGTCCGCGTTAAAGATAACGAGCCCTTCGAGGTCGCCATGCGGCGGTTCAAGCGCTCCTGCGAAAAGGCAGGGGTGCTCGCCGAGGTCCGCCGCCGCGAGTTTTACGAGAAGCCCACCTCCGAGCGCAAGCGCAAGAAGGCGGCCGCGGTGAAGCGTCACCACAAGAAGCTGCAGCGCGAGTCCCGCCGCTGGGAACGTCCTTACTGAGCCCCCTCCCGCGTACAAGCCGGCGGGGGTCCATTACAGAAGGCCCCGCCCCTTCCCGACCAGGGCCGGGCCAACGTCCGTCAAAGCGAGCGCCCTACCATGCCCCAACCTCAACGGCTGAAATCCCGTATTCAGGACGACATGAAGGTCGCCATGAAGGCGGGCGAAAAGGTGCGGCTTGGAGTCATCCGGCTGATCCTTGCGGCCATCAAGCAGCGGGAAGTGGACGAGCGCATCGAGCTGGACGACGCCCAGGTGCTGGCTGTGCTGGACAAGATGGTCAAACAGCGCCGGGACTCCATCGAGCAGTTCGGTGCCGCCGGTCGCCAGGACCTGGTGGACGTGGAGCGCTACGAGCTGGAGGTCATCCAGGGCTATCTGCCTGCCGCATTGTCGGAGGCAGAGATCGCGGCGCTTCTGGAGTCCGCCGTTGAGGCAAGCGGCGCCTCGCGTATGGGCGACATGGGTAAAGTCATGGCGATCCTGAAGCCTCGGATTCAGGGCCGTGCGGACATGGGCGCTGTGAGCGCCCTGGTGAAGCGGCGGTTGGGAGGCTGACGCCGCGACCTCGCGCCTCTCCGCTCGCTGTTGCGTATGGCCGGCAGAATTCCCTCGGAGTTTATCGACGATCTCCTGGCGCGCACGGATATCGTCGACCTGATCGGCAGTCGCGTCCAACTTCGCAAGGCTGGAAGAGATTTCCAGGCCCGCTGCCCCTTCCACGACGAGCGCACCCCATCCTTCACTGTCAGCCGCGAGAAGCAGTTTTACCATTGCTTCGGCTGCGGTGCCCACGGTACCGCCATCGGGTTCCTCATGGAGCACGACCGGCTGGGGTTCCGGGAGGCGGTCGAGGAGCTGGCCCAGAAGGCAGGGCTGGAAGTCCCTGGCGAGGGCGAGTCCAGCCGTGCCGGTCCCGACCTGGCCCCGCTCTATGCCGCGCTGGAGCAGGTCGCCCAGCTCTATCGGCGCCAGTTGCGGGAGCATCCGGAGTCGTCCCGCGCCGTCGAGTATTTGAAGGGCCGTGGTCTCACAGGAGAGATCGCCGCCCGCTACGGCCTGGGCTACGCCCCCCCGGGCTGGGATTTCCTGCTCGCACGCCTGGGTCAGGATCGGCCCAGCGCAGAGCGCCTCTTTGACGCCGGTCTGATCGCCGAGCAGGACGGCAGGCGCTACGACCGCTTTCGCGACCGCATCATGTTCCCGATCCGCGACCGTCGAGGGCGGGTCATCGGGTTCGGCGGGCGGGTGCTGGGGGATGGCCAGCCAAAATACCTGAACTCCCCGGAGACCGCTGTCTTCCGCAAGGGGCGCGAGCTCTACGGGCTCCACGAGGCCCAACAGGCGCGGCGCAAGCTGGAGCGCCTCCTGGTAGTGGAGGGCTACATGGACGTCATCGCCCTGGCCCAGTTCGGGATTGACTATGCAGTCGCCACCCTGGGGACGGCTACCACGCCGGACCATCTCCAGCTCTTGCTGCGCTCGGCGCCGGAGCTAGTGTTCTGCTTCGACGGGGATCGCGCCGGTCGGGATGCGGCCTGGAAGGCCCTGGAGACCGCACTGCCGCTCGCCACCGGTGGCCAGTCCCTGCGCTTCCTCTTCCTGCCGGACGGGGAGGACCCGGACACCCTGGTGCGGTCCGAGGGGCAAGGCGCCTTCGAGCAGCGGCTGCAGCGCGCCCAGCCGCTCTCCGAGCTCTTGTTCGAGCACCTTTCGGCACAAGTGGACATGGTGAGCCGCGACGGACGGGCGCGTCTGGTGACGCTAGCAAAGCCATTGATTGCGAAGGTTCCCGCCGGCATCTATCGGGAAATGCTGGAGGGCAGGCTGGCGGCCCTGGCGGGGATCTCTCCGCGGGCCGCAGGGCAACCGCGGCGATTTCGCGGCGACCCCCGGAAGGCGGCTCGCCCGACCAGGCCAAGTCGTCTTGCTCAGGCCATCGCCCTCTTGATCGACCGCCCGGAGCTGGCCGGTCAGGCGGCGGCAGTGGAGGACGACTGGCGACGCCTCGAAAACCCGGGCATCGCCATCCTTGCGGGACTCTTGGAGGTCATCCTGGCCTACCCCGGCATTAACAAGGGCACTTTGATCGAGCGCTGGCGCGCCCACGAGCACTTCGGCTATCTCCAGCGCCTCAGTGTCGAGCCCTTTCTGCGCGACATCCCGGAGGAGGGTGCGGCAGACGAGCTGATCGGTGCCCTCCAGGGTCTGAGCAAGGAGGTGCGCGACGCCGAAAGTCTGCGTCCGTTCAACCGCCGCAGCACAGCCGAGTGGAGCGACGAGGTGCGGGAGCGCATGGACCGAGAAGCGGATCAGGCGCGTACCCGCGGGCGATAACCTGAGCGCGCTAGGTTTATTGTGTTAAAATGTGGAGTTTACTGAGGTCGGCGCGGCGCTCCGACGCCAGCCCCCAGTCTGCCCATTCACGGCAAGGTATCCCATGGATCAAGAACAGCAACAGTCCCAGCTGAAGCAACTGATCGCCAAGGGCAAAGAGCAGGGTTTTCTGACCTATTCCGAGGTCAACGACCACTTGCCGCCCGGTATCGTCGAGCCCGAGCAAATCGAAGACATCGTTCGGATGATCAACGATATGGGGATCATGGTCCATGAGACCGCCCCCGACATGGTCGACCAGACCCTGACAGACACCGCCCTGTCGGACGACGACGCGACCGAGGCCGCGGCGGCGGCCCTGGCAAGCGTGGACAGCGAGTTCGGGCGCACCACCGACCCGGTGCGCATGTACATGCGCGAGATGGGTACCGTCGAGCTGCTCACCCGGGAGGGCGAGCTTCAGATCGCCAAGCGTATCGAGGAGGGCCTGAATCAAGTGCTTTCCTCGTTGTCCGTCTACCCCCGATCCATCGAAAAGCTGATCGAAATCTTCGATCGGGTGGAGCGCGAGGAAACGCGCCTGACCGACGTCATCTCCGGATTCAACGACGCGGATGCCGAGGAGCCGGCCCAGGCCGCCCCGCCACCGGCCCCGGAGCTGGCTGCGGAGGACCAGGCGGAGGCGGAGGTGGAGGAGCCGGCGGCTGACGACGAAGACGAGACCGCAACCGCCGCCGTGCCCGACACAGGTCCGGATGCGGAAGAGGTAGCACGGCGCGTACAACAGCTTCGCGAGCGCTTTGCCGCACTCAAGTCCAACCTGGAGCAATACGGTCGAGACGATCCGCGCTCTCGCGCCGCCATGGCCGAGGTATCGGAGGTTTTCCTTCAGTTCAAGCTGGTCGCCGCGGTCTTTCAGGAGCTCGCGCAGATCCTGCGTGGCACCATCGAGCGTATTCGCTCCCAGGAAAAGGTCATCATGTCCCTGTGCGTCGACCAGGCCGGCATGTCGCGTAAGCAGTTCATCGAAAGATTTCCCGATAACGAGACCAATCCGGAGTGGCTTGATCAAGTCCTTGCGAGCGGCCAGCCCTATGCCGCCCGGCTTGGCGATCTGGCTCAGGACCTGCGCCGCGCGCAGCGCAAGCTCCAAGAGGTTGAGCGCGAGAACTATCTCACCGTCGGCGAGATCAAGGAGGTCAATCGCAAGATGTCGATCGGCGAGGCCAAGGCTCGCCGCGCAAAGAAGGAGATGGTGGAGGCCAACCTGCGTCTGGTGATCTCGATCGCCAAGAAATATACCAATCGGGGTCTCCAGTTCCTGGATTTGATCCAGGAGGGCAACATCGGGCTCATGAAGGCGGTGGACAAATTCGAATACCGCCGGGGCTATAAGTTCTCCACCTATGCCACCTGGTGGATCCGTCAGGCGATCACGCGGTCCATTGCCGACCAGGCGCGTACCATTCGCATCCCGGTGCACATGATCGAGACGATCAATAAGCTCAATCGCATCTCCCGCCAGATGATCCAGGAGATGGGCCGCGAGGCTACCCCGGAGGAGCTGGCCGCGCGGATGGAGATGCCCGAGGATAAGGTCCGCAAGGTACTTAAGATCGCCAAAGAGCCCATCTCCATGGAGACCCCGATCGGCGACGACGAAGACTCCCATCTGGGGGATTTCATCGAGGACTCGGGTGTCGTTTCGCCGGTGGAGTCGGCGACCATGGAGGGGCTGCGGGAGGCGACCCAGAACATGCTGGCCAGCCTGACATCCCGGGAGGCGAAGGTCCTGCGCATGCGTTTCGGTATCGACATGAACACCGACCACACCCTGGAAGAGGTCGGCAAGCAGTTCGACGTGACCCGCGAGCGCATCCGGCAGATCGAGGCCAAGGCCCTGCGCAAGCTGCGCCACCCGACCCGCTCCGAAAAGCTCAAGAGCTTTTTGGACTCCGACTGATCCGTCGTCGCCCCCGTGCCGGGCAGGGAGGCCCGGCCCGGCGGGTGCACTCGAGACCGTTGTCGGTACGCCTTCGACAAGGGCCGTTAGCTCAGCGGTTAGAGCAGGGGACTCATAATCCCTTGGTCCTAGGTTCAAATCCTAGACGGCCCACCACATCCTAAGAAGAGAGAAAATCCGGGTGAACCCCCCCAATCCTGAGCCGCAATTCTCCCTGTCGATTGCCGATGTGTATCGATTCGGCATGATTCCCCGCCAGCTCCAAGAGACGCTGCACCGTTTGGTGGCTGCCTTCCTGATCGTCGCGATCACCGGCCCACGCCAATCGGGCAAGACAGCCCTGGCTCGGGCGCTCTTGGCAGACCGGCCCTATGTCAGTCGCGAGGACCCGGTCGGATTCGTTCGCCGGATGCGGGCGCGGCTGGTAGCATGGCCGCCCCTTTTCCACACTGCATGTCCCGCCAAGAGGTTGAGAATGAGGATCGCCGCTCCGTTCGCCGTTGTTCTGCTGGCCGCACAGGTCGCCCCGGTCCTCGCCGCCGATGCGTCGCCCCCAATGGACGAGACCGCCCGCACTGGCTACGCCTTGGGCTACCAGATCGGTGGGGACCTGCGCGGGCAGGGCATTGACCTCAAGGCCGATGCGCTCGCCAAAGGGATCGCGGACGCGCTCGCCGACACCGAGCCGGCGATGAAGCCCGAGGAGATGCAGAATGCGCTCATGGAGCTCAAGCGCAAGCTGGTCGCCGAGCAGGAAAAGCAAGCCGCCGAGCAGAGCGCCAAACTGGCCGAGGAAGGCAAGAGCTTCCTGGAGAAGAACGCCAAGGAGCCCGGCGTTACGACGACGGCGAGCGGCCTGCAATACCGGGTCGTCGAGCCGGGCAAGGGCAAGACGCCGGGGCCGACCGACCAAGTCACGGTGCATTACAAGGGCACGCTGATCGACGGCACCGAATTCGACAGCTCTTATTCCCGCGGCGAGCCGACCTCCTTCACGCTCGACAGCGTGATCCCCGGCTGGACCGAGGGCCTTCAGCTGGTCAAAGAGGGTGGCAAGATCAAGCTGTTCGTCCCCGCCGATCTTGCCTACGGCGACAGCGGTCAGCTGGCGGGCCGGGTCTTGATCTTCGACGTAGAGCTGATCGCCGTCGGCCAGCCCGAGCCGCCCGCCAACGCGCCGGCCGCCGAGGCCAAGTAAACCGACATTCGCGGCGGATCCCAGCTCGCCGCGAAGCCGTCGCC
>JBGSOR010000199.1:0-13117 GCA_041738985.1 Chromatiaceae bacterium | reverse complement strand
CCCCACCGGTGCCGACTCCCGCGCCGCCGCGGCTCTCGCGGTCCACCGGGTGCGCGACCGGGGCCAGTCCCTGACGCGGGTCCTGAGCCAGTCCCCACTACCCCGTCCGCCCGCGGACCGGGCGCTCACCCAAGAGCTTATCTACGGAACCCTGCGCGTCCTCCCTCGCCTGGAGGCCCTGACAGGATTCCTGTTGAATCATCCGGTAAAGCCCGGAGACCGGGATCTGGAGGCATTGATCCTGGTGGGCCTTTACCAGCTCGCGGTCCTGGACATCCCCGAGCATGCGGCGGTGGCGGCCACGGTGGAGGCCACCCGGCTCCTCGGCAAGCGGGACAAGGCGGCGCTGGTTAATGCCCTGCTGCGCCGCTTCATACGGGAGCGCGAAACCCTCCTGGCCCAAGCGGACAGCCTCCCGAGCGCGCGGTGGCTCTTCCCCGAATGGCTGCTGGCGAGCTTTAGACGGGACTGGCCGGAGCACTGGGAGGCGATCGTCCTCGCCAGCAACGAGCGCCCCCCAATGAGCCTGCGCGTCAACCGCTTGCGTACGGATCGCCGCACCTACGCCAGCCTCCTGGCGGAGTCGGGCATCGCCTCCCGGCCGATCCCGGACACCGAGTCCGGGCTGATGCTGGACCGCCCCGTGTCCGCCCAGACCCTGCCCGGCTTCGACACGGGCCTCGTCTCGGTTCAGGACGGTGGCGCCCAGCTCGCCGCCCAGATCCTGGACGCTCGGCCCGGCGACCGGGTACTGGACGCCTGCGCCGCCCCCGGGGGCAAGACCGCAAATCTTTTAGAGCGCGCTGGGGGCCACCTGGATCTGGTCGCCATCGACAGCGAGCCGGCACGGCTGGAGACGGTCCGGGAGACTCTGGCCCGGCTGGGGCTGACCGCACGGATCGAGCGCGGAGACGCCGCCGATCCCCGGGGGGAATGGGCAAGTCTCGCCTTCGACCGCATCCTGCTCGACGTCCCCTGCTCCGCCACAGGGGTCATCCGCCGCCACCCGGACATCAAGTGGCTGCGCCGGGCGACGGATATCGCAGGCTTGAGCGAGCTCCAGGGGCGCATCCTGGATGCCGTTTGGCCACTGCTCGCCCCGGGGGGGCGGCTGCTCTACGTGACCTGCTCACTGCTGGCCGCCGAGAACCAGGACCAAATCGCCGCTTTCCTGGCCCGCTGTCCGGACGCCCGGGAGCTGCCCATCGCCGCAGCCTGGGGACTCGACCGCACCCATGGGCGCCAGCTCCTGCCAACCCGCAGCGGCAGCGATGGCTTCTATTTCGCCCTGATCGGCAAGGACGGCCCATGACCCACGGGCTGCGGGGGACAACGCACGGGTTCGGCCGGGCGACCGCTGCCTCGCCCCGTCCCCCGATACGCTGGCCCCTGGCCCTTTGCTGCCTCGCCTTGATGTGTCTGCTCGCAGGATCCGCCCTTGGTAGGGACATCCGCATCAAAGACGTGCGCACCCACCTGGACGAGGGGGCCTTTCTGCTCGATGCCAACGTGGTCTACGCGTTCTCCGACGAAGCCCTGGAGGCTCTGGAAAACGGGGTCCCCCTGACCCTCGTGGTACACATCCAGGTACGGCGCACCGACGCCTGGATCTGGGAGGACAGCCTGACCGACATCCAATTGCGCTATGCCATTCGCTACAAGCCCTTGTCCCAGCGCTACGAGGTTTACCGGCTCCCCGGGAGCGACGGGCGCAGCTTCGTGGGCCGCGATTCGGCCATCGCTGCCTTGGGCGAGATCCGCAACCTGCACCTGGTAGACGGCAACCGCCTGACCCCCGACGATGCCTACGAGGTCCAGATCAGAGCAGAGCTGGACATCGAGGAGCTACCCCTGCCGTTGCGCCCCATGGCCTATCTCCGTCCCGCCTGGAAGCTCGGGAGCTCTTGGACCAAGTGGCCGCTTACTCCCTGAAAGGTCTCCGCCTCCTGGGAACGCTCCCGATCGCGGCCCTGATGATCGGGCTGTTCGTCGCGCTGGTCCTGATGCGCGACGCGGTGGAGAACTCCGAGGCATTAAGCCGGGCCTTCCTCCCCCTGCTGTTCATGGTCCTGACCGGACTCCTGGCCCTGGCCGTGCTGGTGGTAGTGAACATCGTGAAGCTGGTGCGCCGATACCGGCGCCAGGCCGCTGGCTCCCGGCTGACGCTGAGGATCGTGGTCCTATTCGTCCTGATATCGCTCCTGCCCGTCGGCGTGGTCTATTACTTCTCCCTCGGCTTCCTACTGCGCGGCATCGACAGCTGGTTCGACGTGGAGATCGACCGCGCTATGCAGGACGCCCTGGCGCTCAATCAGGCCTCGCTGGACCTGAACCAACGGGTGCTCGTCAAATACACGGAACAGATCCTGGCAGGTATCCAGGACCGCTCCTCCACCGCCATCGCGCTGTCCCTGAGCAGCCTGCGCCGCCACGCCGGGGCCGATGAGCTGACCGTCTACGGACCCAGCGGTCAGGTGCTCGGCACCGCCAACCAGGACCCCACGCAGCTCGTGCCTAGCCAGGCCCAACCCGAGATCCAACAGGGGGTGCGGGCAGGTAACAACTACGTTGGATTGGAGACAGGTCCGGGGGGTGAGCTCGTGGTGCGGGTGCTGGTGGGGGACCCGGGGGGGCGGCCTATGCAGATGCAGGCGATCTTCCCCACCTCGAGCCGCATCGACGAGCTCTCCGGGCGCCTGGAGGCGGCCTACAACCGCTACACGGAGCTCGCCTATCTGCGTCAGTCGCTGAAGCTCAGCTTCTCTCTCACGCTGTCGCTGGTGCTCCTGTTCGGCCTCATGGCGGCCCTGATCGCCGCCTTCCATACGGCCCGACGCCTGGTCGCCCCGGTGGCGGACATTGCCCGGGGCACCCGCGCCATCGCCGACGGCGACTACGAGCAGCAGCTCCCGCTCCCCAAACAAGACGACGAGCTGGCCTTCCTGGTGGCCTCCTTCAACGCAATGACCCGTCGCATCGCGCAGGCGCGGGATGCGGCGGCCCGCAGCCAGCAGGCCGTAGAGACGCAGCGCAACTATCTGGAAACGGTGCTGGGTCGGCTATCCTCGGGGGTCGTGGCCTTCGACGACGAGCAGCGCCTGCGCACCGCCAACCCTGCCGCCCGTCAGATCCTCAACCTTCCGGCCGGCGACGACGAGGACCCGGAGCTGACCCGGATCGAGCGGGAGCGCCCCTGGCTCGCCCCCTGGACCGAGATGGTGCGCCACCACCTGGAGGCGGAGCAGGACTGGCGCGCCGAGATCACCCTGTACCGCACCGAGGGACGCCAGACCTTGATGTGCCGGGGCAGCACCTTGCCGCTTCCAGGAATGGAGGAGCGCGGCCATGTCGTGGTGTTCGACGACATCACCACCCTGCTCGCCGCCCAGCGGGATGCCGCTTGGGGCGAGGTGGCGCGGCGCCTCGCCCATGAGATTAAGAACCCGCTGACCCCCATCCAGCTCTCCGCCGAGCGCCTGCGCCACAAGCTGCTTGCCAAGTCGCCCGAGGAAGACGCCCGGATCGTCGATCGCGCCACCCGAACGATCATCCAGCAGGTCGAGGCCATGAAATCCATGGTCAACGATTTCTCCGAGTACGCCCGCGCGCCACGCATCCAGACCGAGCCCGTGGAGCTGGACCGGCTGGTTCAGGAAGTGTTGGACCTGTACCGGAGTGCGGGCGCTGGCGCGCTGGGGATCCGGCTCGGCGCCCCCGGCGCCATGGTCCGCGGGGACCCGTTGCGCCTGCGCCAGGTCATCCACAACCTGATAAAGAACGCCCAGGAGGCCCTGGAGGGTCGCGCCGACCCCCATATCGAGGTGTCCACCCTGCACCCGCCCGGGACGGGAGCGAGCAATGCGAACAACCAGGAAGGAGATGCCGTGGAGCTTCAGGTACGCGACAACGGACCGGGTTTCGATGGGGACCTCAAGGACCGTGCGTTCGAGCCCTATGTCACCACCAAACCCAAGGGAACGGGCTTAGGCCTCGCCATCGTCAAGAAGATAATCGAGGAGCACGGCGGTATGATCGCCGCGGAAAACACCGGCTCGGGTGCCCTCATTCGCATCCGCCTGCCGGTTTGGAAGACCGGCCCGTCAGCGGCAGCGCGGGACAAAGGACAGGACGGATCACACAAGGCACACCTATGAGCGCCACCCATATCTTGGTCGTCGACGACGAGCCCGACATCCGGGGCCTGGTCCAGGAAATCCTCGAAGACGAGGGCTACCGCGTCAGTGGCGCGGACAGCGGCAACGCCGCGCGCCTAGCGCTGCGCGAGCGCCGTCCGGACCTGATACTGCTCGACATCTGGATGCCTGACCTGGACGGGATCAGCCTGCTCAAGGAGTGGGCGGAGGACGAGGGCCTGCCTTGCCCGGTGATCATGATGTCCGGCCACGGCACCGTCGAGACCGCGGTGGAGGCCACCCGGCTCGGGGCCTACGACTTTCTTGAAAAGCCCCTTTCCATGGCCAAGCTACTGCTCACGGTCGAGCGAGCACTCCAAGCGGACCGACTGCGCCAGGAAAACATCGGGCTCAAACGCCGAGCCCCCCTGGTCCAGGATCCGGTGGGCCGCAGCGCCGCCATCCAGCGCCTGCGCGAGCAGGTGAAGCGCGTGGCCCAGCATGACACCTGGGTCCTCATCACCGGGGAGTCAGGAAGCGGACGGGAGACCTTCGCCAGATACCTCCACTCCCAAAGCCCCCGGCGCGACAGGCCCTTCATCGACTTAAGCGTTTCCGCCCTTGCCGGGGACAACGCGGCACGCGAGCTGTTCGGCTCCGAGCAGGGCGGGGTCACCCATTACGGCAGCCTGGAGAAGGCGGCCGGTGGGACCCTGATGATGGACGAGGTGGCGGACATGGAGCTGGATGCCCAGGCCCAGCTCCTGGGGGCTCTGGACAACGGCTCCTTTCTGCGGGTGGGCGGCTCCGAGCCGGTGGCCATCGACGTACGCATCGTTGCCGTGACCCAGCGTAACCTGGAGGACGAGGTACGCGCCGGGAGCTTTCGGGAAGACCTTTTCTATCACCTGAATGTGGTGCCCCTGAATATCCCGCCGTTGCGCGACCACGCTGAAGACGTATCCGACCTCCTCAACTTCTATCTGGATTATTTTGCCTCGCACGAGAAGCTGCCCTACCGCCGTTTTAGCGTCGGCGCCCAGAACTTCTTGCGCAACTACGGTTGGCCGGGCAACGTCCGAGAGCTGAAGAATCTAGTCCAGCGGCTCCTGATCCTGGGCGCCGGGGACGAGATCTCGCAGAAAGAGGTTGAAGGTACACTGGGCGCCCCCGCCCCCATGCTGGCCCAGCCGCTGGACGGCCTGGTCTCCTTCGACCAGCCCCTGCGCCAGGCGCGCGAGCAGTTCGAGAAGGCCTACCTGGATTATCAGCTCGAGAAGCACGCCGGCAACGTGAGCAAGATGGCCAAGGAGGCCGGAATGGAGCGCACCCACCTGTATCGCAAGCTGCGCTCGCTCGGCGTGGAGATCAAGGAGAGAAGATAGGTATTTGTTTTCTCGCAGACAGACCGGCCAGACTATCCCGCTTCGGATCGTCGCCTGACGCACCTCGCGGCATCGCGATCCTTCGTTTCTTTCCACGGCCAATCGACGAGAGTAACAGCTCCATGAAATTCACGGTCCAGGAGCTCCGCGCCTGGGGACACAAGTGCGTCACCCTGCTCGGCATGTCGGGGGTCGGCAAGACCCATCTGTCCGCGCTCCTGCGCCAGCACGACTGGTTCCACTACTCGGGCGACTACCGGATCGGTACCAGGTATCTGGACGAGCACATACTGGACCTCGTGAAGGCGCACGCCATGCGCGACCCCTTCCTGCGGGACCTTCTGCGTAGCGATTGGATCTTTATCCGCAATAACATCAAAGTGACGGATCTGGGCCCGGTGCTGAGCTTCGTGGGCAAGCTCGGCAACCCGGAGCTGGGCGGTCTGGGGCTAGAGGAGTTCAACCGCCGCCAGGCCCTTTACCGCGACGCGGAGATCCGCGCCATGCTCGACCTCCCGGATTTCGTGTGCAAGGCCCAGGAGATCTACGGCTACGACCATCTGGTCAACGACGTGGGCGGGAGCCTGTGCGAGCTGGACGAGCCGCGGGTGATCGATCTGCTGGCCCGCCACAGCCTGATCCTCTATATACGGGTCCCGGAGGCGGACGAGATCAAGCTGATCCAGCGTGCCCAGGCGGATCCAAAGCCGCTCTACTACCGGCCGGAGTTCCTTAAAGTCGCCGTCGAGGACTACCTGGCGGAGCGGTCCCTGGAATACGTCGCGGAGGTGGACCCGGACGACTTCACGCGCTGGGTCTTCCCCCGGCTCTTCCACTCCCGGGTGCCGCGCTACGAGGCCATCGCCCGGCCTCAGGGCTACACCGTCTCCTCCGAGGAAGTCGCCCTGATCCGCGACGAGCAGGACTTCCTGGACCTGCTCGAGACCGCCGTGGCCCGCGCCGAGCCCTGCGAGGCTTGATCGGAAATGCCCATCGTCGCCCATAACGATCTGCCTACCTTCGAGTACCTGCGCTCGGCCGGCCAACAGATCCTGGACCCGGACCGAGCGCTCCACCAGGACATCCGGGAGCTTCATATCGGGCTCCTGAACATGATGCCCGATGCCGCCCTGGAGGCAACCGAACGCCAGTTCTTCCGCCTGGTGGGCCAGAGCAACCAGATCGCCCAGTTCTTTGTCCATCCGTTCACGCTGGATTCCATGGCGCGCTCGGCCGCGGCACGCGAGCATGTGAACCGCTATTACGAGCCATTCCAGCGCATCCGGGAGGACGGGCTCGATGCCCTGATCATCACCGGGGCCAACGTGACCGGGCCGGACCTGTCGGGGGAGCCGTTCTGGGAGCCCCTGATCGAGGTAATGGCCTGGGCCTGGGACAATGTGAGCTCCACCCTCTGCTCCTGTCTCGCGACCCATGCGGTCCTCCAGTTCCGCTACGGCAAGCGCCGCCAGCCACTGGTGGCGAAGCGCTGGGGGGTCTTCCCGCACCGGGTGGTGGATCGGACGCACCCTCTGGTAAGCACCGTTAACACCCTGTTCGACGTACCCCATTCCCGGTTCAACGATATCAGCCGCGGTCAGTTCGAGGAGGCGGGCCTGCACATCCTGGCCGAAAGCGAGCAAGCCGGCGTGCACCTGGCGGTGAGCGCGGATGGGTTCCGGCAGGTCTTCTTCCAGGGCCACCCGGAGTACGACACCATCTCCCTGCTCAAGGAATACAAGCGGGAGGTCGGCCGCTTCGCCTCCGGGGAACGAGGCGACTATCCGCCCTTCCCGGATTGTTACTTCCGCCTGCAATCCCGGGCCATCCTGGACGAGCATGCGCTCGCGGTTCGCGCCGCCCGGCAATCGGGGCACCCGCCCCCCCGATTCCCGGAGGATCGCATCGCCGCGCGCCTGGACAACACCTGGCACGACACCGCAGAAGGGGTAGTAGGAAACTGGATGGGCCTGATCTACCAGGTGACCCACAGCGACCGCCGGCTGCCCTTTATGGACCATATCGATCCGAACGATCCGCTAGGGCTGGGCTGGCAACTGCGGGGCTGAGTTGTCGTTGTCGTTGTCGTAATCGAGTTTACGATACCCGCGAGGATTCTCCCGCACGTCGCCGTTTCGCTGTCCGATCTGCGCAACCGCGGCAGCGATTTGAGGGATTCATCTCGCAGCAGGTCAAAAACGGCCGCTATGGCTCTGCAAGCGAGGTGATCCGCGCAAGCCTGCGTCTGCTCGAAGAACGGGAACAAAAACTCGAAGCGCTTCGCCGGGCTCTGATCGAAGGCGAGGAAAGCGGCGAAGATTCACCGCTCGACATGGAAGAAATCAAGCACGAGGCGCGGAAAGACGTGGGTCTGGATACGTGAGATCGTCAAACGCCCGCGCGCCAGAGAAGACCTGAAAGGCATCTGGCGCTACAGCTTCACCGAATGGGGCGAAGCACAGGCGGACAAGTACCTTGCCGAGATCGACGCGGGGATCGCCCGGCTTAAGGAACATCCGGAGCTTGGCAGGACACGGGATGATCTGAGGGCGGGCTTCCGGTCGCTGTCGGAGAACATCAACTCCACGACCGCCGGGGGACGGCTAGTCTTTCACATGACGGGGGCGCTCGCTGAGCTCGAGCGCGCGCTCATCCAGGAGCGCACTCGCGCCGGGATGCAGGCCACCCGCGCGCGCAGCGCACGGGTAGAATAACTCGAGCCAAGAATAACTCGAGCCAGGCCCCTCTTTCCTTTTAGGCCCCTTTTTCCTTTTTCCCACTTTTTCCCAGGCCCCTTTTCCCCCTCTTTTTCCCCTGAGGCATCGTCTCTGCAATAGCGCATACCGTGCTCCGTCCGCGGTATTCGCACCGCCCCATGTATTCGCAACGTTGCGGCAGTGGCTCTGGAAGCATAATCGGGCTGGGCCGCCTATCGTCAGCAGACCCGCAACGCCATTAGGCGCTCTTCGCGAAGGGGATGTTTTCCAGGGAGACGGACGGAGCTCGCCCCTCACCGAAGACCTGTTGCGCGTCCAGGATCTCGATGCCGACGAGGGCCTCGCCGGGGCCGATGTTCAAGGCGACCTCCTCGTTAAGACGCAAGGTCCGGCACTCGTAGCTGCCCTCGAGCAAACGGATGTAGAGGGCGTCGGTTTCCGGGTCGTAGCTGATCTTCATCCGAAGCTCCTAAAAGAAGAAGGTGTAGACAGTGATGACCACGATCTCATCGTCTTCTTCCCTTGACGACGGGCGCAACTTGCTTGATCGCGTAGTGCGTGCTCTGCCAGCTGGCGTTGAACGCGAAATTGAAGCGGCAGAGCTCACGGCCGTGCTTCGCCGGCTCGCGGATGCCCTGCTCGATGGCCGTGCGGACCTCCGCCTCGGCCGCACCGCGTTCTCGGCATTGTTCCCGTGCGTGGCGTGACAGACGGATGGGTTTCATTCTTCGTCCGTGTCGGCAGCACCCATGCGGTATTTGATGTCGCAATTGATGGGAAAATCGGTTTCCAAATCGGTGAGCCCGAAAGCGCCAAGGAGATGGATATCCATTAGGCCAGAGACAGCTTTGCTTGTACTTGGAATTAAACACTCGATGTTAAGCGTATCGTGCTTGAAACGCATCGTCCGCGTGTCCGCGTTCGCATCAGGCTCTTCGGGCTCTTGTGAAGTTGCGCGCCAAGCTGCTCGTACCCGACAGTCGCGTTGACGTAGTCGCACAGGAGGACCTTGCCGGTTTCAAGATCGGCATTCAGAAACGCAGCGAGAGCCTCTTCCAACAGGGCAACACGAAACTCCGGATCGCGCTCGGCGCGAGCCTTGACGGTATCTTTGAAATCTCTGGTCAGTGCCATCTTCTCACCCTCCTTTCAGCTTGCGATGTTTGTAGTCCTGCCAATAGGCCTTGGCCTGGTCGATATCGCGCTGTTGGGGCTCCTTCGTCCCGCCCACGAGCAGGAGCACGAGACGTTGCCCGTCCTGCCCGAATAGACCCGGTATCCAGGGCCGAAGTCGATCCGCCGCTCGGATACACCCTCACCGACCGGCTGGACAGGTTGGCACGACGCGTAGCGACTGGCTGCATGGGCATGGCGGGAGCAAGACCCAGGCTTCCGATTTCCGTTCAACACAATACGTCGAAACGATGTCGCACACAATCCTCGAAAAGTGCGCTTCGCTTCCCGAATCGGCAACGACATCGAACGGGGCAAGGGGGGGACAAAACATCAGGCGCAGGGCTATTAGGCGAAACCACTCAGTGACGGCAGACGGGCGCAAATGGGCCGTCCGCATGTTCTGCCGTAGGAATTCGTTGCCATCACTCGTCCCGACGTGCGGAAAGTGCCAACCTTGGCATCGACAGGCTCCCCCTCCCTGGCCCCACCCACCGCCGATCGTTATCCTGGCCTTCCCTTCGCGACCGCCCCGGAGCCCCGATGCCCCTGTCCAAGGACCCACGCACCCCGCTGCCCGATCCGATCCGGTCCCTGATCCTCCTCGCGTTCTTGAGCGTCGCCCTCGGCTCCATCTCCGCGGCGGAGCCCGGCTATATGGGCGCCAAAGTCTGCGGGGAGTGTCACCCCAAGGAGCTCGCCCTGTGGCAAGGGTCCTACCACGACCGGGCCATGAAAGAGCCGACCCCAGAGACGGTCCTTGGGGATTTCAAGGACGCCGAGATTCGGGCCCACGGGGTAACCTCCCGATTCTTCCAGCGCGACGGGCGTTATGTCGTCCGCACCGACGGGCCGGACGGAAAGCTGGCGGACTACCCCGTCCGCTACACCTTCGGCTGGTACCCCCTTCAACAATATTTGATCGAGCTCCCCGGCGGCCGACTCCAGGCTCTTGGTCTCGCCTGGGACTCCCGCCCCCAGGAGCTTGGCGGCCAGCGCTGGTTTCATCTCTATCCGAACGAGAAGGGGATGGACCACACCAACCCGCTCCACTGGACCGCCCCGGATCAGACCTGGAACTACCAGTGTGCGGATTGCCACTCGACGGATCTCAAGAAGGGCTACGATCCGGAGCGCCGCCTCTACGAGACCCGCTTTGCAGAGATTAACGTCGCCTGCGAGGCGTGCCATGGCCCGGGCTCCCGCCACGTAGACCAGGCGCGGGCGAAGACGGCGACCAAAGACGACAAGGCCAAGGACCCCTCGGCCCCGAGTGACCCGACCTTCGGGTTACTCGTGGACCTCAAGGACAGGGACGGGGGCCAGTGGCAGACCGATCCCACCACCGGCAAGCCGGCGCGGACCGTCCCCCGCAGCGCCCACACCCAGACCGAGGTCTGCGCCCGCTGCCACTCCCGTCGGGGTCGCATGTGGGAGGAGCCGGCACCGGACGCGGCCCTGAGCCAGGGCTTCCGGCTCGCGCTCCTCGAGCGGGACCTCTACTTTCCCGACGGGCAGATCAAGGACGAGGTTTTCGACCACGGCTCCTTCCTCCAGAGCCGGATGTACCGCAAGGGCGTGGTGTGCTCGGACTGCCACGATCCCCATAGCCTAAAGCCACTGGCGACGGGCAATGCCCTGTGCGTCCGCTGTCATCAGCCGGACCGTTACGACGCCACCGCCCATCATCGCCACGCCCAGGGCTCGCCCGGTGCCGCCTGTATCGCCTGCCATATGACACAGCGGACCTACATGATCGTGGACGAGCGAGCGGATCACAGTCTGCGGGTACCTCGGCCGGACCTGTCGGTCAAGCTCGGCACCCCCAACGCCTGTAACGGCTGCCATAAGGGCAAGGACGCCGCCTGGGCGGCGGCCGCGGTCGCCAGCTGGTTCCCGGACCCCGAGAATCGCCCACCCCACTTCGGCGAGGCACTCCACGCCGCCGACACCGGCGCCCCCGACGCTGCCGCCCGACTGCTCGCCCTGGCCGGAGACCCGGAGCAGCCGGGCATCGCCCGGGCCAGCGCCCTTGCGCGCCTGCACGAGCGCCCGAGCCGGGATGCCATGCTGACAGTGCAGCGCCTGCTCGGGGATTCGGATCCCCTGGTCCGTGCTCAGGCCGTCCGTTTCCTGGACCTCGCAGACCTCCAGACCCGGATCGAGCTGGCCTGGCCGCTCCTCTCCGACCCCGTGCGGGCCGTACGCCTGGAGTCCACCCGGGTCCTGGCCCCGGTCATGACCCAAGGGATCGGCGGCAAGCTCCTGGACCAGATGACCGCCGCCCTGGAAGAGCTTGTGGCGGCCGAGACCGTCAACGCCGACCGGCCCGAGTCCAACCTCAATCTGGGGCTGCTGGCCGCCTCCGCCGGCGAGCCCCAGGTCGCCGAGGGTGCCTACCGCCAGGCCATCCTGCTCGATCCGCGCTTCGTCCCCGCCTATGCCAACCTGGCGGATCTCTATCGCGCTCAGGGTCAGGAATCGGACGCCGAATCGACACTTCAGGCCGGACTCGCCGCCAGCCCGGATAGCGCCGATCTACACCATGCCTTTGGTCTGACCCAGGTCCGCGCCAAGCGCCTGGACGAGGCGCTCGCCGAGCTCAAGCGCGCGACGCAGCTGGCCCCGGCCAACGGCCGCTATGCCTATGTCTACGCCATCGCGCTGGACAGTGCCGGGCAGACCCCCGACGCCGTCTCGGTCCTGGAGGGCGCTGCCAACCGCGACTCGGGCGACCGGGATATCCTGGTCGCCCTGGTCCAGTACAACCTCAAGCTCGGGAGCCGGGACTCGGCACTCGCCTGGCTCGCCAAGCTCGACGCTGCAGCACCGGACGACCCGGCGCTGGCCGAGCTCCGTCAATCGATCGGGAATCCCTAAGCTCGGTATCCGACCCGTCGGACAGGACCGGACTTTGGAGCTTGAGGGGTGAAGCTGCGGTTACCGGCAACGGGTGCGTTCCCCCCCATGGGCAGAAGCAAACAGTACCGGACAACCCCGATATCTCGACGGCCCTCGCTGTTTTCTCGATCAAGGCGCTGCCTCTATAATCGCAGCATATTAGCAATCCTATATATACCGAGGAGAACCCCATGCCTACCTACGACTACCGCTGCGACGCCAACGACCGGGTCCTGGAGGTCAGCCACCGAATGAGCGAGAGCCTGGCCACCTGGGGCGAGCTCTGCGCCCGCGCCGGTGTGGACGCTGGCGACACCCCGGCGGACGCCCCAGTTCATCGCTTGGCCACCGGCGGCAACATCATCTCCAGCAACAGCCGAGGCAGCGGCCCCGCGCCTATGCCAGCGTGCGCCAGCGGGGCGTGCTGCAGCGGCGGGATGTGCGGCCTGAACGGCTAACCCGGCTCCCCGCGGGGGTTTTTCGTTTAGCCCCAGAGTCTTGATCTACTCCTGTTGCGCGCTTCGGGGCGGCTCGCTAATGTTCGCCGCTTGCCCTGCAAGGGGCGGAGCTTAGCGAGCGCGAGGCGGCACATGAGCGAGACGACAGCGGAGCGGGCGGCGCAAGCCGAGCTCTTGAGCGGTGACGAAGCGATCGCCCTGGGCGCGCTCCATGCGGGGGTGCGCCTGGGCACCGGCTACCCCGGCACCCCCTCGACGGAGATCTTAGAGACCTTCGACCGCCTGGGCGGACGCGCCCAGTGGTCGCCCAACGAAAAGGTCGCCCTCGAAGTCGCGCTCGGCGCCGCCTT
>JBGSOR010000196.1:0-10693 GCA_041738985.1 Chromatiaceae bacterium | reverse complement strand
CCTGGAGGTCCGCCAGGCACTGCCCTTCGCCCTGGCGCTCGGGGCGGCCGCGACGGCGCTCCTGTGGCGGGCGGTGAATCCCCTGACCGCGATGCTGGCGCTCCTCACGCTGGTTGGCTACGCGGTCGTCTACACGCGTTGGCTCAAGTGGCTGACCCCTCAGAACATCGTGCTGGGAGGGGCCTCAGGGGCAGCCCCCGCGATCCTTGGCTGGACCGCCGCGACCGGCGAGGTGCAGGGTCCCGCGCTCGCCCTGTTCCTGATTGTCTTCGTCTGGACCCCGGCCCATTTCTGGCCCCTGGCCATCGCCCGGCGGGACGACTATGCGGCCGCCGGGGTACCGATGCTGCCGGTCACACACGGGGTGCCCTATACGCGCCGCCGCATCCTCGCCTACACGCTGGCCCTGGTGCCTGTCAGCCTGATGCCCTGCGTCGCCGGACTGAGCGGCGTGCTCTACGGGATCGGGGCGCTCGTCCTGGGGGCTTCGTTCGTGCGGCGGGCCTGGGTCTTTGCGCGGGGTGGGGACGACCGCGCCGCGATGGCCCTCTTCCGATACTCGATTACTTACCTCAGCCTGCTCTTCGCGCTGATGCTGGCGGACCGTTGGCTGGGGGCGCTGGTCGGGTCCTGAGGCCGGCCGCCCTTAGTCTTGCTCCTCCGCCACCAGCCGCCGGATGTCCGCCGCGAGGGCCGGCACGCCGGACTCCTCGCGCATCAGGAGCCGCGCCCGGCCCGAGCCGTCGAAGGCAAAGATCGCATTGCTGTGATTGACGGCGTAGTCTCCATCGGCGTCCGGAGCTCCGTAGCCGAAGGCGACCCGATAGCGCCTGGCCAGGGCCTTGAGCTCCGGCATCGCGCCCGTGAGTCCGACCACCTGGGGGCCGAAGCGCGCCTCATAGCGCGCCAGCACCGCCGGGGTGTCGCGTTGCGGGTCGACGCTGACGAACAGCACCCGCACCCCGTCGGCCTCCGGCCCCAGCTCCGCAACGGCGGCGGCGAGTGTGCGCAGGGTCGTGGGGCAGATCCCGTGGCAGTGGGTGAATCCGAAGTAGAGTAGACAAGTCCGGCCGCGGAAATCCGCGGCCTTCAGCGCGCGCCCCTGTCCGTCGGTGAGCGTGAATGCCAGGTCCGGCATGAAGCCCTTGATGTCGGTGGAGCTCCAGGGCGGAGCGGACTGGGTGCAGCCGATCGACGCGCCCAAAAGGACGCCGGCAATGACCAGGCCCAATCCGCCCCATGGGCACGGCCGACGGGTCCTCATAGTCGGGCACCCTGGGCATCGAGGACGGGCCCGGCCGCCATCCCCGTCGGCTGGCGCAGCCAACGTCGGACCAGGATCAGCGCACCGACGACGCTCATCATGGCGGCCGGGATCCAGGTGAGCAGCCCGCCGATCTGCTGGTCGACGGCCGCATCGACCGGCAGCACCCGCCCGCACAGGGCATAGACGTCATAGAGGTCCTGCTGGCTCAGGGCGATGGAGCTGCCGATCAGGGATTGGGGGATCATGATCAGCGCAAGCACCAGGAGCCGCGCGCCGTAGTGGCTGGCTGGCGCGGACCGGGGATCGCCCATGTTCAGGATCATCCACCAGAAGAGCAGCCCGTCCAGGGCCATCCCCCAGTTCATGGCATTGTAGAGCGGGATGCTCAGCATGGCGTAGATGTGCAGACCCGGGCTCAGCCAGAGCCAGATGAGCCCCACGAAGAGGACCCCGGCGATCGCCGGCTGCTGAACGCCGCGATAGAGCCTCCCCAGCGCTCGCCGACCGGGAAGCTGCGGGAGGAGACCCCGGGGGATGGCGGCGGCAAAGACCGCCTGGGGGGCCGCCCAGGCGATCAGGAAGGGCGCCAGGTGGTGCAGCACGAGGTGCTGGAGCCGGTGGAGCAAGAACAGGTGCTGGGCGTAGTAGTCGTAGTGGGTCTGCAAGGCCCCGTACATCAGCCCCAGGCCGAGCAGGAAGGCGAGTGCGCCCAACGGCCTGTGTGGCGTGCCGCGGTGCAGTAGCCGCCAGTATCCGGTCGCGAAGAGCGCCAGCGCCAAGGCGCAGACCGCCCACACCGTGGGGGATGGCTCGTATGGCGTCAGGAAGTCCAGAGCGCTGGTCGGGTCCATTTCGCATCTCGGGCTGTCGCGGCTTGCCGATCGGCGTCGATCCGCTTCCGGGACGGATCGTCAGTCGGAGCCCAGCAATGTCCGTGCCCTCCGTCCGTTTCCCGGGGGCATTCTGCAGTGCGTTGGGCTCGTGGCGATCGAGCGCTGAGTAAACCCGACTTTTCAGGCTAAAATGCCATGCGCGCTCTCGGGCTCGACGCTCCGCGAGGTGCGGCGGCCCCTTGGCCTTGGCGTCCGGCCGGCCCCCTAAGCCGGCGGCCCAATCCCTGCTCGATGCGTCCGATCGATCGAGCCATTTACGACAACTGGGTGCTCTGCGCCCCCGGCACTCGCACTCGCACACCATGACACCAAGTCCGCCGAGCTTCGTGCCCGAGACCGTCTTCGCGGGTCCGGTCCCGTGTGGTCGCGCCGCACCGGCAGGTCCCGCGGGACGGTCTGGCATCCTTTCCGGTAACCTTTCGAGCATTAGAGAAATTATGAAGATCTCCAGAATCTTCGGACTCCTGACTGCCGGCCTCGCCCTCGTCGTCGCCGCCGGCGCCCGGGCAGGAATCGATACCGGCCCCGCGGTGCAGACATCGAGCGACTTCACCTTTGCCGCGGTCGTGCGCCGAGCCGCGGACCTGGCGGCCGGCTCCTATGCCCCAGACCGGCCGGACCTGCCTGACTACCTGGCCAATCTGGACTACGACAAGTACCGGGATATCCGCTTCCAACGTGCAGAGTCGCTCTGGAAGAAGGAAGGCCTGCCCTTCCAGCTGCAGCTCTTCCCGCGGGGATTCCTGTTTAAGGACCGGGTCAAGGTCAATATCATCGAGCGCGGCACGTCGACGCCGCTGGCCTTCCGCCATGACTTCTTCGATTACGGCAAGAATCAGGTTCCCAAGGAGATGCCGGCGGACCTCGGCTTTGCGGGGCTGCGCCTGATGTACCCCATCAATCGGGACATAGTCTTCGACGAGGTCGCGGTGTTCCTGGGGGCCAGCTATTTCCGCGCGGTGGGCCAGGATCTGAATTACGGCATCACCGCCCGCGGGCTGGCTATCGATACCGGGCTCCCGAGTCAGGAGGAGTTCCCCGTGTTTCGGGAATTCTGGGTGCGCAAACCGGCCATGGACGCCACCGAGATCGAGATCTTCGCCCTGCTCGACAGCGAAAGCGTTTCCGGGGCCTACCGTTTCGTCGTTAAGCCCGGCCGCGAGACCCTGTTCGACGTCAAGGCGCGACTCTTTTTCCGCAAGGGCGTCGAGAAGCTCGGCCTGGCCCCCCTGACCAGCATGTTCTTCCATGGCGAAGACACCGATCGGTTCATGGACGACTTCCGGCCCGAGGTGCACGACTCCGACGGCCTCCTGGTGCAGACAGGTACGGGGGAGCGGATCTGGCGCCCCCTGGTCAATCCCATCGGGCTGCGCGTGAGCGCTTTCCAGGTGGAGAACCCCAGGGCCTTCGGTCTCTTTCAGCGGGATCGGGAGTTCCGCAATTACGAGGATCTGGAGGCCCACTACCAGAATCGCCCGAGCGCCCTGGTGGAGCCGGTCGGAGACTGGGGCAAAGGGGTGGTGGAGCTGGTGGAGATCCCGAGCACGGCGGAGCGTTACGACAACATCGTGGCCTACTGGACGCCGGAGCGGCGTACCGAGCGCGGACAGGAGCTGGAGCTGGCCTATCGCCTGCGCTTCGCCCGCGACCCCGAGGCGGGCATGCTCGGGGGGCGCGTCCTGTCTACGCGGATCGGTGCCGGCGGGACCGACGTGCTGGATCCGGAGAAGCGCAAGTTCGTGATCGACTTTGTCGGCGAGACCCTCGCGGGGCTCGACCCGGAGACCCTGGTCGAGGCGGTGGTCGCAACCACCGCCGGGCAGTTGTCCAAGCCGGTGGTCCAGGCCAATCCGGAGACCCGCGGCTGGCGGCTCTTCTTCGAGCTGACCCCGGACGGCGAGACCCCCGCCGACCTGCGCGCCTTCCTGCGCCACGGGGACGACGTGCTGAGCGAGACCTGGGGCTTCCGATGGGTTCGGGAATAAGGCGGCGGGCTCTGGCCCAGTCGGAGTTCGTCGGGGGGCGCACAGGCGCTCGGAGCCGCAGTCTGGAGCCGGGCGACTGGCAGCGCGCGCTTCCGCGGGTGGTCGCCTACCTGGCCGCCATGGGTGTCACCGCGACCTGGGAGGTGGAGCGCCTGTGCGAGCGGGTGCGTCTGCGGGCCGAGACCCGGGCCGCCGCCGCGCCCTTGGAAGACCCCGTCGAGGCTGCCATCGAGGAGACCGACGCGCTCTTCGACCAATGGCTGTCTTCGGAGCTGGGTCTGGCGGGGGACGCGAATACGCTGTTTGCCGCTCGGGCGACTGTGCTGGGCGGGGTCGTACCTGGCTGGAGCGCCCGCTGGGCGGGCATCTCGGGGGACTCGCTCGCCTCCGCCATCCGTGCCGCCATGGTCTCCCCCCTGCCCGAGTCTGCGCCCTTGCCCATGGAGCCAGCGACGATCGACCTGTTCGGCCACCGTCTAGCCCGCCGCATTGCCCGTTGGCTGAAGCAGGCGTTCCCGCGCCTCGGTGCCGGGCCGGAGTCGGTTGGGGGTCGCCCATGACCGGCTCCAGACGGCATTCCGGTTGGGGACGCCACGTTCGTCGGCCAGTCTATTTCTCGCTGGTCGTCCTCACGACCCTGGGGGCCATGTCCCTCCTGTCCGCGGCGATTCAGGACGGCGGCATCACGCCCCTGGAGCTGGTGCTGCTGATCCTCTACGCCGTCCTGATCCTCTGGGTGGCCGCCTCTTTCTGGACCGCGGTCATGGGCTTCGCCCGGCTCCTGCGCCGCGGCGCGGGAACGGACCCGATCACGCCAGCTGCCCCTCCGAACGAAAAGGAGACGGGCGAGCCCTTCAGGACCGCGCTCGTGATGCCCGTCTATAACGAGGACCCGGACCGGGTCTTCGCGGGTCTGCGCGCCATGTACCTGTCCCTGGTGGAGACCGGCCGCCACCAGGGATTCGAGATCTTCGTGCTGAGCGATACCCGCGACCCCGATACCTGGGTCAAGGAGGAGATGCACTGGCGTCGCTGGGCCGAGGAGCTGGGTCACCCGACACGTCTCTTCTATCGCAACCGGGTGGAGAACACCGCCCGCAAGAGCGGGAATCTGGAGGATTTCTGCAGGCATTGGGGCGCGCGCTACCGCTACATGATCGTCCTCGACGCGGACAGCATGATGAGCGGCGAGACCCTGGTGGAGATGGTGCGGCGCATGGAGACCGACCGCCGCCTGGCGCTGATCCAGGTGCCTCCAGTCCCGGTGAATCGCTCCTCGCTCTTCGCGCGCATGCTACAGTTCGCCGGCAGTCTCTACGGGCGCATGTTCGCTGCGGGCCTGTCCTATTGGCAGCAGGATACGAGCAACTTCTGGGGCCACAACGCCATCATCCGGGTGCGGCCCTTCGCGGAGCACTGCGGTCTGCCCAAGCTCCCCGGGCGGGAGCCCTTCGGCGGGGACATCCTGAGCCACGACTTCGTGGAGGCGGCGCTCCTCGCCCGCTCCGGCTGGAAGGTCCGGCTGGCGGACGATCTGGGCGGGAGCTACGAGGAGATCCCCCCCACCCTGATCGATTACGCCAAGCGCGACCGGCGCTGGTGTCAGGGCAATCTCCAGCACGCCCGCCTGGTCACGGCACGCGGGTTCAAGGCGCTCAGCCGCATCCATTTCGCCATGGGCGTCATGTCCTATGTGGCCTCCCCCTTGTGGCTCCTGTTCCTGGTCGCGACCGGGATCGAGGCCTACCTGCGGAGCTTGCAGGTCCCGGTCTATTTCTTCGGGGACAACTGGCTGCCGGTCTGGCCCGAGTCTTATACGGTGGAGATGGGCACCGTGCTTTGGGTGACGCTGGCCATGCTGTTCCTGCCCAAGGTCCTAGCCCTGATCCTGCTCGCGCGCGATCGCGCCCTGGGTCGGCAGTTCGGCGGGCTGGCGCGGGCCTCTCTCAGCGTGCTGATCGAGAGCCTGTTCTCGGTTCTGCTCGCGCCGGTGCTCATGCTCTTTCAGAGCAAGTTCGTGGCGGCCATCCTGCTGCGCACAACCGTGGGTTGGCCAACCCAGCAGAGGGGCGACCATCAGACTGGCCTGGCCCAAGCCCTGGGAGCCCATTGGGTGCACACATCGATCGCCCTGGTCACGGGATGGCTGACCTACACCTATGTTCCGTCCTTTTTCTGGTGGTTCACCCCGGTGCTCGCGGGGCTCGCGCTCTCCGTTCCGGTGTCCATGATCACCAGCCGGACCTCCCTGGGGCTCCTGGCGCGTCGCGCCGGACTCTTCCTCACGCCCGAGGAGTACGAGGAGCCGCGGGTGCTGAGGCTTCTGGAAGAGAACCTGACCAAGCCCCAGGGGGCACTGTGCACGGGGGTCAGCGGGCGCGATCTCTGGGAGCGGGCCGTGGTGGATCCCTGCGCCTTTGCCCTGCATGCCTCCCTGCTCCCGGACGAGACCCCCAGCCGGCGGCGGCGCCACTACCTCGAGGGCCTCATCTTCAAGCTCCAGGACGAAGGGCCGGGGTCGCTGACCGGCGCGGAGAAACGGGCCCTGCTCTCCCACCGGGATGGGCTTTTTGAGCTGCACATCCTCAAGTGGGCCAGACCCGAGGCACCCTCGGCGGCGCCGATGCAAGGGGACGCCCTGGCTTCGCAATAGGGTGCGAGCGGCGAGTGTCCTGTCGCGTCGCCTCGGGTCTGTTCCGACGCGGCGTTTCGCTATCGAGCCCTACGAGCCAGCGAGGCAACCGCCGTTGCTGCGGACCACGTCCCGGTAGAACCGGGCGCTGGCTTTGGGGGTCCGTGCCAGGGTCTCATGGTCCACCTGGACCAGGCCGAAGCGTTTGGCATAGCCATGGGCCCACTCGAAATTGTCGAGCAGGGACCAGGCGAAATAGCCGCGCAAGTCCACTCCCTGTTCGATGGCCTCCCGAGCCGAGCGCAGGTGGGCCCTGAAATACGCCACCCGATCAGGGTCAGGTATCTCCCCTTCCATTGGGGGCGGATCGTCGAAGGCGGCGCCGTTTTCCGTGATATAGACCGGGGGATTGCCGTAGCGGTCCTTGAGCCGCAAGAGCGTCTCCGCGAGCCCCTGGGGATAGACCTCCCAACCCATAGAGGTGCGGGGCACGCCGGGCAGGGCCAGGGTGCTGGCGCCCAAGGGCCAAGCCTCCGGGTCCGCACGCACTGTGCCTCGGGAGTAGTAGTTGACGCCGATAAAGTCTGTGCGGGTCTGGATGCGCCCCAGGTCGGACTCTGCGCCCTCCGGCCAGGCGGGTCCGAACAGGGCGGGGAGCTCTGTCGGGTAGGTCCCGAGCAGGATCGGGTCCAGAAACCAACGGTTGACGAAGGCATCGCGCCGGGCGGCGGCGGCCCTGTCCTCGGGGCTCGAGGAGGCGGGGTACTGGGGCTCCAGGTTGACCGCGAGACCGATCCGGTGGCGGCCGAGCGACCGGTAGGCGGCGACCGCTTCGGCATGTGCCAGCAGCAGGTGGTGTGCGACCCGGGGTGCCTCGAACAGGTCCCGATGGCCGGGGGCCAGCTCGCCCGAGAGATAACCCGGGACTGTCACCACCCAGGGCTCGTTAAGCGTCACCCAGAGGGGCACTCGGTCGTCCAGGGCCCGGAACAGGACCTGGGCGTAATCGGCAAACCAGGCCGGGCTGTCCGGATTGAGCCAGCCCCCCCGGTCGTGGAGTGCTGCCGGCAGGTCCCAATGGTAGAGGGTGACCAGGGGCTGTATGCCCCGCTCCAGCAGACCGTCCACTAGCCGTCGGTAGAAGTCGAGCCCCCGGGGATTGACCGCCCCCCCACCCTCTGGAATCACGCGGCCCCAGGCAATGCTGAATCTGTAGGCGCCCAAACCCAGCCCCGCCATCAGATCCAGGTCCCCGGCGTACCGGGTGAAATGGTCGCACGCCAGGTCACCGGTGTCGCCGTTCGCTACTCGCCCCGGGTTATGGGAGAAACGGTGCCAGATGCTCGGTCCTGCCCCCTCCGCCAGGGGACGGCCCTCGATCTGGTACGCAGAGGTCGCCGCGCCCCACAGGAAGCCGGGCGGAAAGGTCGTCGCCTTGGCCGAGCCGTCGCTCTGGGTGGTCATGGGTCAGACTGCCGCGGGACTCGGTGGCGCGGCGACGGCGATCGGGTCTTGGAGCGGGGCGACGCCGTTTCCGGCGGTTTCTCCGCCCGCGGGGTGGCGCAAGCGCCAGGATGCATCGTCGGCAATTTCCAGCAGCCGATCATAGAAACGCGGGTCGTCGGCCGTGTCGCCCAGGGTCAGGTAGGTGATGTCTGCCTGGCGCAACAGGGCGAGCAGCTCGCCCAGGGAGCACTCGCTCAGGCCCCGGCTCGGGTGATCCAGAAAGACGAAACGGGGCGAGGCGAGCAGCACTCGGGCGAAGCTCAGACGCTGCTGCTCGCCGAGCGACAGGATGTCGGACCAGTGCTGCTCCGTATCAAGCCCGCCAGACCGGGCGAGTGCATCCTCCAGGCTGAGGGACTTGAGGGTCCAGACAATCCGCTCGTCCGGTACCCTCTCCTCCTCGCCGGTGCGCAGCAGCACCTCGCGAAGAGTCCCTGGCGGGAGATAGGGACGCTCCGGCAGGAAGAAGATTTCGTCGTGACCCGGGTGCAGGATGCGCCCCTCCCCGTCGTCCCAGAGGTCCGCGGTGGCTCGGAACAGGGCCTTCTCGGCCGACTCGCTGTCGGCGCGCACCAGCAGGCACACCCCGGTCGGTATGGACAGGCTCAGATCCCGCACCAGGACTTGCCCGTTGCGGCGTGCGTAGAGCGTGAGGTGCGAATAGGCGACACTGCCGCAGGTCTCGTTCACTTCCACGGTCGGCGACCGATCGGGGCGTTTCTGCTTGAAGGCGTCCTGCAGTGCGTTGAGCCGGGCCACAACGGCCGTGTAGGTCGAGATCGACTGGAACTGGGTGACGATCAGGGAGAAGGCCCCGAGCAGATGCCCGAAGGCGACGGCGGATTGCGTGATGACCCCGAACTCCGCATTGCCCTGGATAAACAGCGGGGCGACGATCAGGGCCGGGATGATCTGAATCAGGAAGTTGTAGCCGGTGGTGAAATAGCCGAGGTTGCGGTTGACCTGGACGATGCGCTGGAAGTTGGCCGTCAGCTCATCGAGCCGGCGCTGTAGCCTCGCCTTCAGACGCCCCTCCCGCCGCAACAGGGCGATAGACTCCGCGTTGTCGCGGACCCGCAGCAGGTTCGAGCGGAAATTGGCCTCCTTGTCGAGCTGGTCGTAATTGAGCTTGACCAGGGGTTTGCCAAGAAAGATTGCGAGCATGGACCCTAGGAGCGAATACCCGACGGCCACGGCGAAGAGCAGCGGGCTGATGCTCCAGAGGACTCCGGAGAAGGCCAGCACCGTGAAGGTGGCGTTCAGGAACATTAGCGCGAAGGAAAGCGTGGTGGCCGTCAAAGCCCGCACGTCCTCGGAGATCCGCTGGTCCGGGTTCGACAGCTCCCCGGTGTTGTACAGCCTGAAATAGGTCCGGTTGTCCAGATAGCGGTCGACCGCATGCCCGGTGAGCCACTTGCGCCATAGGAGTCCCAGGCTCTCCTCGAAGTAACGGTAAAGCACGGCCACCGCTGTCGATACGGCGAAGACCAGGACATAGAGCAGGGCATAGCCGATGAACCCGTCCATCTGCCGATGCTCGATCGACGTCATGAAGTCCCGGTTGACGTAGCTGTTCAAGACGTTCAGTCCATTGATGAACAACATGAACAGGATCAGGAGAGCGAACAGTAGCTTGGCACGGCCACCCACCTTGGAGCGGGAGATCTCCTTCATCATCAGGAGAAAGCGGTCCCAGATCTCGGGGGTGATCGGTACCCGGAGGGCATTCAGGAGGGACCAGGCGGTGCGCATCGCGGGGGGGCTCTGGGGGACCGGAGGTGGAGCGTTGCCCGAGGGGCCAAGGCCCCCGGGAGCGAAGTGACGGTGACATTACGGCGGCCGCAGTATAGCTTTACGGCGTCCGGAGTATAGCTTTGCCGTAACCGCCGTTGCGACGGCTCCTCCACGAATCCCATCGCCTGGATGTCCGGGCATCCCGATTCTCGCCCCAGCTTTCAGCTCAGGATTGCCTCATGCGTACCTGCACACTGGACGATTTCTCCGACCTTTCCGGCTGGTCGCCGGTCGCCTCCGGCCAGGCCCAGCTGCGGATCGAGCCCGATGCGGCACCGGATCCCGCCGGCCCGGGTCGGGCCATGCGTCTGGATTTCGACTTTCGGGGCGGGGGCGGATTCGTGGTTGCCCGCAAAGAGGTCCGGCTGGACCTGCCCGAGAGCTATGCCTTCCTGCTTGCCGTGCGCGCGGATGCCCCTGCCAATGCCTTCGAATTCAAACTGGTGGATCCGGGCGGGGCCAATGTCTGGCGCCTACGGGACGAGAGCTTCGACTTCAGGAGCGGTTGGCGCACCCTGCGCATTCCCGGCAGCGCCATCGGCTTCGGTTGGGGCCCCGCCGGCGGCGGGTCCGCCCGGGAGCTGGGGGCGATCGAGATCGTGGTGGCCGCCGG
>JBGSOR010000166.1:0-24590 GCA_041738985.1 Chromatiaceae bacterium | reverse complement strand
GCGCCGGCCCGGGCGCTTGCCCTCGCCGTCCCCGCCGGATATTTGACGTTGCCGCCTCGCCGCCTCGCCGCCTCGCCGGGGCGCGGCTCGTCGCCGCTGGCTTCGCAAACTTGCGGGAGGGGGTAAACGGGTACGAGGGCTTGAGTCGGCCCGCGGACTATTTTGTAGAAACGTCGTTACGTCCCATTGACGCCGCAAGTTCGGGCGCCTAAAATGACGACCATTGAATATTGTCGTAACGCCGTTCTTGCAGGCATGCACCTGGGCGAACTTGCCGAAGTACAGATGGGCTACCCCTTCCGGTCGCGCCTCGAGCACGACCCTCAGGGCGATGTCGCGGTGATCCAGATGAAGGACATCGACGACGCCAACCTGCTGCACGCTGCGGAGGCGATCCGGGTAGCGCTGCCCAAGGGCAAGACCCACCACCTGCTGCGCGCGGGCGACCTGCTGTTCCGCTCGCGGGGTCGCAGCAACGGCGCAGCCCAGGTGCTGGAAGGCATAGGCCCGGCCGTGCTCTCGGCGCCGATGCTGCTAATCCGGCCCCACGGCGTGCTGCCCGCCTACCTGTGCTGGTACATCAACGCGCCTGCCACCCAGGCCCAGCTGGCGGCACTGGCCGAGGGCACCTCGGTGCGGATGATCAGCGCCGAGGCCCTAAAGGCGCTGGAGGTGCCGCTGCCCTCGCTGACCACCCAGCAAGGCATCGTGCAGGCCGCCGCCCTGGCCGGCCAAGAGCAGGCGCTGCTGGCGCGCATCGCCACCCTGCGCCAGCGCCTCACCACCCACCTTTTGATGAAGCTTGCCCACCCATCCCCAGACAGGGTCACCCCATGATCGACCGGCTCAGCCAACAAGACGTCAACAACACCGCCTGGGCCGCCTGCGACACCTTTCGTGGCGTCGTCGATCCGGCGCAGTACAAGGACTACATCCTGGTGATGCTGTTCCTGAAGTACATCAGCGACCAGTGGGCCGACCACTATGCGGAGTACAAGAAGGAGTACGGGGAGAACGAGGAGCGCATCCGCCGCAAGCTGGAGCGCGAGCGCTTCATTCTGCCCTACATCGAGCTTAAGGACGAAAAGACCGGCGAGGTCACCGAACGCTTTCTCGCTGACTTCCACGCCCTGTACGAGCGGCGCAAGGCGGCCAACCTCGGCGAGCTGATCAACATCGTCCTCGACCAGATCGAGGAGGCCAACAAGGCCAAGCTCGAAGGCGTGTTCCGCAACATCGACTTCAACTCGGAGGCCAATCTCGGCAAGACCAAGGACCGCAACCGCCGCCTGGAGAACCTGCTGGGCGACTTCGCCAAGCTCGACCTGCGCCCCTCGCGCGTCTCCGAAGATGTGATCGGCGACACCTACATCTACCTGATCGAGCGCTTCGCCTCCGACGCCGGCAAGAAGGCCGGCGAGTTCTATACGCCCAAGCAGGTGTCCAGGCTGCTGGCGCAACTGGCCGCGCCTAAACCTGGCGACCGCATCTGCGACCCCACCTGCGGCGCCGGCGGTCTGCTGATCGAGGCCGCCGCGCTGGTCGAGCGGCAAGGCAGCCCCGGAAATCCAAACAAGGACTTCGCGCTGTTCGGCCAGGAGGTCAACGGCAGCACCTGGGCGCTGGCGCGCATGAACATGTTCCTGCACGGCAAGGACTCTGCCCGCATCGAATGGGGCGACACCCTCAACAGCCCGGCGCTGGTGGAGGCCGACCGGCTGATGCGTTTCAACGTAGTGGTGGCCAACCCGCCCTTCAGCCTCGACAAATGGGGCGGCCAGGAGGTGGAGGCCGACCGTTACAGCCGCTTCTGGCGCGGCCTGCCGCCCAAGTCCAAGGGCGACTACGCCTTCATCTCCCACATGATCGAGGTCGCGCTGCCGCAGGAAGGGCGCGTCGCAGTCGTCGTACCCCATGGCGTGCTGTTCCGGGGCGGTGCCGAGGGCCGTATCCGCCGCGCCCTGATCGAGGAAAACCTGCTCGATGCCGTCATCGGTCTGCCCGGCAATCTCTTCCCCACCACATCGATCCCAGTCGCCATCCTGGTCTTCGACCGGGCGCGGGAAAAGGGCGGTGCGCGCGAAGCCTGCAAGGATGTGCTGTTCATCGACGCCAGCCGCGAATACCAATCGGGCAAGAATCAGAATGCCTTGCTCGAAGATCACATGGCCAAGATTCTCGGCACCTTCCAGGCACGCCAGGCCGTCGGCAAGTATGCCTACGTCGCCACTCTCGCCGAGATCGCCGAGAACGACTTCAACCTCAACATCCCGCGCTACGTCGACACCTTCGAGGAAGAAGAAGAAATCGACGTCGCCGCCGTTGAGCAGGAGATCGACCGCCTGGAAGGCGAGCTGGCCAAGGTGCGCCTGCGCATGAAGCAATACCTCAAGGAGCTGGGCGTATGAGCGGCGGCGAACTGATCCTCTACACCTTGGATGACGGCAGCGCCGCCATCCAGTTGCGCGCCGAGGGCGGCACGGTATGGCTGACGCAGGCCGAGATCGCCACCCTGTTCGACACCACGCCGCAGAACATCACCCAGCACACCAGGGCCATCTATACCGAGGGCGAGCTGAGCGAGGCGGCAACTTGTAAGGAACTCTTACAAGTTCGCCAGGAGGGCGGCCGGGCGGTCAATCGCAGCCTCAAGCACTACAACCTGGACATGATCCTGGCCGTCGGCTACCGGGTGCGCTCCCCGCGCGGCACCCAATTCCGCCAGTGGGCCACCACCCACCTGCGCGAATACCTGGTCAAGGGCTTCGTGCTGGACGACGCCCGGCTCAAGGAGCCCGGCGGCTGGGACTACTTCGATGAGCTGCTGGCGCGCATCCGCGACATCCGCGCCTCGGAAAAGCGCTTCTACCAGAAGATTCGCGATATCTACGCCACCGCAGTGGACTACGACAGCAAGTCCGAGGCCGCCCAGCTGTTCTTTAAGAAGGTGCAGAACAAGACGCTCTGGGCCGTCACCGGCCACACCGCGCCGGAGCTCATCGCCGGCCGCGCCGATCCCGCCTTGCCCAACATGGGCCTGACCACCTGGCAGGGCGGCCGGGTGCGCAGACAGGACGTCACCGTCGCCAAGAATTACTTAAGCCGAGAGGAGATCGAGGCCCTGGACCGCATCGCGGTCATGTACCTCGACTACGCCGAAGACCAGGCCCAGCGCCGCCGCACCCTGACCATGCGCGACTGGGAAGACAAGCTCGACGCTTTCCTGCAGTTCAACGAACGCGAGGTGCTGACCCACGCCGGCAAGCTGCGCAGTGATGTGGCTGAGAAGCTGGCGCTGGAGCGCTACGAGAGCTTCGACGCCGCTCGGCGCGAGGCGGCGCGGCTGGCGGCGGATGCCGAGGACATCTCAGCGCTGGAGAGCGCCGGGCGGGAACTGGAAGGCAAAGGGCGGGGGAAGAAGAAATGACCCTTCGACCCGACGCATCACCTTGCACGATTGGCGACGTCTGCGATTTCGAGAGCGGTAACGGGTTCAGGCCACAGGACTGGAAAACGAAAGGCCTGCCCATCATCCGCATCCAGAATCTCAACGGTTCTGACGCATTCAACTATTTCGATGGCGAGCCCGACCCCGCATGGATCGTCGAACCGAGTGACCTTCTGTTCGCGTGGGCCGGTGTAAAGGGCGTTTCCTTCGGACCAACCATATGGAATGGCCCCAAGGGCGTTCTGAATCAACACATCTACCGAGTTCGCCCGAAGAAAGGCATCAATAAGCGATGGCTCTATTACGCTCTCTTGGAAGTCACCGCCGTGATCGAGAGTAAAGCTCACGGGTTCAAGACGAGCCTGGTCCATGTCCGCAAGGCGGACATCACACGTGCACGGATTTCACTGCTGGGTGAGCATGAACAAGAAGCCGTGGCGACAGCGCTTGGGTACTGGGACACCGCCATCCAGAAAACCGAGCAACTGATCGCGGCGAAGGAGCGGCACCTTGGGCACTTGAGAGACCATCTGCTTCAAAAACCGAATCGCGCCTCGCCGATCAAGCTGCACGAGGTCACGCAAGAGCTGATCGAGCGAAATGGGACTTCACTTGGACGTGACGCCATCATGGCAGTCACCAAGCAAGTCGGAATGAGGCCGATGCGAGAGGAGACCATCGCGGCCAACATCGAGCGCTACAAGGTGGTGCCACCCAACGCGTTTGCGTACAACCCGATGCGGCTGAATATCGGGTCCATCGCCATCTCGCCGTTCGATCGCGACGTGCTTGTCAGCCCCGACTACGTGGTGTTCGCATGCGATGACTCGAAACTGCTCCCTTCCTACCTCCAACACCTGCGTCATTCCCAGAAGTGGAAGAGCCATTTTGAGCTGGCTGGCAACGGCAGCGTGCGCGTGCGAATCTACTACGATGACCTCGGCAGGTTCACGTTTTTGCTTCCGCCCATCGACGTGCAGGCGCGTCTGGCCCAGCTGCTGGACGCCGCAGCGCATCATATCAGCTTGCTATATCGACAAGTCGCCGCACTCCGCGCGCAGAAGCGCGGCCTGATGCAGAAGCTGCTAACCGGCCAGTGGCGGCTGCCAGCTCAGGAGGAGGCTAGCTGATGGCACTCGGCATCCGGCAGCATGACGCGGTGCGCGATGGCACCCTCGAGGTCGAGGAAGTCCATCCCAATTTCGTCGGGGTCTACTTCGTACCTCCGGAGCGGAGTCTGGTGGAGGCAAGGCTCGACCCGGCGCAAGCTAATAGCTACAGAACCAAGCTGCTTGATATCAACGGCCAGCACAAATGTCTGACGATCTATCCGATCAGCACATTCGGCGACCGATCCGATTTTCTGAAGCCGAAATATGGCCGGATCGAGCGAATCACGCTCGACGACACGGACATCATCTTTCCGGGCATCGACGGGGCCGTACCTACGACACCGGAGGACGTGCGCGAAGTCTTGGAGAATCTGCCCTCCACGTTCACCAAGGACTACGCCTACGGGCTCGGCCTCGCGAAGCCGTACCGATGCATCATCGATGCGGCGGAATCGCTATCAAATTGCACTGAACTAGTCATCACAGGCAAGCACGCCACAGGTCCAGACCCGGACGACAATCGAATCTTCTACATTTCCACGCAGGATTTCGAGCAGGCGCGCGTCGAACTGAACAAGATTGCCCGCCACGCGCAATCTGCGGTCCGCGCCGTGAAATGGACTGCTGCCCACAACATCCTGGCCGAACGGCTCGGCGTGCCGAAGCAGGACCCGAAAACAGGCCGGCACCCCTATCGCAAGCTTTTCACCGCCGTGGCGGAGGGCAAGGAGGAGCTGTCCGAGGAAGACCAGAACGCCGTAATCGGCGCCTTGACCAGCCATGCCGCCGATATCGCCGAGGATCAACCGGAGAAGTTGGCGAAGCTGCGCGGCGACATCGAGCTTGTGGTGGAGCGAACTGAAACAGCCCCAACGCTTCGACCACATCATCAATACCGCCTTTGCGATCAAGTCACAGCATTCCTCGCTGGTGCAGGTGGCGGATGCGGTGAGTTATGTGTATCGCCGTTATCTGGAGCTCACGACGCAACCGGAAGCCTGGGCCGGCGAGCAGGCCTTCTATGCTGGTCTAGTGACCAGACTAGATTCCAAACGCGCGCGGCTGGGCCGCACACCCGATGCCGAGTGCATCGACTTCTACAACTCGGTCAAGCACCCCGCCTGGGCGCTTTAGCGTATGACGATGGACAGCTTCCGCTTCGACGAAAAATACCTCTCCCAGATCCCGGCCCTGCAGGTGCTGGTCAACCTAGGCTACCAGTACCTGACGCCCGCCGAGGCACTTGCAGCCCGTGGCGGGAAGGCCGGCAACCTGCTGCTGGAAGAGATCCTGCGCGAGCAGCTGAAGACGCTGAACCGCATCCAGCACAAGGGGGGCTCCTACCTGTTCAGCGAGGAGAACGTTCAGAGCGCCATCCAGCGGTTGAAGAACGTCAAGTACGACGGCCTGCTCAAGACCAACGAGGCGGTGTACGACCTGCTCACGCTGGGCGTGGCGCTGGAGCAGTCCATCGAGGGCGACCTCAAGAGCTTCACGCTCAACTACGTGGACTGGCGCAACCCGGCCAATAACGTCTATCACGTCGCCGCCGAGCTCGAGGTGGAACGTACCCGCAGCGTCGAGACCTGCCGGCTGGACATCGTGCTGTTCGTCAACGGCATCCCATTCGCGGTCATCGAGTGCAAGTCGCCCAGGGTCGAGGTGGCACAGGCCGTCTCGCAGACCATCCGCAACCAGCGCGACGAGTACATCCCGCGCCTCTTCACCTACGTGCAGATGGTGCTGGCGGTGAACAAGAACGAGGCCCGCTACGCCACCACCGGCACGCCGGCCAAGTTCTGGTCCAAGTGGGAGGAGACTCTGGCGGACGCCGAGCTGGCTCCGCTGCTGGAGCGCCCGCTGCCGGAATCGGTGAAGGCCTCGCTGTTCGATATGGCCTTTGCCGATCTGGGCGTACGCGAGGAGATGGCGCCCTACCTGGTGGGCCGGCAGGTGACGGAGCAGGACAGGGCGCTCTACGCCCTGTGCCGCCCTGAGCGCCTGCTGGAGATGGCCTGGGCCTTCTCGGTGTTCGATGGCGGCGTGCGCAAGATCGCGCGCTATCAGCAGGTCTTCGCCATTCAGGAGGTGCTGCGCCGGGTCCGGCAGACGGACGACAGTGGCAAGCGGCGGGGCGGCATCGTCTGGCACACCCAGGGCTCGGGCAAGTCGCTGACCATGGTGATGCTGGCGCGCGCGCTCGCACTGGAGCCGACCATCCGCAACCCGCGCATCTTGCTGGTGACCGACCGGGTGGATCTCGACAAGCAGCTCGGCCATACCTTCGCCGCCTGCGGACTCTCGCCCGACCGGGCCGAGAGCGGCCGCCACCTGCTGGAGCTGGTAGCCGACGGCAAGGCACACATCGTCACCACTCTGGTGCACAAGTTCGACAAGGCACTGGCGTACAAGAAATTCAGCGACCCCTCGCCCGATATCTTCGTGCTGGTCGACGAGACCCAGCGCACCCAGCTGGGCGGCTATTCGGCGCGGATGCGGCAGATGTTCCCCAACGCCTGCTACATCGGCTTCACCGGCACGCCGCTCTTGACCCGCGAGAAGAGCGACGTCGCCAAGTTCGGCGGCGTGATCCACACCTATGCCATCGATCAGGCGGTGGCCGACGGGGCCATCGTGCCGCTGCTCTACGAAGGGCGCATGGTCGAGCTGGAGCAGAACCAGGCGGCCATCGACATCTGGTTCGAGCGCCACACCCAGGGGCTGACCGACCAGCAGAAGGCAGATCTCAAGAAGAAGTACGCCCGCGCCGAGATGCTGAACAAGGCCGAGCAGGTGATCTACATGCGCGCCTTCGACATCGGCGAGCATTATCGCCAAAACTGGCAGGGCACCGGCTTCAAGGCCCAGCTGGTGGCACCCAACAAGGCGGCGGCGCTGCGCTACAAGGCGTTTCTGGACGAGCTGGGAGCGGTCACCAACGAGGTGATTATCTCGCCGCCCGACGAGCGCGAGGGCTTCGACGAGGTCGACGCCGAGGAATCCACCGACGCGGTCGTGGCCTTCTGGCAGCGCATGATGAAGCGCTACGGCTCGGAGGACGACTACAACAAGCAAATCGTCAACGCCTTCAAGTTCGGCGACGAGCCGGAAATCCTCATCGTGGTGGACAAGCTGCTGACCGGTTTCGATGCGCCGCGCAACACGGTGCTCTACCTCACCCGGCGACTCAAGGACCATACCCTGCTCCAGGCCATCGCCCGGGTGAATCGCCTGTACGAGGACGAGGCCGGCAGCCGGGCGAAGGACTTCGGCTACGTCATCGACTATGTGGGCGTGCTCGGCGAGCTGGACCAGGCGTTGACCACCTATAGCGCTCTGGAGGGATTCGACGAGGCCGACCTAAAGGGTGCGCTGGCCTCGATCCATGAAGAAGCCCGGGCGCTGCCCCAGCGCCACGCCGAGCTGTGGGACCTGTTCAAGACGGTGAAGAACCGCCAGGACCAAGAGGCCTTCGAGCAGCTGCTGGCCGACGAGAAACTGCGTGCCGGGTTCTACGAGCGCCTGTCTGCCTACGCCAAGACGCTGGCCATTGCGCTGTCCAGCGAGCGCTTCATCGCCGACACGCCCGAGCAGAAGCTGGGCGCCTACAAGAACGACCTGAAGCGCTTCGTCAACCTGAAGGCAGCGGTCAAGCTGCGCTATGCCGAGTCGGTGGATTACCGCGACTTCGAGCCGCGCATCCAAAAGCTCCTGGACACGCACATCTCGGCCTCCGAGGTGGTGCAGTTGAATCCGCCGGTGAACATTTTCGACGAGGCCGCGTTTCAAAAGGTGGTCGAGGAGCAAGGCGTGGGCAAAGAAAAGAGCCTCGGCGCAAAGGCCGATACGATCGCCCACGCCACCAAGCGTGCCATCACCGAGCGGCTGGAGCAGGACCCGGCCTTCTACGAGAAATTCTCGAAGCTGATCCAGCAGGCCATCGACGACTACCGCGCCAAGCGCCTGTCCGATCTGGAGTACCTGCAGCGCGTCACCGAGATCCGCGATGCGGTGGTCTCCCGCAAGGGCGACGACCTGCCAACGGCACTGAACGGCGACGCCGACGCGGCGGCCGTCTATGGCCTGCTGCGACCCTTTGTGGCGAGCCACCTGAGCGACGGCGAGCAGGCTCAGACGACCGCCGCCGAGGCGGCCATCGCGGTGTGGGACATCTTCCGGCGCAATCGCAAGGTGGGCTACTGGGACGACCTCGACGCCCAGCGCCGCACCATGAACGAGATCGACGACTACCTCTACGACGAGGTGAAGGGCGTGCGCGGTATTCCACTCTCGACCCACGAGATGGACGAGATCATCGAGAAAGCCATGCAGCTCGCCCGCTACCGGATGACCGGCTGAAGACCGTGGTCGGCACCCTGACCTACGGCTGCGACACCATCCGCTACGAGGTGCGCTTTCTGACATCCCGGCGGACCCTGGCCATCGAGGTGCATCCCGACTGCCGCGTGCTGGTGCGCGCGCCGCTCGGCTGCCCGGAGGCATTGATCGCCGAGCGGGTGCAGAAGCGTGCTGCCTGGATCAGCCGGCAACTGGCCGAACTCGAGCGGTACCGTCCCCGCACGCCGGCCCGGCAGTACCTCAGCGGGGAGTCGCATCTCTACCTCGGCCGGCAATACCGGCTTAAACTGCTGCAATGCGAGTCGGCCAGCGTGACGCTCTCACGTGGCCAGCTACTCGTCAGCCTGCCCGGGGACCCTGACCCGGATCGCGTCAGGGCGCTGCTGAAGCGCTGGTATCTCGACCGCGCCCGGACCGTATTCGGCGAAGTGCTGGACGCCAGCCTGCGGCGCTTCAAGGGCGTTGAGCCTCCGCGTCTGATCGTGCGCGCCATGCAATCCCGCTGGGGCAGCCTGTCACGCGCTGGCACCATGACATTGAACGTCAACCTGGTGCGCGCTCCTCGCCCCTGCATCGAGTACGTGGTGATCCACGAGCTTTGCCACACCATGCACCGCGACCACGACACACGGTTCTTCAAGCTCCTCGGGCAAGCGATGCCCGACTGGCAGCAACGCAAGCAGCGTCTCGAAGCGGCGCTGCTATGAGGGGCGGCATCGGGAGAGCGCATGGCCACGTCATTTACAACGCATGCCGGGCAGTGGAGCCGCGGCTGGGTCGGGTTCGCGTGTCGGCTGATGACCAACCCCGCGAACTCCGGTTTTCTCCGGTCGGATCTCAACCCCGATTCGCCAGGAAGACGATCGCCACGCCGCTCAGGATCAGTCCGGCCCCGACGATGGTCATGGCATTGAGGTGCGCCTGCCGAAAGAAGAGCCAGGCGAAGAGGGCGACGAAGAGGGGATAAGAGATCTCGATCAGGGAGGCTAGGGTGGCGTTTTTCTCGCCGATGGCCACGTAGATGAGCAAGGTGCCGGCGGCGGAGCTGACCATGGCGACGGCGAACCAGACCCAGTCCGGACCGAGGACGCGCAGATCGGCTGCCAGGCTCCCGAGCCGTCCAATGGCGGCGAGTGCCAGGGCGCCCACCACAGCGCCGAATGCCGCGTAATAGAAAAAGAAGGTGAGAGGGGCCATGCCCCGCTCGATGACACGGCCGCTCGCCGCGTAGCTCACGCCCCAGATGACCGAAGCCGCCAGCGCATAGACGATCCACATACCCGCACCCCTGAGGACCGCGGTGTGAACGATCCCTTGCGGATCTTACCGAAAGGCCGCCAAGCGGCGGCCTTGAATGTCGTCCGAGGAAGCCACGACCTCAGGTCATGTAGGTCAGCGCCTCTTCCCCGGGGTTGGGCAGCCCAGCCACTCGCCAGGCATGGCGGCAGGAGCCGAAGAGCCGGCGCACGGCGTTGCGGTCCAGGCCCTGGGAGCGGCAGACCTGGGCGACGGACGGAATGGCCCCGGAGGCCAGGTGCCGCTCGCGCAGGTAATAGATGATGGACCAGTGCTCGGGGGTGAGTCGCAGGTCGTCCAGCCGGGCGATGGCCCGGGTCATGCCGGGGCTCCAGAGCTCCGGGTCGATCACGAAGCCTTCGGCGTCCAGGGGCAGGACGCGCGGGGCCTTGGGGGCAGGGGTTTGCGCGGTTGCGTTCGTCATGGACCATTCGCTCCATCAAGTGTCTTTGGGTTTGCGATCGTTTTTATTGATGGGGGCATCGAAACACCCCGGAAACCTCGACTATAGCCGAGAAACAGACTGGGTCAAGACGATGCGTCCAAAACCGGGGGGTAGATGGTCGTGGAGATCGGCGACCCAAGGTCCCCGAGGCCGAGCACAGGGACATCCTGGAGTGCTGCACACGCTTGAACATGATCGTCGACATTGGCGGCACGGGGGGCGAGCCGAGCAAAACCATCCAGCCCTACTCGGCGAGGCCTTCGGACCACACCGGCTGGATCGCAAGCGGGCGGCGGACGAGGACGCGATCGCCTCTCCGATGGTGGAGACCGCGACGGCTGGCGGCACCGCTCGTCCGGTGCTCCAGACCCGCGCGCGTCGAGGCGCTTGGGCGGCACAAAGGGGCGGCCGCCGAAGCGATCAATCGGCGGAACGCTCCAGATCGGACGCAAGCCGCTCCATCGCATCGGCAAAGGAGTCGAGATCGCTGCGCGCCTGTCGCCAAACGGTGGGTGTGTCGCGCAACAAGGGGAGGATCAGCTCCCGATCGAGATCTAACAGATAGAGGTTCCGGAAACCATGCCGGAAGCCGAGAAACCGCTCCAGAGCATTTGCGGTCCCGGCGGAGATTACGGCCGGTCGAACCCCCGGCAGGTCCAGCGTGGAATCCCGTAAGAGTTGGCGGTGCCAGCCGTGTCCAACCGGCGTTGTGCCGGTCACCGCCGCAACGCGCGACAGGGCCTTCTCGATCCCGGTGTAGAAGGTCTCGAGCAGCGCGGCGGCGGCATAGAGGTACATCCGCGTAGCATCCTGGGCGGCTACCAACGAAGAGGCCTCGTCGAGCTCCGAGACCGTTCGGGCGATGCGCTGCGATTCGTCGCGGAGCTCCGCGCACAGGAGTCGAAGGCGCGCCGGACGCTCAGCCCTCATAAAGGGTCACCCCCTCGTGCTCGATGCGCGCAGCCACCGACGCGCGCACCAGCTCCCGTGGAACAAGATCGAGGTCGACCAGGTCCAGGGGCGCGACATCCTGGGCGTCCAGGGTGCGGACATGCGTGTCGAGCCAGCGCTGCGCCGAGGCGGTGATTGCCAACAGACGCTCGGTCGTTACTCCATCCACCAAGAGGTCCAGATCGCTCCCCCGAGTCGCCTCCTCGCGCGCGAAGCTGCCGAACAGGGTGACGCCAGTGACCCCGTGCTCCTGCACCAGCCAGGCGACGAGATCCGGAAGGAGCGACCGAATCTCCCGTCTCCAGCGTGCGTCGGCCGCTCCCTCCATGGCCGCACGCCGTCTCCAGGCGGTGGCGTAGTCGGCGATGTCAGCTTCGTGGCTCGGTGACGTCATGGCGGCATTGGATAGGCAAGAGACCGGACCGGAGCATACCAGGGATGTGCAGCTCAGCGGGTTCCCCGGTGGTCCGGATTGGCCCTTCAGACGCGACAGCCTCGCCGCGATGGTCGAGCGGCTCCGGCAGCTCGCGCGCCAGGCGGCGGACGCAGACCGACGCACCTCGACAGACGTGCCCTCAACGCCTAGCATCCCGAACAAGATGACCGAGGCCCCCGGCCAGGCCGAACATGGTATAGCCACAAACAAGCCGCAACCCTCCCGCGGAATACGAAATGCAGCCAACCCTCGACCCCAAACTCATGAAAAATGCGTTCAAAGACGCCTTGGTCGAGGTCTTGCACGAGCAGCGCGACACCCTGCGCGAAGTCCTGGCTGAGGTCCTCGAAGACTCAGCCCTCGCGGAGGCGGTTCGCCAGGGCCAAGATTCGAAGCTTGTCGACCGCGATGAAGTCTTTCGCATCCTTGAGGTCAAGCCGTGAGGCTCCGCTTTCGGTCTAGCTTTGTGCGGGACCTGAAGAAAGTCCGGAACCCCGCGGCCCTCGCTGCCGTCAAGAAAGCCGTTGAGTAGATCGAACAAGCGACCAGCGTCAGCGACATCGACCAGTTCCGCAAGTTGTCCGGCGCACCGGGTTACTACCGCATTCGGGTCGGCGACTACAGGATTGGACTGGCTGAATGGGAGGACGGGCTGGAGTGCGTGCGATGTCTACAACAGGTATTTTCCCTAATCGCCTGATCTATCTGCCGGATCGGGATTGGTCGAGCCCTCTTCCGAGGCGACGCGGTCATGACGCTCTCTTGCAACCAAGTATCGATTAAATGTTTGGGGGCAAGATCTGAGCCATAACTTTCCTAATTCGTGGTACGTCCCCGATTTGCTCACGTCCCCGATTTGCTCAGGTGCTGAGCGACTACTACGCAGCCATGCTCAAGAACGGCGCAAGTTCGTCAATCCCTTCCTGGTAGCGGATCCACGCGTCGCTGATGACCACAACGTAGCTCCTCCTCCGGAGGATCGATGATAGAAACATGAACCCAAAGCAAGCTTAAGCGGCCCATCGCCGAGAGGGCGAAACCTCATCATCGCATCTGCGAAACGTTGACGGAACCGCGGGGTGCCGCGGTCTCCGCGGCTGGGTGGACCGGGGAGCGCGGCAATGCGCCATGATCGCCGGGCGGCCTACCAACCGTCGAGCTCGCCCGATTGCAGCCGGACCTGATGGTGCTCCAGGGGATAGCCCCGATCCCGGTAGAAGCGGAAGCGCTCCCGACCGGCCGCGCGTACGGTAGGGTCCTGGTCCACCGGCTCGCACACCCGATCGAATCGGCTGAAAAACGGTGGGACCTCCGGGGCCAGGTCAATCAGCACCTGGTCTTCCGACTCCGGGGTGCCGTCGTGGCTGATCAGGATGGGGGTGAGCTCCAGGTCCAGACCGGCCTGCCCAACGATGCCGTGGGGGAGAAAGCTCTCCTGGCGGAAGGTCCAGAGCAGTCGGTCCAGGTGGCGGGCCTGCTCCGAATCCGGGCAATGGATCAGCACGCGCAGCCCAGCGGCGCGGACCCGCTCCACTAGGCGGCAGGCGAGCAGGAAGCGGTCGCCCGGGCTGTCGGGTTCCAGGGTGTAGAAGTCAATTCGGGTCATATCGGAAGTGGCGAGGGGCGAGTGGCGAGTGGCTGGGGGCGGGATCGGGCAGCGGCTACCCTAGCTCAGTCGGATCGGACTTCACCAGTGACGTTTGCAGTCCCGGGTCTTGCCCGCCAGCCCCGCCTCGGGCTTAGGCGATTTCTGTCAAATCATGTACCACCTCGCTCGTCTTTTCGCCCGCCTTCGGCGTCGCACCGACAGTCGCATAGCCTAGCTATGCTCCTGGCGGCGCTCCTTGAAGGCAGGCGAAAATCCTTCGCGATCTGGTACATGATTTTCCGGCAATCGCCTTAGACTCGCTCCTTGCCCTCTTCTTGATTGCCTAGCCACTTGGCCCTAGCCACTCGCCACTGCATGTTCGACCGTCTCACCGAATGTAAGGAATGCGGCCTGCTCCAGCGCAATCCGCCGCTGCCCCCCGGGGGGGAGGCGGAGTGTGCACGTTGCGGCTTCGTGTTGCATCGGGACCGGCCGGACAGCCTGAACCGCACCCTGGCGCTCGCAATCGCCGGGCTTGTGCTCTTCGCAGTGGCGAACAGCTTCCCTTTCCTGTCGTTCGAGATGCAGGGGCAGGTCACCCAGACCACACTCCTGACCGGTATCCAGGACCTCTATGCCCAAGGCAAGTGGGAGATCGCGGCGGTGGTGGCCTTCACCAGCGTGGTCGCCCCGGGTCTCCAGCTCTCCCTGCTCCTGGTAGTGCTGGTCCCGCTGACTGGGAGCCGAATGCCGCGCTGGCTGCCTACCCTGTTCCGCTACGTCAGCACCCTGACGCCCTGGGGCATGATGGATGTCTTCATGCTCGGCATCCTGGTCTCGGTGGTGAAGCTCTCGGACATGGCGACCATCGTCCCCGGGGCCTCGCTCTTCGCCTTCGCGGTGCTGATCTTCGTGCTGGCGGCGGCCCAGGCGTCCCTGGACCCGGACCTGGTGTGGTCCCGGGTGCCGGTCGCCGCGGACCTGACCCGGCCCCTCGCTCCCGGGGAGGACCATATCGGCTGCGATGTCTGCGAGCTGGTGGTCCCCCGCGGGGCGGCGCTCCAGGATGGCCGGCACCTGCGCTGTCCGCGCTGCACCGATGTGCTCCACCACCGCAAGCCCAAGAGCCTGCAGCGCACCTGGGCACTGACCCTCGCCGCGATCGTCTTCTATGTCCCGGCCAATGTCCTCCCCATCATGACGGTGACTTCGCTCGGGCGCAGCCAATCGGATACCATCTGGAGCGGCGTCGTGTTCCTGCTGACCCACGGAATGTGGCCGCTGGCGGCGATCGTCTTCGTGGCCAGCGTCTTCGTGCCGCTCCTGAAGATCCTGATCCTGGTCTTCCTGCTGATCTCGGTGCACGTCCGCTCGTCATGGCGGCCGCGGGAGCGCACCCGGCTCTATCGCATCACCGAGACCATCGGGCGCTGGTCCATGGTGGATGTCTATGTGGTCACCATCCTGGTGGCCCTGGTGCGGCTCGGGAATCTGGCCAGCGTCGAGGCGGAGGCAGGCGCGATCTTTTTCTGCGCCGTCGTGGTCATCACCATGCTGGCGGCCATGTCGTTCGATCCCAGACTGATCTGGGACCTGCCGACGCCCGGCGGGGCGCCAGAACGGAAACGCAAACGGAGCCCGGTACAGCACCATGTCAGTGACGGACCAGCGGTCGGACGAGCCTCCTGACCTCGGGGGGCAGGCTGGCATCCCCCAGGCGGTCGCGGTCCGGCGCAGCGGGGTCTCCATCGTCTGGCTGATCCCCCTTGTGGCCCTGGCGATCGGCGGCTGGCTGGCCTTCAAGACCTATTCGGAGCAGGGTCCGGTCATCCGGATCGACTTCAACTCTGCCACCGGACTTCAGGCCGGTAAGACCAAGGTCAAATTCAAGGACGTGGACGTGGGGGAGGTGACGGCGATCGACGTGAACCCGGACCTCAAGACGGTGCGTGTCACCGCCCAGCTCAGGTACGGCGCGGCCCGCTATCTCACCAGGGACACGCGCTTCTGGGTGGAGCGTCCGCGGGTCACCGCGAGCCGCGTGTCCGGACTGGAGACCCTGCTCTCGGGGGCCTATATCGCCATCGACCCGGTCATCGAGGGGGAGTCCGCGCGCTCCTTCGTGGGCCTGGAGGAGCCGCCACTCTTCACGACCTCGGAGGCGGGCAAGCGATTCCTTCTGCGCTCCTCGACCCTGGGGTCCCTGAACATCGGCTCGCCGGTCTATTACCGCCAGATCCAGGTCGGCCAGGTGGTGGGCTATCAGCTCGATCCGGAGGGCAGGGCGGTCAACATCGAGATCTTCGTCTCCGCCCCCCACGATGGCGTGGTCCTCAAGCACACGCGATTCTGGAACGCGAGCGGGTTGGACTTCTCCATCTCCGGTAGCGGCGTGAAGGTGGATACGGAGTCCTTGCTGGCGGTGCTGATCGGCGGGGTCTCGTTCGATACCCCGGATACCATCGACTCGGACCGCACCCCGGCGAGCCCGGACGACGTCTTTCCGCTCTATCCGACCCGCGACGAGGCCCATGCCAAGACCTACGCACGCAAGGAGCGCTATCTCCTGTTCTTTCAGGGATCGGTGCGGGGCTTGAGCGTGGGCGCACCGGTCCTGCTGCGGGGGATCGCGGTTGGGCAGGTGCTGGACGTGCAGCTCCAGTTCAGCGTGGACGACTTCGAGTTCCATATCCCGGTGCTGGTGGAGGTCGAGCCGGATCGAGTCGGGATCCGCGGGGACAACTCCAAGCTCAAGGGGGTGGATATGGTCGAGCGCTTCGTGGATATGGGCCTGCGCGGGGAGCTCAAGACGGGCAGTCTGCTCACCGGCGAGCTCTATGTGGATCTGGATTTCCACAAGAACGCCCGCCCTGAGAAGGTTGGCCGTTACGGGGACTATCGGGTACTGCCAACGGTCCCGGCCGCCCTGGATCTGGTCACGACGCGCGTGACGAGCATCCTGGACAAGGTGGACGCGCTGCCGATCGCGCAGATCGGCAAGGACACCGCGGAGGCGGTGGCCCACGCCAACCGCATCGCCGGCTCCGACGAGCTCAAGGGGGCGATCGCCGAGATGCAGGCGGCCCTGGCGGAGGTGCGCAAGACCGCGGAGCGCCTGAATGCGGACATCGCCCCCGAGCTTAGTCAGACCCTGACCCAGGCCACCTCCACCTTGAAGAGCGCCGAGGATATCGTGGCGGAGCGCTCTCCCCTCTATATCGAGATGCGCAAGATGTTTCAGGAGCTCTCGGCGGCGGCGCGCTCGGTGCGCGTGATGGCCGAGTACCTGGAGCGTCACCCGGAGTCGCTGCTCAAGGGCAAAGGGGGCGGCCGATGAGGCCCGGAACCCTGCGGCGAGCCCTGTGCGTCGCCTGGGCCTGTCTGGCTGCCGGCTGCGCCAGCTCCCCGCCTTCCACCTTCTACACCCTCTCGCCCCTGCCGGCCGTGGCGGGCCAGGTCACCCCAGCGGGGACCGACCTGGGCATCGGCCTGGGGCCGGTGACCTTCCCGGCCTTCCTGGACCGGCCCCAGATCGTCTCCCGTGATGGGGGAAACCGGCTGACCCTGGACGAGTATCGGCGCTGGGGCGGGACCATCCAGGACGACTTCTTGAGGGTGTGGAGCGAGAACCTGTCCTTTCTGGTCGGCACTAGCCGGGTCGTCATCTTTCCGACCGAGGTCCGCTATCCGCTGGACTTCCGCGTCGTCGCCGACGTGCTGACCTTCGAGGGCACGCCCTCGGGCGAGGCCGTGCTCAAGGTCCGCTGGGCGGTGCTCGATCCCTATCTCGAGCAGGGGCTCTCGACCTACGAGACCGCCTATCGGCAGCCGCTCGCGCAGCCGAGGGACGGGTCCGCCCTGATCGCCGCCCTGAGCGCCGCCTTGGGGGATTTCAGCAAGGACGTGGCGGCGGCGGTCAAGCGCCTGCCCACGCCGGTGCAGCCGCCCAGACCAGGCCCGCTCTACTGATGCACCGCACCGGTGCGTGCGCGCCGTTGCGGTGCGCTAATCGGGGCGTCCTGCCCTGAGGAAGGCTTGTGCAACCGGGCTGGGAGTCCGGCCTTATCCCAGCCCCTCGCCTTTGCTGGCGTCCACTTGCCGAGCCGAACCCGCCCCTGCGTCTGCCTGCCGACTCGCTGACCCCGCTGGGCACGATTCCTGCCTCTGGCTGCACCGATTTTGCACAAGAGGTCAACCAGATGGATTCCATCGAAACACTGAAGGCGGGTACAGACGTACTCTTTATCCTGATCGGCGCCGTGATGGTGCTGGCCATGCACGCGGGCTTCGCGTTCCTGGAGGTGGGCACGGTCCGGGCCAAGAACCAGGTCAACGCCCTGGCGAAGATCATGAGCGATTTCGCCATCTCCACCATTGCCTACTTCTTTGTGGGCTACGGCATCGCCTATGGCGTGCACTTCTTCTCCGATGCGGCCGCACTCCAGGTCGCGAACGGCTATGCACTGGTCAAGTTCTTCTTCCTGCTCACCTTTGCTGCCGCCATCCCGGCCATCGTGTCGGGCGGGATCGCCGAGCGCGCGCGCTTCTATCCCCAGCTTCTGGCCTCCTTCCTGATCGTCGGCCTGCTCTATCCCTTCTTCGAGGGCATGGTCTGGAATGGAAACTACGGCTTCCAGAAGCTGATCGAAGGGATCTTCGGGGCGCCCTTCCACGACTTCGCCGGGTCCGTGGTCGTCCACGCGGTGGGCGGCTGGATCGGCCTCGCGGCGGTGCTCCTGCTGGGGCCACGCCAGGGGCGTTACCGCGCTGACGGCGGCATGACCGCCCACCCGCCGTCGTCTATTCCCTTCCTGTCGCTGGGGGCCTGGACCCTGACCGTGGGCTGGTTCGGATTCAACGTCATGTCCGCCCAGACGGTACAGGCGGTGAGCGGGCTGGTGGCCGTGAACTCGCTGATGGCCATGGTGGGCGGCATCCTGGCGGCCATGGTGGTCGGCAAGAACGACCCGGGCTTCCTGCACAACGGCCCCCTGGCTGGTCTGGTGGCGGTCTGTGCCGGCTCGGACCTGATGCACCCCATCGGTGCGCTGGCCACTGGGGCCGTGGCGGGCGGGCTCTTCGTCGTTGCCTTCACCCTCACCCAGAACCGCTGGCGTATCGACGACGTGCTGGGTGTTTGGCCCTTGCACGGACTCTGCGGGGTCTGGGGCGGGATCGCGGCGGGGATCTTCGGACTCAAGGCCATGGGCGGGGTCGGGGGCGTGACCTTCGCGGCCCAGCTCGCCGGAACCCTGAGCGGGGTCCTGGTCGCCTTCGGGGGCGGATTCCTAATCTATGGGGCGGTCAAGGCCGCGATGGGTCTACGCATGACCCAGGAGGCCGAGTACGTCGGCGCGGATCTCAGCATCCACAAGATCACCGCGCAGCCGGACTACAACCGCGGGGAGGTGTTGTAGGAGCATCGGTGGGCACGGGTCCGCTGCCATTTCGCTCAGGGGCGCAAGAAGCAGGTTGCAGACACGCCATTCTTGCGCTTCACGCACTCTGTCCCGAACGGTGGTTCCGGCGCCGGAGCGGGCACGCGCCAAAGGTCCGGTGCGCACTCGCCAAGGACCTCGGCGGGCGGCGTTTCGGTAATGCACCGCGCACCCGCGATGTGCTGGGCACGGCCGCGCTCTCGATGCTCTCCGGGCACCAGCGCTATGCGCACATCGGCGCGTTACGCGGCGATAGCGCGCGCGCCGGGTCAGGTCTTGCTCTGTGCATCGTTGCGCGGGTGTGTGGCCACGTCTTGCATCATGCATGATGGTCCTGAGTGATCAGCGGCAACTCCATGCCGGTTCAGCTGCGATGCTCCGCTGTCCGCTTCCGCGCCGTGTCGTTCGTTTCTCGCTGCGCCTTTCTGTGCTGGAAGCCCGCCGGTTCCCCAGCCGCGCTTCCATCCTTCCCCGTGCCCCGGAACGTCAATCGTCCTTGGTCGATTCGACCCAGGGCTCGAGATCGTCGAGGTCGATCTTCAAAGCGGCTGCGAGCGAGCGCAGCGTCCCGAGTGCCCCGGTCTTGATGCCCGCTTCAAGTTGGGAAATATAGGACTTACCGACACCAGCGGCGTCGGCGAGAGCCTGCTGAGTCAGCCCGCGGTGCTCCCGCCAGACGCGCAGCGGGCTTTCGCCATTTGCCAAGCGCTCCACCAGGGCTGCGGGGACCAATTCGTCTTCTGCCGCGGCGAGCTCCCGCTTCGCTCCATCGAAAGCACGGATATCGCCCAGATCGTCCAACTGCTCCCGCATGTGCTGAAACTCCGCATACGGGATCACGGCCCACTCTGGCCGGCCTTCGTTCTCGATGATTTGCACCTTCATTTGTAGACGTCGCCCCGTGCACCGATGTGGAGTACCAGAATGACGAGGTGGTTGCCATCCAATTCGTAGATCACCCGCCAGTCACCGATACGCAATCGAAATCCGTCGCGTCCTTGCAGCGGTTTGGTGTCCAAAGAAGACCCCCGCGGGTCCTGCGCCAACTGCCGCAGGGCGCGTTGAATCCGTTGTCGATCCACAGACGCCATTCGGGCCAGCGCCTTGGTCGCCCGCTTTTTGTAGACGACTTCGAGCATGCTTCCGAAGTTTACTGTTGGTAACTTAATGGGTCAATCGGGGGAGGCAGAGGGTCCAACGTGCGCCGTGGTCTGGGCCTTGCCAGCTGGCCAGATGGTCGTCATGCTCTGGCCAGACCTGACCAACGTGGGACATGCCCATGCCGACCGTCAACATTCTGGAGGCAAGGACCCAGCTTTCCCGGCTTGTGGAGCGCGTCGAGAGCCGGGCCGAGGCTGGCGGAGATCGAAGACTTTGTTGCGCGCGATCGTCACGAGGCTGCGGAACGCCTTGTTGCGCGGCTAATCGACCGTGCCGATGTCCTGGCGCATCAGCCAAGCCTCGGGCGGGCGCTCCCGGAGTTGCCCCGTTGCGGGTTGCGCGAGTTGGTCGAGGGAAACTACCGGATCGTCTGTCGGCTGCGGGAAGGCGAGGTAGAGATCCTGACGGTCTTTGAGGGACACCGGCGGTTGCCGGTCGACGATTTGCCATAGACCGGGGTCGACAAGCATCTTTTCCAACCCTTCGCCGCGGCTTGCCGAGTCTTATGCCAACCGCCTACCGATTCCTGGACTACCGTGCGGCGGTCCTGCTCGCGGTTGCCAGCATGGTCGGGACTGGGGTCTTCACGACCCTGGGCATCCAGGCGGAAGGGGTGCCGGACGGCGCCGCCCTGCTGCTCCTCTGGCTGTTGGGCGGGTTGGTGGCCCTGTGCGGCGCACTGTCCTATGCGGAGTTGGCGGCCGCCCTGCCGCGCTCCGGTGGCGAGTACCGCTTCTTGGGGCGGATCTATCACCCGGTCCTGGGCCAGTTGGCGGGCTGGGTCTCGGTGAGCGTGGGCTTCTCCGCACCCGTCGCCCTGGCGTCCATGGCGCTGGGGCGTTATCTCGCCGCCGTACTGCCCGTGAACGCCCTGGCCGTCGCGGTCCTCGCATTGCTCGGGGCGACCGGGCTGCATGCCTTCGACGTCGCCTTGGGACGCACCTTTCAGGTCGTCACGACCGTGCTGAAGGTGCTGATTCTACTATTTTTCTCAATCGCCGGTCTGGGGTGGGCACTGGCTGTGGGGCCGGCCCCCGGCGCGGTCGGCGTCATGCCGTCGGCCGACACCTTGGCGGCTGTCTGGAGCCTGGGCTTTGCCCAGTCCCTGATCTACGTGTCCTATGCCTACTCGGGCTGGAACGCCGCCGCCTACGTAGCCGACGAGGTCCGGGACCCCCAGCGTAACGTGCCCCGGGCCATGGTCACCGCCACCCTTGCCGTGACTGGGCTCTATGTGCTCGTCAACCTGACCTTTCTACTCACGGTGGACTACGGGGACCTGGTGGGGACCCTGGAGGTGGGGGTGCTCTCCGCCCGGGGCATCTTCGGACCCGACGGCGGCTGGCTGCTCGGTTTGGCCTTGAGCCTGCTCCTGGTGTCGAGCGTCAGCGCCATGACCCTGGCAGGGCCTCGGGTACTTCAAGCGATCGGAGAGGACGTGCGGGGCCTGCGCTTTCTGGCCCGGTGCAACCGGCGGGGCGCACCCACCCGAGCCGTGCTGGTCCAGCAGGGACTGGCCCTCGGTCTCGTCCTGACCGACTCGTTCGAAGCTGTCCTTACCTTCGCCGGCTTCACCCTGACCCTGTTCGCCTTGCTTACCGTCGCCGGCGTGCTGCGCCTGCGCCACCGCGAGCCCGACCTTCCGCGGCCCTTTCGGGTTCCGCTCTATCCGCTGCCGCCGCTGGTATTCCTCACGGTAAGCGGCGTCGCCCTTCTGGTGGTGGCCTGGGAGCGGCCGCTGGCGCTCATGGCGATTGCGTTGGTCGCCATCGGCGCGTGGATCGTGGGGCGGCGACGAGGGGAACGACCCTAGTCCGCATCGCTTACCAGCCGAGCGACCCCTTCGACAGACTGCTGGTCTCTCAAACGATCGCCGAGCCGCTGAGGTTGCTCACCCATGACCCGCTCGTGCTCGGATACGGCGACGTGGCGATCGTCGTCCGAGGCGGAACGGCGCAGGCGGCTCCGCCATCCTGGCCGATCACAGGGTGGCGGATCGCCCTGCGGGCATCCGTCCTACACGCAGCCTGTGGGCTTGGGCAGGCCGCCCCACTTGCAGATGAGCTTCATGGGGCCTTTCTTGAAGATGTCGTACAGCTCCTTGGTGGAGACGCCCTGTTTCTTCGCGAAGATGCGGATCGGGGGTACGACCCCGTCCTCGTCGTACATGCCCCGGGCCTGACGGATGAGGCCCATCACCTGCTCCGTCATCTCGAAGTCGTCGGAGCGGGCCAGGTCCAAGGCAACCTCCTCGCTCCAGTCGTCCCGGTTCACCAGGAACCCCTCGCCGTCAACCGGTACCGTCACAGCGGCGCTTGTCATCGCAACAACTCCTCAATAACCAGGTAGGACTATCGGCTTTCGCCTGGGAACGGAGTTGGTGCCGGGACTGTGGGATTCAATCTAGCCGAGGGGCAGGGAGGACAGGACGGCCACCAGGTCCTCGGGGGCGGCGATGGGGCCGGGGAGGGGGAGGCGGCGCAGCCGCTCGCCCTCGGTCATGTCCGCCCCCCAGGGGTCGACTCCCGCGAACCGCAGGGGTGTGTCCTCAGTTGGCGGGCTATCGGATTCCGGGTTGCCGCGGCGACGCTTCGCGAGTCCCGGAAGGGTCCCTAAGGCGGCCAGTGCGCGGATCTCCAGGTCTTCTTCGAACCCCCGGCGCATGATCCGCTCCGTGCCGAGCCAGCGGGCCGTCGCAAAGCCGCTGTTGAAGTGAAAGCGTCGGGGCCGCAGCCGGTACAGGCGGAAATCGAGCTGCTCGTAGTAAGGGAGGCTTGCAGGGTAATAACGGAACCAGCGCCGATGGCTCGCCCGATCGGACTCGTCCAGGGGCTCGCAGTCCGCAGGGCAGCAGAGCCTCAGGGACTGCTGCACGTCTCCCGCGGTGGCCTCGGACACCGAGAGCGCACAGTGCGGGTTGGCGTCCAGGTTCTTGGTATGCTGGGCCAGGTGGCTCAGGAGCAAGAGCGCATTGCCCTGGTTGTCAAGGCAGTAAGGAACTACGGATGCGAATGGATAGCCAGGCTCGGCCAGCGAGTAGGTGGCAAGCACGGCCTGGAAACGACCGGCCCAAAGCTCGCGTGCAATGTCGAACCGCGGGTCTGTGTCCGGACTCATGGGACTCCTAGGGACCGCGTCGGATCTCGATGGCATCGAGCACCCCGTCCCAGAATCGGATGCGGGCACAGATCGCTTCCTCTGCAGCGGTCTCGGCCTCCTCGATGCGCACCGCGTCGTCGCCGCACAGGGCCTTGAGGAGCGCGAGCGAGAGGGGGCCGTGAAAGTCCTCGTCCAGATGGACGTGCCGGTTCAGGTAGTAGTGAAAGGACGGCGCCTCGTGCGGACCCAGGCCCATCCGGCCCAGGAACTGGCGGAACATCCCCGGGATGACCCGCTCCCGCCCCACTGCCAGGGCGGCGGCGACCAGGTGGGGCTTGTCCTCCCGGATGAAGCAGAAGGTAGTCTCGGTGAAATAACGGGCGGGGAGGGGGACCATATCCGAGTAGAGGGCCCTGTCCACGCCTTCCTCCTCCACCAGGGCGAGGAAGCGTCGCGGCAGCTCCGCGTCTGCGCCCACCTCTCGCATAGCCTCGCAATACAGCTCGAAGTGGCTGCTGTAACGGGGGAGGCCACCCTCGGATGGCGGCGCGATGTCCGACTCTTCTTCCAGCACCAGTTGGTTGATGAAGTAGCGTAGGCTCGAGTCCCCCTTGGGCATCCAGGGAACCTGGATCGGGGCGATGTGCTGCTGGAGGTACTTGATCAGGGACATGAAGTCCCAGACAGAGAAACAGTGGTGTCCCATGAACACCCGCAGATCCGGCAGCCCTCGGATGGCTCCGTAGATGGGGTGCGAATCGAGCTGCGCTTGCAGGGGACGGATGTGCTCCAGGTTTAGCTCAGGCATGGGGTGCTCCCGGTGTGTCGGCGTACTGCCAGCCGCAAAGCCGACACTATACGACTCGCGACCGGAAAACTACCCGCCGTGCGGCGCTGGCGAGGGCCTCGGCGCCCGTTCGGGTCGTCTTTCCTACCTGAAGTCGAATCGAATCGGCACCCGCATGGGCCAACTGCTGCGGCCGATCGCGGTGGGGATGGGTTTGAACCGGCCCAGTCGGTTGAGTGCTTGGACTGCAGCCTGGTCTAGGGCCGAATCCCCGGAGGACTTGACCACCCGTACTTGGCCGATCCGACCGTCTGCCTGTACCACAAAGGCCAAAGTGGCGACCCCAGTCACACGGCGTCGTCGGGCGTCCTCCGGGAACCGCTGCTGTCGGGCAATGGCGCGCTGGAGCTCGGCCAGATAGGCGCGCTCCGCACTCGCCCGGTCCGCAGGCGAGCGGCTGCCCGCGGAAC
>JBGSOR010000163.1:0-4142 GCA_041738985.1 Chromatiaceae bacterium | reverse complement strand
ATCGCGGCCGCCTGGGCGATGGCCTCCAGCACGAGGCCGACCACCCCTTGGCGCAGCTCGCCCAGGATGAGCCGGGCGAGGAAAGACTGCTCCTGGGTCGTGGCGCGGGCGACGAGCGCGGCAAGCGCGTCCCGACGCCGGGATTGGGAGCCGACACCGGAGATGGCAGCGATCTCCGCAAGGGCTCGGTCGAGGTCCGTCAGCGTCAGGCTGGACCCGGCGGCAGGCGGGGTGCCGACCGCCTCATGGACCTGGGCCGGTCCGACGCCCAGCGGCCCCCGGGTCAGCTCACCGGACAGGTAGGAGGCGGCCTGGGCGGCGTCCTCCAGCGGGACCCGGCGCAGGAGCTCGGCGATGAGCCCGATCTTGGCCCGCCGTCCAGACTCTCGGGCGACCCCCTCCGAGAGCTGGACCAGGGTGTCGAGCCGGGTCAGCTCAATGATACTGCTCGGTGGTGTAGTGCCCGGGGACATTCCGACGGTGGCGCACCAGTCCGCGGGCCTCCAGGATGGCCTTGGCGTCTTTGATCATGGCGGAGTTGCCGCACAGCATGACATGGCTGTGCTCGGGGTCGATGCGCTCCCCGACCCGGGATTCCAGGGCCCCGCCGTCGATCAGATCCGTCACCCGTCCGTGCAGTGCGCCTGGGACCTGCTCCCGACTCACGGCTGGGACATAGACAAAGCGATCCCCCCGCTCCGCGGCAATGGCGGCGATGGTCTCGCCGTAGACCAGGTCAGCCCCGGCCCGAACCCCGTGGACCAGGACGATGTGCTCGAAGCGCTCCCAGGGGTCCGGGGTGCGCAGGATGGACAGGTAGACCCCCAACGCCGTGCCGGTGGCGAGCAGCCACAGGGTGCGGGCGGGCGGGATGCTCTCCAGGGTGAAGATGCCGCCGGCCTGGGCGGACATCCAGATCGGATCCCCAGGGACGAGATCCGACAACCTGGGGGTCAGGGGCCCTTCCGGGACCTCGTTGAACAGGATCTCCAGGGGGCGGACCTGGGGGGCATTGACCAGAGAATAGGGACGGCCGATCCGCTCCCCGTCGATGTCGAGCGCCACCTTGATGTATTGGCCGGCCTTGAACTCCGCCACCGGCGCGTCGAACTGCATACTGTAAAGGCCGTCCGCCCAGGCGTGCTTGCCGACCACAGTACCTTTGACCCACTCGCTCATGTCTAAACCGCTCCTCAGCGTGTCGTGCTCTGTCTGAATCGGGGGCCTGGTATGCGGCCTACCCCGGCTCTGCAAATTGGTCCAAAGGGGCTGAATTTCAAAGCTCGGGGCGGCCGCCAGTCGCCGGCTGGAGGCCGGACGGCGGACATCGCGGCCGACCCCAGACCCCGTTGCATTCCCTTTCCCGACCTCCACCCTAGGATCTGGTCAAAACCTGTTCAATCCGGAGATCCATCGTGAAGACTACGCTGCTCGCACTCGGCCTGGCCGCCGTCAGCTCAGGGGTCGTCGCCGCCGACCCCGCATCCTGCCCGCCGCTGCTCGACGTCACCATGCGCCAGCTCGCTGGGACCGAGTCGGTCAATCTCTGCGAGGCCTACCGGGGCAAGGTGATCCTCGTGGTCAATACCGCGAGCAAGTGCGGATTCACCCCCCAGTACGAGGGTCTGGAGGCGCTGTACCGCAAGTACAAGGACCAGGGCCTGGTGGTGCTTGGCTTCCCTTCCAACGATTTCATGAGCCAAGAGCCGGGGAACGAGCAGGAGATCCAGAAGTTCTGCCGGCTTACCTATTCGGTAGAATTCCCGATGTTCGAGAAGGTCAGCGTCAAGCGCGGCAGCGCCACCCCGATCTTCGAGCGCTTGGCAGCCGCTGGCGCCCCCTATCCCAAGTGGAATTTTTTCAAGTACCTGATCGACCGCAACGGCAACTACGTGGACTATTTCGCCAGCATGACCGCCCCCGACAGCAGCAAGGTGGTCCGCGCCATCGAGAAGCTGCTGCAGGAGACGCCCAAGGTGGCCGCTGCCGGGTCGGCAGGCTGAAAGGGAAAGGCGGGAGGGATGCGTCTCTCGGACCGGGTGCGCAAAGGACCGTCTCCCATCCACGGGTCCGGATGCTTCGCGCGGGTGCCCTTCGCGACGGGCGACCACATCGGGACCTTCGAAGGGCCGGAGGTCCAGGAAGACGGGGCCCACGTCCTCTGGGTCTACGAACCGGAGGCCGGCGCGGTGGCCCGACGGGGCACCAATCTGCTGCGCTGGCTGAACCACAGCGAAGAGCCCAACGCGGAGCTCCATGCATTCGACCTCTACGCCCGGCGCCCCATCGCGGCGGACGAGGAGATCACCATTGACTACGGCGGCTCCTGAGTAGGGTGCAGACAGAGCCACGCCTCGGCTACCTCGGTGGTCGAACGCCGCAGCCGGATGCGCGCCTCGGCGAGCCAGAACCACCGCCCCGCCATCGTCTTACCCTGCGAGGGAGCTCCGTTCGAATACCGCCTGGCGACCGCCCTCGACCGCACCCATTTAAGGTGGCAACCTCACCGGAGCACGCCCATGCAGGACCGTCCGCAGATCCGCACCGCCATCCCCAAACGCCGCTACCAAGTCGGCCGCTTCATCGCCACCCTGCTGGGGGAAATCGAGAGCGGGGACGACCGCGCCTTTCGCTACATCCTGGCCTATGTTCGCCAGGGGAGTCAGGAGCCTGAGCTCTTCGTCTGCGCGGAGCAGACCCCGCCCCCCGAGCGGGCCGAGGGGGGCTATCGGCTGCGGGTGATCGGCGAGGTCCTGTCGGACGTCGTCGACACCGACGACTGCTGGGGTGACCTGGAGACCTTCGCCGAGCAGGCGCTCAAGCTGGGTGCCCAGGCGCTAGGGCTTCAACGGGAGTCAACGACCCGGCTCATGTAGGCTCGTGCCGGGCCATGAGCGGACCGGACGGGGTGGCGGGGGTCCCCTATAATCCGCCCCCCCTCAAGCCTTTGCCCAGCGCACCGAGATCTATGGACCCCGTTGTCGTCGCCTCGTCCTTTTCGCTCCTGTTCCTGGCCGAGATGGGCGACAAGAGCCAGATCATCGCCATGACCCTGGCCTGCCGTTATCGCGCCCTGCCGGTGATCGCCGGTGTCTTCGTCGCCTTCCTGGTGCTGAACCTGCTGGCGGTCGGGCTGGGCCAGGCCCTATTCGAGTGGGTCCCCCAGCGCCTGGTGCTGCTCCTGGCAGGCGGGCTCTTCCTCTTCTTTGCCTACCGCTCCTGGCTGGACGCGGACGGGGCTGACGAAGACGGGGACGACGTCGAGCCCCCCGGTCGGGGGGCGCTCATCACCAGCTTTCTGCTGATCTTCCTGGCGGAGCTGGGGGACAAGACCCAGCTCGCCATGATCGGCCTGGTGGCCGGCACCGGGTCGCCCTGGTCCGTGCTGACCGGAGGGACCCTGGCGCTCTGGTCCGTCTCCCTGGTCGGCATCCTGCTCGGCGGGACGCTGCTGCGGAAGATCTCTCCGGTCTGGATGCACCGCGCGGCGGCCGGTCTGTTCCTGATCTTCGGCCTGGTGGCCCTCGGCCAGACCGCCTTCGGGGACGGCACCCTCGCGGCGGTCCTTCCCTGACCAGCGCGCCCATGGCCCGATCCGACCTGACCCCGTTCCTGAGCCAGGAGCTACCCCAGATCGTCGAGCGACTGCTGGAGCAGGACCGGCGGGTCCTGGTCTGGGGCCAGTCCGGGTCCGGAAAGACCACCCTGGCCGCGTGGCTCGCGTCCGAGTTGGCGGTCAGGGGTCGACCGGTATTCGGTCTCGCCGCCGATCCCGGGTCCCCCGCTTTCGGTGTCCCCGGGACCGTCTCCCTCGCGCGCTGGCAGGATGGGGCCTGGTCGGTTCGATCCATGGAGGCGCTCTGCACCCTGGACGCGGGACGTTTCCGACTGCCCCTGGCTTCCGCGGTTGCCGACCTGGCTTTAGAGACGGACACAGGGACCTTGCTGGTCGACGCCCCGGGTGTGGTGCGCGGCGTTGCGGGGGCTGAGCTACTGGACGCCCTGGTGAGGGCGGCGGGGATCGACCTGGTCCTGGTCCTGAGTCCGGCTGGCGAGCCGATGCCCCTGGCCGGGGAGCTCAGGTGCCTGGGGCTGGAGGTGGTCCGAATCGAGCCCGCGGATCGAGCCCGGACCCCCAGCGC
>JBGSOR010000140.1:0-15543 GCA_041738985.1 Chromatiaceae bacterium | reverse complement strand
GCCACGGCCACCTGGGCGTGGCTGCGCCCGAGCGCCCCCGCGACCATCTCAAGTACCGTCGGCTCGCTGACCGCCCCGTGGGCCGCCAGGGTCTCGGCCTGCACGCCCAACATCTCCTCCTTGGCCGCGTTGCTGTAGGTGACGAATCCGCGGTCGAGCCAGGCGCTGGAGCCGGCGACATCGGTCGCCGCCTTGGCAATCCAGCCACCGGTGCAGGACTCCGCTGTGGCAAGCATGAGCCCACGCCGCAAGAGCAGATCGCCCAGGCGGGCGGCAAGCGGGGCGAGTGGGTCGAGTGAGTCGGTCATGCACGATAAAAGATCGCAGCGAACGGTCCGCAACCGGCCGCCGGTGCGTCGTCTGTGAGCGGCTTCGATCAGGGGACGCGCGCCTCCGCAGGCGCCCCCGGCATTCATGCTCCGGTCTTTCGCGACCGCACGCGGGATCGGTCCCTTCCCTGTGCGAGCTCGCGGTCAGTGTCGCCCAGGGCGGCAGCCCATACAAGATCAGGCCCGCACAACCGACGGATGGAAAAGCAAGGCGCGCTGGCGCACCATGGCGCGCTGAAGTGGGCGCCGCCCGCCCCGGGAGCCGATCCGGAGACCGAAGCCATGAGCGATCTCGATATCCTGGTGGAGCACAACCCCTCGCCCGCCAAGCTGGACGTCCTCGGGGTCGAGGACTGGCCCATCTGGCGCAAGGACCCAGGACGCTTCCCCTGGCACTACGCCCAGACAGAGCGCTGCTATATCCTGCGTGGGCGATTCACCGTGACCCCGGAAGGCGGGGAGGCCCAGGAATTCGGCCGTGGCGACCTGATCCGTTTCCCGGTTGGCCTCGACTGCACCTGGGAGATCCGTGAGGCAGTGGAAAAGCACTACCGATTCGATTAGCCGGCTTGATCGCAGGAGACTCGCATGCCCGCCATCGGAACCCCCTTCACCCCCAGTGCCACCCGGGTCCTCCTGTGCGGTGCCGGCGAGCTCGGCAAAGAGGTGGTGATCGAGCTCAAGCGCCTGGGCGTGGAGGTCATCGCCTGCGACCGTTACCCCAATGCCCCAGCCATGCAGGTCGCCGACCGCGCCTACAGCTTCTCGATGCTGGACGGGGCCGAGCTGCGGCGGGTCGTCGAGCTGGAGCGTCCGCACTACATAGTCCCCGAGATCGAGGCGATCGCCACCGACACCCTGGTGGAGCTTGAAGGGCACGGCTACACCGTGATCCCAACCGCCCGGGCCGCGAGGCTCACCATGAACCGGGAGGGCATCCGGCGGCTGGTGGCCGAGGAGCTGGGAATCCCCACCTCCCCCTACCGGTTCGCCGACGCCCGGGACGCATTCGAGCTCGCGGTGGCCGAGATCGGTCTGCCCTGCGTGGTCAAGCCCATCATGAGCTCCTCCGGCAAGGGCCAGAGCCTAGTGCGCACCCCCGACGACATCGGCCACGCCTGGGACTATGCCCAGGCAGGCGGCCGTGCCGGGGGCGGGCGCGTCATCGTCGAGGGATTCGTCGACTTCGATTACGAGATCACCCTGCTCACGGTCCGCCACCGGGACGGGACCTCCTTTTGCGAGCCCATCGGCCACCGTCAGGAGGACGGAGACTATCGGGAGTCCTGGCAGCCCCAGCCCATGACCCCGGCCGCCCTCGCTCGCGCCCGGGAGATCGCCGCGCAAGTCACCGAGTCCCTCGGCGGACGCGGCATCTTCGGCGTGGAGCTCTTCGTGCGCGCAGACGAGGTCATCTTTAGCGAGGTCTCCCCCCGCCCCCACGACACCGGCATGGTCACCCTCATCTCCCAGGACCTGTCCGAGTTTGCCCTCCACGCCCGCGCCATCCTGGGGCTACCTATCCCGGCGATTCGCCAGCTCGGACCCGCCGCCTCCGCAGTCATCCTGGTCGAGGGCGAGTCCACTCAGCCCCGCTTCGGCAACCTGGCCGCCGCCCTGGCGGAGCCGGGCACCGACCTGCGGCTGTTCGGCAAGCCTGAGGTGCGGGGCCGGCGCCGGATGGGCGTCGCCCTGGCCCGGGGCAGCGATTGCGATGAGGCCAAGGCCAAGGCCCTGGCGGTGGCATCCAAGGTGCGGGTCAGCCTGGACTGATGTGCTCGGAGCTCCCGCGCCTGCCGCGGATCGAATCCGTGAAGTCGCCCGAGCCGCGAAACGATAGAGGACAACCCAATGACGACCGGTACGCTCGCCAGGACGCTCGGCCTGGCACCGATCCTGATTGCTGCCACGCTCGCGGGCTGTCAGCCCGTGGAGGTCCGGGAGGATGCCGCCGGCCGCTGGACCTCCATTCCGCCAGGGAGCACCCTGACCCTCAACCGGCCGATCCAGGTGCCCCAGGACCGCGCGCGGGTCTTTTTCAGGGGCGGAAGTGTCGGGACGACCGGGGCCAATCTGGGTCCGAGCTGCGGGCTGGAGGTCCGGAGACTGTCTCGGGACGGCCCCCAGACGGTCCAGGCCGGCACCTATCGCATCGAGCGGGTGGAGAGCTACTGGACACAGGTGGCCCGGAACGAGCCCCCGGGGACCGTGCGGCTACAGCTCGCCGCCGCCGAGGGCGGCGGTGGCAGCCCCATGATCCAGGAGGGCTATCACATCTATTTGACAGGCGGACCGGACCCCAATGTCATGCGCCTCACCTGTCTCGGGATGCTGAACGACATGTGGCGATCCCGGGCCATCACGCTGGAAGAGATCCGCAGCGCACTCGGCTCCGTCGCGACCCTGGAGCTGGCCGCCGCCGGGCTTCGACCCTGAACGAGCGGCAAAGCTCGGTAAGCGGGCGGGCTTGCGCAGGTGCGACAGCCGCGGGACCAGCCTCCTGCAATTCCCCTCGGAGGCCGCGTCCGCCGAGTCGACGACGCAAACGCTCCGCTTTCGCTTCAGGCCGACGGTCGTACTCAATTCCGGAGTCCGAGCGATGAGTCGATCCAACCCTAAGTCCGTTCGATCCTTCGATCGTCTGGTCTGGGTCGCATTCCTGGGCGCCGCGCTACTCGCCGGCTGCACCAGTCTGACCAAGCCCTGGCAAGCCCCCGAGGTGTCGCTGGCGGGACTGCGGGTCAAGGAGCTGACGCTTGCGCGGCAGGTCGCTGTGGCGACGCTGGCAGTGCACAATCCGAACGACCGTACCCTCCCCATCAAGGCCATGACCTACCGGTTGAAGCTCGAAGGCAAGGAGCTGGCGGAGGGCGGGGGCACCCTGGACCGCCAGATCCCCGCGTTTGGAGAGGCCCTGGTGGACGTGGAGGTGTTCGGGAGCCTGCTCGGGTGGGGCCAGATGCTCCCCGCACTGGCGCTCAGGGAGACGCCGTTGGACTGGACGGTCTCGGGGACGGCGACCATCGCCGACGGGCTCCTGACCCTGCCTTACCGATATTCGGGCCAGGTGGACCCCCAGGGGCTCCTGGCCCAGGCGGCAAGGGCGACCGGAGCGCGCCGTCAGTAGGAGCGGCGGACCTCTAGCACATCCGGGATCTGCTGCAGCTTGCCCATGACCCGCTCCAGGTGCTCCATGTCCCGCACCGAGAGGGTGAAGCGCATGGCGGCGGTGTCGGTGGTGCGCTCGGAGTGGCTGTTGACGGCCCCCACGTCCACGTCCTCATCCGCCAGCATGGAGGAGATGTCGCGCAGGAGCCCTTTGCGGTCCGCGGCGATGACCAGGATATCCACCGGGTAGCTGGCGTCGGCGGGCTGGCTTGCCCAACGTACCCGGATCAGTCGGTCTGCCTCCCCCGGCGGAAGGTGGCTGACGTTGGGACAATCTCGCCGGTGGACCGTGATGCCCCGGCCGCGGGTGATGAAGCCCAGGATCGCGTCGTAGGGGACCGGTTTGCAGCAGTGGGCGATCTGGGTCAGCAAATCGCCGACCCCCTCCACCACTACCTCCCCGGCGCTCGACTTGGGCCTTGTCTGGGTCCGGGGGCGCGCCTCCTGCTCTCTTAGGGACGGCTCCTGCACGCGTGGCTCGCCCACCTGTCGGGCGACGACGCCCACGGACAGATCCCCCCGTCCGATGGCCGCCAGCAGATCCTCCCCGCGCTTGAAGTTGAAGCGGGGCGCCAGCGCATCGAGCTGGGGTTTCTCCAGGATCCCGAGTCGCGCCAGCTCCCTGTCAAGGGCGGCGCGGCCCTCGTGGGCGTGGATGTCGTGGTCCTGCTGCTTAAACCACTGGCGCACCCGGTTGCGGGCGCGGGCGGTGACCAGATAGCCCTGGTGGGGGCTCAGCCAGTCGCGGCTCGGAGTGGCGTTCTTTTGAGTGAGGATCTCCACCGTCTCGCCGCTGTGGAGTTGGGAGTTCAGCGGCACGATGCGCCCGTTGACCCGGGCCCCGCGGCAGCGATTGCCCACCTGGGAGTGCACCGCATAGGCGAAGTCCAGGGGCGTCGCCCCCTTGGGGAGCTCGATCACCTTGGCCTGGGGGGTGAGCACATAGATGTGGACAGGCTCGAGCTCGGACTTGAAACGCTCCAGGATGTCGCTGGCGTCCTCGCCCTCGTTCTTGAGCTCGAGCCAATGGCGCATCCAAACCACCCGGCGCTGGAAGTCCGCGTCATGGCCCTTGGACTCCTTGTAGGCCCAGTGGGCAGCCACGCCCAGCTCGGCATGGCGGTGCATCTCGTGGGTGCGGATCTGGACCTCCAGGGGCTTGTCTCCGGGGCCGATCACCGCCGTGTGGAGCGACTGGTAGAAGTTGCCCTTCGGCGTGGCGATGTAGTCGTCGAACTCCTTCGGGATGTGGCGCCAGAGTCCATGCACCAGGCCCAGGGCGGCGTAGCAATCCGCCACGGTGTCCACCAGTACGCGCACCGCCCGCAGGTCGAAGATCTCCCCGATGTCCACCCCCTTGCGCTGCATCTTCCGCCAGATGCTGTAAATATGCTTGGGCCGGCCGGCCAGCTCTGCCTTGATGCCAGCGTCCGCGAAGGTGCAGCGCAGTGTGTCCAGGACATCCGCGATGTAGGTTTCGCGCTCCTCGCGCCGCTCGGCCAGCGCCCGGGCGATCGTCGCGTATTCGTCGGGCTCCAGATAGCGGAGCGACAGGTCCTCCAGCTCCCACTTGACCTGCCACATGCCCAGCCGGTTGGCGAGCGGGGCATAGACCCGTTGGGTGTCGCGGGCAATCTTGGCGCGCCGCTCGGGGTCCAGGTCTTTGATGGCCCGCATCAGGTGCACGCGCTCCGCCAGCACCACCAGCACGACCCGCACGTCCTCGGCGATGCCGAGCAGCAGCCGGCGCAGGTTTTCCTCGTGCTCGTCTTGGTCCTTAGCGGCGATGATGGACTCGACGTTGGCAATCTGATCGATTCGCGCCAGATCCCCCACCATGCGCGCGATGCCGGGCCCGAAGCGCTCCCGGAGACTGGCCTCGGTCAAATCCTCCTGGCCCAGGCAGCCGTTGAGGAGCGCGGCGATCAGGGTCTCGTGGTCCATACTCAGACGCGCGAGGACGTCTGCGGTGGATAGCACATGGCGCACATGGGTTTCCCCGGTCTCGATGCGCCGGCCGCCGCGGCACTGCGTCAGGGCCACGCAGGCCGCGGCGACAAGCTTGCGCTCTTGCGGGCCGTAGCCAGCGGCGAGGTTGTCCAGCCAGTGTCGGATCGCCTCGTCGTCGCCCGAATCGTGGGCGGGGAGGTTATAGGTGGGTTTGACCATGAGGATGGACTGAAGGGTCGGCGCCAAAGGCCAAGGTCGGAAGCATATCTCCGGCCCTCGGCCCTAATCCAATACGTGGCTTACCAATCCATCCGCGAGCTTTGGCTCGAACCAGGTGGACTTGGGGGGCATGACCTCTCCGGAGTCCGCAACTGCCATCAGGTCCTCCATGCCGGTTGGAGGCAGGGCGAAGGCGACGGCCATCTCTCCCGAGTCCACCCGGTCGCTCAATGCCTGCAAGCCGCGGATGCCGCCGACGAAGTCGATGCGGTCGTCGCGCCGCGGGTCCGAGATCCCCAGCAGGGGCTCGATCAGGTTGGCCTGAAGCAGGCTGACGTCGAGCCGGCCGACCGGGTCGTCATGGGGGATGCGCGCCGGGTCCAGGGTAAGCCTGTACCACTGTTCCTCAAGGTAGAGCCCGATCTGGCCAGGTCCATCCGGACGCACCGGGCCGGTACTCGGCTCCACGGCGAAGGCTACCTCCACTTGGGCCATGAATGCCTGGGGGCTGTGTCCGTGGAGGTCGCGCACCAGCCGGTTGTAGTCCAGGATCTGCATCTGGTCGTGGGGGAAGATGACCGAGAGGAAGTAGTTGTAGGGCTCTTCGCCATGGTGGTCCGGGTTGGCGGCGCGGCGCGCGGCGGCGACCCGGGAGGCGGCGGCGGAGCGATGGTGTCCGTCGGCGATGTAGAGCGCGTCCAGGCCGTCGAAGGCGGCTGTCAGGGCCTCGATGATCGCCGGCTCGGCGATGGTCCAGAGCTGGTGCCTTACCGCGGCGGCGGACACGAAGTCGACCTCCGGTGTCCCTGCGCTTGCCTGAGCCAGGATCCCGTCGATGGTCGGATCGGCCCGATAGACGAGGAAGGCCGGGCCTGTCTGCGCATTGGTGGCGTCGATCTGGCGCACCCGGTCGTCCTCTTTCACCGGCCGCGTAAACTCGTGCTTCTTGATCCGCCCCGCGTCGTAGGCGGCCACGGAGGCCGCAGCCACCAACCCGGTCTGGACATGGTCGGCCATCGTGAGCCGATAGACGTAATAGCGCGGTGCCGGGTCCCGGATCAGTACCTCTTCGCGGATCATCAGATCCAGGTTCGCCCGCGCCTTGGCATAGACCTCGGGGGCATAGGGGTCCGTGTCCTCCGGCAGGTCCACCTCCGGTCGGGAGATGTGCAGGAAGCTCCAGGGCCGGCCCTCGACCATCGCACGCGCCTCGTCGGCGTTCATCACGTCGTAGGGCGGTGCGGCGACCTCGGACGCGCGCCCGGGGGCAGGGCGCAGTCCGGCGAATGGCTCGATCAGGGGCATGGGAAGTCCTTAATGGCGAGTGGCGAGTGGCGAGTGGCGAGTGGCGCGGAGAATGGTACCAGGACCGGTGATGGACAGAGCGGCGGGCACGCCCGCGTTGTAACGCGCTCAGAGCGTACAGGAGTCGCGAGCCACGCAAGGGAGACCGCTCCGCGCCGCGCATGGTATCGCGACGCCTCGGGTTGACGGGGTCCCCCGCAGCGTCTAGTTCTTTTGCCTGGTCCGGGCGGCATCGTAGGGCTCTTAGACCGGGCGAGCTGGGAAGCGGGACACCGGCGGCCGGCCGTTGGAGGGACGTCACTGCCGTGGTCCCGTGGTCATGCCCGGAACCCCCGATAGCTTCGTCCCGCGCTTCGAAGGGTCCTGGACGGACATCGCCAGACGCGGCAGGGGATCTGCGGAGATGGCGCTCGATCGGAATTGACGTTATGGACGCTATGGGAGAAACCTCATGATCTACTTGCTTGTGTTGGTGGCGCTCGTCGCCGTTGCGGCGGCTGCCTATCTCGCGACCTTGCCCCCGGGCTTCGAGGTCCGTCGCTCGCTACTCATGAGCCCGGATCGCCAACGGGTCTTCGACAAGGTGCGGGATTTGAGGAGCTGGAGCGACTGGAGCCCCTGGCTGATGCACGAGCCTGGCGCCACGCTGACCTACAGCGGTAACCCGGACCGGGAAGGCGGCTCTTACAGCTGGGATGGCAAATACATCGGCGCTGGTACCCTAACCCATGTCCGACTCGATGCGCCGACTCGGATCGATCAGCGCATCGCCTTCAAGCGCCCCTTCAAATCGGAGAGCGAGGTCTGGTGGGAATTCTCCGAGCGCGATGGCCAGACTGAAGCGACTTGGGGGATGCGTGGCCGGATGCCTTTTTACCTGCGCTTCATGACCCGCATGATGGTCCCTATGATCGAGAAGGATTACGACCTGGGTCTCGCCATGCTGCGGGGCACCCTGGACCCGCAGGCGGAGCGGCCGCAGGTCCGTTTCCTGGGCGAGACCCGGACCGCACCGCGTACCGCCCTGACCATTCCGTTCAGCGGCGGCATGGATTCCATGGTTAAGGCCATGGAGGAGGGCTTCCCGCGTCTGATGGAGCATGTTCAAGGCCAGGGCAAGTCGCCCGCCGGTCCGCCCTTCACCGCTTACCACACGGTGAATCCCAAGACCATGCACTTCGAGTGCGATATGGCCCTGCCGGTGACGGAGGACGTCGCGCCCGGTAGCTTTGCCCTCAAACGGCTCGGGGGTGGCCGCTGTTTCTCCGTGGATGTCCAGGGTAGCTACAGCTTCCTGGAGCTCGCCTGGTACAGCGTCATTGCCCATCTGCGCATGCACAAGATCAAGCAGGATCCGAGCAGACCCTCCATGGAGACCTACGAGAACGATTCCGGGTCTGTGGCGCACAGCAACGATATACGTACTCGCTTGGAGGTGCCGATACGCTAGACCGACCACGCTGCCGGTGAGGGTTTCAGGCGGCCAGCGAGGCCGCTTCCGTCACTTCGCGCGCTGCGTACTCGGGTCCAGATCCTCTCGTGGACGTAGTAGGCGACGGTATTGACGGTGGGCTCCAGCAGTGCGAGGGCGCCGCCGATTGCCAGGTCTCCCGTCAGTGCATAGGCGACGCCGAAGGCGACCGAGAAATGCGTGGCGGCGAAGGTCAGTGTCTTGATCACGGAAGGTCTCCTAGGAAACCGATTGTTGCTTGGGACTAACGATAGTGATTCTCGTTTGATTGTCAAAATCGCTAGTTCTTTTCGCAGTCATCGGCGGATCCAACCGTTCCCCCCGGTTCCAACGAGAGCTCCCGCGGCCTGAAAGATCGCACGCGCCCGGCATCGGCAGAGACCGAACGGCGTTTCGAGGCACCCTGGTCGCTTTCTGCCCAGTCGGCGCTGGATCGGTCCTCTGCGGCACGAGTCGCCAAACGGCGACACAGGCGCGCCGACACATCGGTTGCCCCCTGCGGGTACCACCCCCACCATGACAACCGGACGTGGGACCGCACCCCGGTCCACATGTCTCCACCGAATCCGCGTAACTCCGATACCGAGTGCTCTCGATGAAAATCGCCTTGATCGTTTTGGGCGGCCTGACCGTGCTCGCCGCGGCGGGAATGGCCGTGTTCGTTTACGTGGTGCAGAACGTGGAGACCCCGCGCTATGCGACGGTGCTCCAGGACGGGGCAGTCGAGGTCCGGGACTACCCGCCCCTGATCGTGGCGGAGGTACGCCGCCAGGGCGGGCGCCAGGAGTCTCTGAGCCAGGGATTCGGGCCTCTGGCTCGCTACATCTTCGCCAAGGAGCGGGCGGGGGAGCGCATCGCCATGACTGCCCCGGTGATCCAGCAGCGACCGGAGGCGATCGCCATGACCGCCCCCGTGACGCAGTCCAGGATGGAGGGCGGGGACTGGGCGGTACGGTTTATCATGCCATCCCGTTATGACCTGAAGGACCTGCCCGCCCCGGCGAGCAAGGACGTGCGCCTATCGGAAATCCCGGCCCGGCGTGTCGCCGCCATCCGCTTCAGCGGACGAACCACCGATGCGGTGCTTGCAGAGAAGGAGTCGGAGCTCCGGGCCTGGATGGCCGCCCGGGGCATGATGCCCGCCGCCCTGCCGGTCTTCGCCTACTACAACGACCCATTCACCCCGGGGCCATTGCGCCGTAACGAGGTCCTGATCGACCTGGCGGCCGACCCCAGCGCGGAGACGCCCGCCCCATGATGACCGACATCCCCGCGCACTTTGCCGCTGGCTGGCGCGCCGCCATCTCCCGACGCGTCGCCTTCGCGGTGGCGGTCGTCGCCGTCGCGACCATCGGTCTCGCGCTCTGGCAGCTCAGGTCCGGAACGGCGGGGCTTCAGGTCTCGGAGGCGCGGGTCGGCAACATCCCGGTCACCGTCTATCGCCCGGCAGGTGCGGGACCCTTTCCGACCGTGCTCGTCGCCCACGGCTTCGCCGGGTCCCAGCAGTTGATGCAGCCCTATGCGATCACCCTGGCCCGCAACGGTTACCGGACCCTGACCTTCGACTTCCCGGGCCACGGCCGCAATCCGGCCCCTTTCGTTGCCCGGATCGAGGACGAGGCCCGACGCGTCGGGGTCCTGCTCGGCGCCCTGGAGTCGGTGGCGGGCTATGCGTCGGGGCTACCCGACGGGGACGGCCGGCTCGCCCTCTTGGGTCACTCCATGGCAGGCGACGTGCTATTGCGCTATGCGGCGGCGCACAAAGACCAGGTGACCGCGACCGTGCTGGTCTCTCCCTACCTGAGTCAGGACGCACCCGTCGGGGAGCCCCGGGACCTGCTCTTCGTCTACGGCGCCCTGGAGCCTGAGATGCTGCACGCAGGGGGCAGGGATGCCATCGCCAAGGTTACAGGTGCCACGGTGGAGCCTGGGACCACCTACGGAAACTTGGCGGACGGAACCGCACGCCGACTGGTCCTCGCCGACGGGGCCGAGCATATCGGGGTGCTGTACGGGACCGGGGGGCTCAAGGCCGCACTCGAATGGCTGAACCAGGCCACCGGGACCAGCGGAGACGCCTATCTGGAGGACCGGGGCAGGTGGCTAGGCTTCCTGTACCTGGGGATTCTAGTCCTCGCCTGGCCCCTGTCCAGGCTCCTTCCACGGGCAGCGACCGCGCCGCTAGGTGCGGGACTGCCCTGGCGACGCCTGCTCCCGGTGGCGATTGCCCCTGCGATCCTCACTCCCCTCATCCTGCGCGTCCTGCCAAGCGACTACCTGCCGATCCTCCTGGGGGACTACCTGGCGCTGCACTTCGGGGTCTATGGGGTCATCACCGCCATCGGGGTGTGGGTCGTGGGCTGTTGTCCGGGTCGGCAGCCGGGAGCGCGGGTACTGTGGCGGGGGCTCCTGATCGGGACCCTGGCGGCCTCGATCTATGCGACCCTCGCCATTGCCCTGCCGACGGACCGGTTCGTGACCTCCTTCTTCCCGGGAGCAGAGCGTTTCTGGCTACTGCTCGCCATCGTCCCCGGGACCTGGGCCTATTTCGCCGCGGACGGCTGGATCACCCGGGGACCCGGGGCCGCCAGGGGCGGGGGGGTCTTCACCAAGGCTCTGTTCCTGCTCTCGCTCCTGCTTGCAGTCGCCCTGAACCTGAGCCAGCTCTTTTTCCTGATCATCATCGTCCCGGCCATCCTGGTTTTTTTCCTGCTCTATGGCCTCCTGGGCTGGCTGGCCTACCGGCAGACCTGGAACCCGCTGGTGGGCGCGCTGACGAACGGCCTCTCGTTCGCCTGGGCCATCGCGGTCACCTTCCCGGTGGTCGCCTAAGAAGTGGCGAGTGGCGAGTGGCGAGTGGCAAGTGGTGAGTGGCAAGTGGCAAGTGGCAAGTGGCAAGTGGCGAGTGGCAAGCGGACTGCCGGGTGCGCCCGAGGCACACCGGGCCTCCTTGCCCTCGACCATGGGCGCTAGGGCGTTTGTGCGGTCTTGACCTCGGCGACCAGCGGATCCTTTCGGGCCACCAGCAGGAGCCCGAACAACCCGCCCCAGAAGAGTGCCGCGCCGATCGCGAAGAAATAAAGCGCCCACATCCAGCCGAGCGCAGCGGCAGAAGCTCCGAGGCAGCCGCTGTAGCCCAGGGCCAAGGGTCGGGAGATCTGCTGGCCGAGCCGCCAGTAGATCACCCTTGCGGCGGCGACCCAGACCAGGCCCTTGACCAGCACCATCCCGTGCAGTAGCCACAGCCGATCCGGTTCCACTGCAGGGTTGGGAAGTAGCTCCAGGACCCCGAGCAGAACGGCCCCGCCGATCAGGGCAGGAATCAGGATGAGGGCTCTGCGCCAGAAGAGTGAAAGGGTCGAAAAATCGGTCACGGGGTTCTCCAAAGATCGGGGCTCGACGACAGGCGCTAAGGATACCGCTGTCCGTTCTTCTAAATGCCTCCGGTCTAAGGGCTCGGTTGTCCTTCGGCCTCCACGGCGGACTTCGGACCGGGCTTGCGGGCGACTGCAAGCACATAATCCAGCCCGGAATACAGGGTCTCGGGGTCTAGCCGCAGCGCAAACCGGGCCAGGGGTCGGGCCGCCGGGTGAAGCCGTTCCACCGGCGTCGGGTCCCGGGCCAGGCAACGATGCAGCGGGACATAGACCTGATCGCGGATGGACTCCACCGCGGCGCACTCGAACCCGCTGGCCGCGAGACGCGCCGCGTATTCGTCCCGCGCGTAGCGGTTGGCGTCCGGGATGGGGAATCGCCGGGAGACCATCCCCCAGGACCAGCGCTGCTTGAGCCGACCCCAGGGGCCGGAGGCGGGGGTCATGGGCAGGATGTCGGCGACGGCGATCCTCCCGCCCGGACGCAGGACTCGGAACGCCTCGGCAAAAAAGCGCTCCCGGGTGTCGAAATGGAAGGCGCACTCCAGGGCGGTGACCAGGTCGACGCTGCCGTCCGGCAGCGGCATCTCGGTGGCCGAGCCGACCCGCAGGTCGATCCGGTCCCCCAGGCCCAGCTCCGCGACCCGCGCCCGGGCCACATCCACCTGGGAGGCGGTGACATTGAGCCCGACGATGGAGCGGGGTCCGAAGTGCCGGAGCCAGTAGATGTCCTGATCCGCGAATCCGAATCCCAGGTCCAACACCCGATCCTCCCCGTTCATGCCGGAGCGCTCCGCGAGCAGGTCGGCCATGGCATCGCAGGCGTCGTCCAGGCTCTGGGCATCCCGCCAATAGCCCAGATTGAGATAGAGTCCGCGAGCGGTCGGCGCCCGGGTGGAGAGGAGGTCGTAGACGCCGGCCACGTCCAGGCGCTGGAAGGGGTTGTAGATCCAGTGGAGGTAACGCAGGGTCTCGGCCCAGGGGGCGGCGCTGGACACAGGGGTCGGGGGATCGGTCGGCATGGGGCGTTCTCGGGCGGTCAGGGTCCCCCGTAGCTTGGGGCGACCACCAGGGGTGCCAGCTGGCACGGGGCGATCAGGCCGAATTGCCCTCGCCCGCGTCTGTGCCCTGCGCCTCCTCGCCCCCCTCGCTCCACATGCGCAGGGCGTTACGGAGACCCACCCGCTCGAGTGCGCGGCGGGTCAAGCCCTCGCGGTGCATATGCTCGATCATGCTGTCGATCTGGCGCTCTGCCTCGATCCAGTCGTCGAGCGCACCGGCCCCGGGGAAGCCTCGCTTCTCGGCCAGGTAATAGGCGGCGACTGCGATCATCTCGCGGCGCTCTACGGCGGTCAGGGACACCGGTCCATCGTCTCGGTCTGAATTCATCTGGGCAGGACCTGATCTGCAAGTTTGGATGCCGGGACCATTCCCGACGCTGGCATTATCCCGGAATCGGGCTCGGTGACGAAGTATCCCCCGACCCGCTGCCGGCTCGATCCGCCCTTGTAGGCGTCCTTCCGACCCCTGGCGGCGACGAACAGTCGAGCCCGACGGTCGGGCGCGGTACCATTTGCGGCTCATGGCGGCGCCCTGCCGCTCCCCCCCAGGTAGTTACGACGAGGATTCCCCCCATGGCAGACCTCAAGTCGAGCCTTGTGTCCGGACTCAACATGGCCGTGCGTCTGCTCGGGCTGACTCTGCGCGTCGCCTTACGATGGTCGAAGGAGGCCATGCAGATCGCCTTGCCCTGGACCGCAGTTGCTTTGGAGCGGCTGGTCACCGCCGTCCTGGCGTTCTGGAGCGCGCTCCTGGATCCGGACTTCCGTTTCGCCACTTCAGGAGGTTCTCCCGAAGCGCGCGCGGCCCAGACTCGGGTCCAGGGCCAGATGGCTGCCCCCGCCAAGGCCGCCACGCCGCCCCCTCGTCCGGCCCAGACTGTGGCCCCAACGGCCACGCTCGACAAGGCCCCGCCGGACTCCGCCCTGCTCCTGCTGGGCCTCTTCCAGAAGGAGGGCCGGCTGGTGGACTTCCTCCAAGAGGATGTCTCCCAATACGCCGACGAGGATGTTGGCGCCGCTGCCCGGGTGGTCCATACGGGCTGCCGGACCGTGCTCACGGAGTTTCTGACCATCGTCCCCGTCCGGGACGAGGCCGAGGGCAGCTATGTCACCCTTGAGCCCGGATTCGACGCCGCCGCGATTCGCCCGACCGGAAACGTGGTCGGGGAGCCCCCGTTCACCGGTAACCTGGTGCACCGGGGCTGGCGAGCCACTCAGGTACGGCTGCCGCAGGTCGCGAGCGGCCGGGATCTGCGCATCCTGGCGGCCGCGGAGGTGGAGCTGTGAGCGATCCCCGCTACGCTGTCGGCATTGACCTGGGTACGACCCACTGCGCCCTGTCGTATGTAGACTCCCAGGCAAGCGACGGTGAGGACATCGTCCAGGAGACCCTGCTCATCCCCCAGCTCACCGCCCCGGGGTCGGTCCAGGGCCTGGCGCTCCTTCCGTCATTTCTATATCTGCCTCACCCGGACGAGCTCAAGCCCGAGGACCTGATCCTGCCTTGGTCGAGCGACCCTGCCCGGATCGCCGGCGAGCTGGCACGCAGTCAGGGGGCGAGCACTCCGATCCGACTGGTCGCGAGCGCCAAGAGCTGGCTCTGCCACCCGGATCTGGACCGGCGCGTGCCCATGCTCCCGGAGGGCGCCCCGGACGACGTGACCAAGCTCTCTCCATTCGAGGCCAGCATCCACTTCCTGGCCCACCTGCGGGACGCCTGGAACGAGCGGCATCCCAAGCACCCCCTATCCGACCAGGAGGTCACGGTGACGGTGCCCGCCTCGTTCGATCCGGCGGCACGGGAGCTGACCGCGGAGGCTGCGCGGGCCGTCGGTATGGAGCGCCTGGTGCTGCTGGAAGAGCCCCAGGCAGCCCTCTACAGCTGGGTCAACTCCAGCCGCGGCGAGTGGCGCCGGCAGGTGCGGGTGGGTGACATCATCCTGGTGGTGGACGTGGGCGGCGGGACGACGGACCTGTCCCTGATTGCGGTTACCGAGCAGGACGGCGCCCTGGAGCTGACCCGGGTCGCGGTCGGCGACCACATCCTGCTCGGCGGCGACAACATGGACCTCGCCCTGGCCCATCTCGTGCGGGCCAAGCTCAAGTCCGCCGGGGTGGAGCTGGACCGTTGGCAGGTTCAGGCACTCACCCATGGCTGCCGCCAGTCCAAGGAGACCCTGCTGGGGGACCCGGATCTGGCGAGCATGCCCATCGTGGTACCGAGCCGCGGCTCGCGACTTGTCGGTGGGAGCATCCGCACCGAGCTGACCCGCGACGAGGTCGCCGCCACCCTGATCGACGGCTTCTTCCCCATGGCGGAGGCCTCGGACCGGCCGGCGACCCGCGCCCGCGGTGCACTCACCCAGGTGGGCCTGCCCTACGCCCAGGATCCGGCCGTCACCCGTCATCTCGCCGCCTTCCTGGGCCGCCAGACCGGCGCCACGGCTGACCTGCCGGGCTTCCTCCCGCCCAATCCGGACGCCTCCTTTCTTCACCCCACCGCGGTCCTGTACAACGGCGGTGTGCTCAAGCCACGGATCCTGCAGGAACGGCTGCTCGAGGTGTTGAACGGCTGGCTTGGGGGCGAGGGCGCCCCGCCGGTGCGGCCCCTGGACGCCAAGGACCTGGACCTGGCGGTGGCCCGCGGCGCATCCTTCTACGCCCAT
>JBGSOR010000109.1:0-11954 GCA_041738985.1 Chromatiaceae bacterium | reverse complement strand
CCCCACGCAGCCGCTCGGCGTCCGCCGCCAGCACCACCAGGGGGGTCTTTAGCCCGTGCGCCAGATCCGCGGTCCAGGCGCGCGCCCGCTCGATGGCCTGCTCCTGGGCGTCCAGCAGGGCATTGACCTCCTCCGCCAGGGGCATGACCTCTTCCGGGTAGTCCTGGGGCAGGCGGTGGGAGCCTCCGGACCTGATGGCCCGCACCCCGCGGCGGACCGCATCCAGGGGGGCGAGTCCCACCCGCACCTGGACCCAGGCCGCCAGCACCAACCCCGCCCCCAGCACCGCCAGATAGGGCAGCATGTCCGCGGCGAATGCGTTGCGGGCACGCCCGATCTCCCGTCGGTCGATGGCCGCGGCGACCCGCAGCCGGCGCCTTTCGGAGTTGGGGTCCAGCACCACCCAGCGCTCCAGCACCAAGAGCGACTCCCCATCCGGCCCCCGCTGGTCATGGCGGTGCAGTCCGCCGTCCGGCGGACTGTCCTCCGGCAGGTCGAGCTCCGCGTCCCACAGGGAGCGGGAGCGCAGCAGGGTGTGCCGGTCCTCGTCCCGAATCTGCCAGTAGAGTCCGCTCAACGGCGTCTGGAAGCGGGGGTCCACCAGGGGGTGGTCGAAGCGAACCCGGCCCTCCGGACCTACCGCCAGATGGGCGATGATCTGGCCCAGGATGTCGTCGAGCTGGGCCTCGACCCGCCGCTCCACATGGCGCTCGAAAAGCGCGGTGAGTCCCGCACCGGCGGCGAGCAGGGCCACAAGGATGGAGACGGCCGCCGCCAGCAAGAGGCGAGCCCGAAGGGAGCGACGGATCATCATCCGGCCCCGAGAGGGGCCGGATCGTCGATGAGATAGCCGAACCCCCGGCGGGTCTCGATCAGCTCCGACCCGATCTTGCGACGCAGCCGCCCCACCAGGACCTCAACCGCGTTGGTGTCCCGCTCGATCCCGTCTCCGTAGATCTGATCCGCCAGCTCGCCGGCCGAGACTACGGTGCCCTTTCGATGCAGCAGCACGCTGAGCAGCCGGTACTCCTGTGGGGTGAGATGGATCGGTACCCCGTCCTGGGTCACGCGCATCTGGCGGGTGTCGAGGGCCAGCGTCCCTGCCTGCAAGACCGCGGAGGCCTGGCCGCCGGAGCGCCGCAGGATGGCCCGCAGACGCGCCAGGACCTCCTCCACCCGGAAGGGCTTGGGCAGATAGTCGTCGGCCCCGGCGTCGATCCCCTCCACCCGCTCGCTCCAATCCCCGCGGGCAGTGAGGATCAGCACCGGCAGATCCCGTCCCGCCGCCCGCCAGCGCTTGAGCACCGCCAGACCGTCCATGCCCTTGAGGCCCAGATCCAGGATAGCGGCCGCATAGGGCTCAGTGTCTCCGCGGTACCAGGCGTCCTCGCCCTCCGCCGTATGGTCCGCCAGATAGCCGGCACCGGCGAGGGCCCGGGTCAGGGTCTCCGCGGTGCGGGGGTCGTCCTCCACCACCAGGATGCGCATCAGTCCTCCTCCTCGCGTTTCAGGATCTTGCCCGTGGCGGCGTCCAGCTTCAGCTCGTAGAGCCGGCCCTCCGGGTCCAGGATCTTGATCTCGTAGATCCAGCGCCCTCTGGCGCGCTCCAGCTCCGCCTCCAAGACGCGTCCGGGCTGCACCCGACGTGCCCGCTCGTAGATCTCCGCGAGGGGCAGGATCTCGCCGGCCTCGGCCGCTCGCCGGGCGCGGTCGTGACTGCGCCCCTCGTCTTCCCAGTCGTGGACCCGCAGCCATCCGGCGGGTCGGTCGTCCGCCCGAGGGACCTCACGAGACGGGACCTGATCCGCCGCCAGGATCAGGACAAGCGCCACCGACAAGCGCATAGCGAAGGGTTTCATGACAGGGATTATGGACCCCAAGGCCCTGACAGTTCGCTGACAGCCCCCGTCAGGCGGTCTTCAGGGGCGCCTGCGTACAGTACGCCCCAAGCCCGGATCGACCGGGCGCCACAGGCACTCACAGGAGACAGCAACATGACCTACCCAAGCACCGCCGACGGACAGGTTGGCCCCCTGACCGACCCAGCCGGGCGCGTCCGCGTCTGGGACCCCTTCGTGCGCGCCTTTCACTGGGGCCTGGCGGGCGCCGTACTGATCGCCTTTTCTACGGAGGACGAGCTCTTGGGCCTCCACACCTGGGCCGGCTACACGGTCCTGGGGCTCATCGTCGCCCGCCTGGCCTGGGGCCTGATCGGACCGCGCCACGCACGCTTCAAGGACTTCGTGCGCGGACCCCGGGCCACCTTGGCCTATCTGCGCGACATCCTGCGCGGCCACCCGGCCCGCTACCTGGGGCATAACCCGGCCGGTGCGGCAATGGCCGTCGCCCTGATGGCGGGATTTCTCGCCACCGCGGTCACCGGACTCATGGTGCTGGGGGCCGGAGAGATGGCCGGACCCCTCGCCCCTTACCTCTCCGGGATCTCCGCCGGGGCGGCCCACGACCTCGAAGAGATCCACGAGGCGCTCGCTTGGGGCACCGTCCTCCTGATCCCGCTCCACCTGATCGGGGTGGCTGCCGCGAGCCTCCAGCACAGGGAAAACCTGGTCCGCGCCATGATCGACGGCTACAAACACAAATAGGAGCGGCGAATGAAATGCCCATCTGCCGGAACCCTCGCAACCCTGACCCTGATCTCCGGCCTGTCCCTGGCCGTGGCGGGCCCAGTCCTCGCCACAGGCGATGCCGCCGCCGGCAAACGGGACTGGACCGCCGAGCACAATCCCCCTGGGTCCGACGGGCCCCGGAGCTGCGCCACGTGCCACACCGCGAGCCTGACCCAGGCGGGCAAGCACGCCACCACGGGCAAGTCAATCGAGCCCATGGCCGTCTCGGTCAACCCCAAACGGCTCACGGATCCAGCCAAGGTGGAGAAGTGGTTTGGCCGCAATTGCCGCTGGACCCTGGGGCGAGACTGCTCGCCCCAGGAGAAGGCTAATTTTCTGAGCTACATCGAGAGTCAGTAACGGCAGCGGCGGCTGGCGGGCCGCCGCCCCGATCCATCCGATCCGCATTGGAGAACCCTATGAACAAGATCGTCTTGGGCGCATTCAGCGCCGCCCTGCTCGCCATCGGCACCGTCGGAATCGCCTTGGGGGACGATGACGACGACGAGGGCCGCGAGGGACGCCGCGGCTGGACGGCCCGCGGCACCGATGTGGCGCCCGTGGCCAACCAGACCTACCGCACCGAGTGCGGCGGGTGCCATTTTGCCTATCAGCCCGGGTTGCTGCCCCCAGACGCCTGGGCGCACGTGATGGGCACCCTGGACAACCACTTCGGGGACGACGCGACCCTCGACCCGGCCGTGGCTCAAGGGCTGCTCGACTATCTGACCGCCGGCTCGTCGGAAGGAAATGCCTCCATCCGGTCCCGTGCCTTTGCGGCCAATCCCATCGCCGGCGAGGGTCCCCCGCGGATCACCCAGACCCGCTACTTCCAGCGCAAGCACGACGAGGTCCCGATGCGGCTCGTCAAAGACAACCCCAAGGTCGGGAGCTTCAGCAACTGCCAGGCCTGTCATCGGGGTGCGGAGCAGGGCAACTACAACGAGGACTTGGTCACCATTCCCGGCGCCGGGCGCTGGGAGGACTGAGGGTCCCCCCGAGCCCGGCGGACGACAGGACATCGCCCGCCGCGGTGCTGCAATCAACCTGGAAGAGCCGACGAACCGCCAAGAGCACAAAGCGCGCAAAGGATCGCAAGCGCCGTAACTGTCTGTTTGCTCGACGTCCTCGCGCCGACGCTCCCTGAGGCCGAGGTCCGCTACAAAAAGAGGGACGGGCAAGCTCGGAGTTGCTGCGGATTCGGTCGCGCCTTGCCGAGTCCGAGTGGCGTTGCTAGATTACCGGCCTCTTTTCGGTCCTGTTCCCCTTAAGGATCCCTCTGGCGGACTCCTCGGACCCCCCGGACCCCGCTGCGGACCCCGCGCCGGATGCGGCGCGGCCCTCCGTAATCGCCCCTGTCACAAGGTAAGTACCCGATGTTTTTTAGACGCTTCCGAGGGATGTTCTCCACCGATCTGGCGATCGACCTGGGCACGGCCAATACGCTCATCTACATGCGTGGCCAGGGGATCGTGCTCAACGAGCCCTCGGTGGTAGCGATCCGGCAGGAGCGGGCGGGCGGACCCAAGTCGGTGGCCGCGGTGGGCGAGGAGGCTAAGATGATGCTCGGGCGTACGCCCCAGAACATCACGGCGATCCGCCCGCTCAAGGACGGGGTGATCGCGGACTTTACGGTCACCGAGAAGATGCTCCAGTACTTTATCCATAAAGTGCACGAGACCCGTCTGGTGCGTCCCAGCCCGCGGGTGGTGATCTGCGTCCCTTGTGGCTCGACTCAGGTGGAGCGGCGCGCCATTAAGGAGTCAGCCGCGGGTGCCGGCGCACGGGAGGTCTATCTGATCGAGGAGCCCATGGCCGCGGCCATCGGCGCGGGCCTGCCGGTGGACGCGCCCCGGGGCTCGATGGTGATCGACGTGGGGGGCGGGACGTCGGAGGTGGCGGTGATCTCCCTGAACGGCATCGTCTATTCCAACTCGGTGCGGATCGGCGGCGACACCTTCGATGACTCGATCGTCAACTATGTGCGCCGTAACTACGGCACCCTGATCGGCGAGGCGACCGCCGAGCGCATCAAGCATGCGATCGGATCGGCCTTCCCCGGAAACGAGGTGCTGGAGATCGAGGTCAAGGGCCGTAACCTGGCGGAGGGTATCCCGCGCAGTTTCACCCTCAACAGCAACGAGATCCTGGAGTCCCTCCAGGAGCCCCTGGCGGGGATCGTCGGGGCGGTCAGGTCTGCCCTGGAGCAGACGCCGCCGGAGCTGGGCTCGGATGTGGCTGATTGCGGTATTGTGCTCACGGGGGGCGGCGCCCTGCTGCGGGACTTCGACCGGCTGCTGGAGGAGGAGACGGGGCTCCCGGTGGTGGTCGCGGACGACCCGCTCACTTGCGTCGCGCGGGGCGGGGGCAAGGCCCTGGAGATCCTGGACAGCCGCGGTTTCGATCTGCTCGCCACCGACTAGCTCGCGGATACCATCAGGGGTCGCGTCTCCTCCCGGATCGGCTCGGTGTTCGCGGCCTAGGGGGAGGCGCAAGGGCAGAAGGACCTCGCCACAGAGGACCCGGAGCACGCCAAGCAAGAACGGCGATGCGTCCCTTGCGCCGTGTCTCGTTGTCTTCTTGCCCGCTGTGGTAAGAGTCTTCTTCCCCTTCTCGTCGCGACGCGTTCGCACATTCTCCAAGTCCTGTGAGCGTGTCGTGTGACGCACGCGCGAGGGTCCGAGCATCAAACCGCTGTTTCTCCATGGCCCCTCGCCCACCTTCCGGGTCGTCCTGGCCGCGATCCTGTCGGTGGCGCTGATCGTAGCGGACCACCGCTACAAGCAGCTCGGAGCCTTGCGCGCGGCCCTTGCGGTGCTGGTTTATCCCCTGCAGCTACTGGCCGACCAGCCCCTGCGCCTGGCGCGACGCGCCCAGGGGCGGCTGGCGGACGAGCGCCAGCTGCGTAATCGGAACGAGGCCCTGCGCCGGGAGAACCTGATCTTGAGCGCCAGGGTCCAACAGCTCTCCTCGCTGGAGGCCGAGAACATGCGGCTTCGGGATCTTCTGGGCTCGTCCTTCAAGATCGGGGAGCGGGTCCTGATCGCCGAGATCCTGTCCGTGGACATGGCGTCGTACCGCCAGCAGGTGCTCATCAACAAAGGCACAAGCTCGGGTGTCTTCGTGGGTCAACCGGTGCTGGATGCCAACGCCGTCATGGGTCAGGTGATCCAGACCAATCCGTTTTCGTCGACCGTGCTCCTGATAACGGACTCGGATCATGCCCTGCCCGTGGAGGTCAACCGTAATGGGTTGCGGACCATCGCGACCGGTACCGGCCTGGGTCAGGAGCTGGAGCTCCTGCACATTCCCAAGAACGCCGATGTACGCATCGGGGACCTGTTGGTTACCTCCGGTATGGGCGGGCGCTTCCCGGCCGGCTACCCGGTTGCGCGGATCACACAAGTCCGCCATGCCGCAGACAACCCCTTTACAGTGGTTACGGCGGAGCCCACCGCGCGACTCGACCGCAGTCGGGAGGTCCTGCTGGTCTGGACCCTGAGCCCGGATCAGGGGCAGGATGCCCTGGCCGGGGCGGCAGGCGGCTCGGCACACGGACCTTCCGCTGCCGCTTTCGCGCCCAAGACTCGGGCGGAGTCGCCATGAGTCAAGACGGGGTGCGCGGTCTCTGGTCGGTGGTCCTGAGCCTTGGGATAGCGGTCTTCTTCACCATTTTGCCCATGCCGTCCTGGGCCGAGGACTTGCGGCCTCAGTGGGTTGCCTTGACCCTGATCTTCTGGGCACTGGCCCTGCCGGACCGGGTGGGGGTCTTCTGGGCCTTCGGAGCCGGGCTAGTGCTGGACGCCGCAGTCGGAGCTCCCTTCGGACAACATGCCCTGGGGCTGTCCCTCGTGGCCTATGTGACGGTGGAGCTGCACCCGCGACTTCGCATCTTCCCCATGTGGCAGCAGACCCTGTTTGTCTGGGTGCTTCTCCTTGTGGAGCGCCTGATGTTCCTGTGGGTCCTGGCGGCTACCGGCCAGCCCACCCCGACCCTGGTCTACTGGGCACCCACCTTTACGGGCATCGTGCTCTGGCCTTGGATCTCCGTAGTCCTGCGCGACCTAGGCCGACGCGCCGGGGCCATCTAAGCCATGCGGCTTGACTCCAGCATCCAGGATCGCGAGCGGGAGGCGCATCTCGTGGCCGTGCGCGCGGCCATCTCAGGCGTCCTGGTACTGGCCGCACTTGCCCTTGTGATTGTCCGTCTGGTGCACCTGCAGGTGGACAACCACGAGCACTATTCGGTCCTGTCCAAGGACAACCGGGTCAAGGTCCAGCCGGTCCCGCCCACCCGGGGCCTGATCTACGACGCCCGCGGCTTACTGATTGCGGACAACCACCCGTCCTTTTCGCTCGAAATCACCATCGAGAAGGTGGAGGACTTGGCCGGGACCATCGACGCCCTGGCGGCGGTCCTCCCCATCGACGAGAAAGACCGATCACGCTTCGACCGCATGCAGCGCCAGCGGGTGCGCTTCCAAGGGGTGCCGATCCGGCTCAATCTGACCGAGGAGGAGGTAGCCCGGTTCTCCTTGGACAGCTACCGCTTCCCCGGGGTCGATGTGAACGCGGAGCTGATCCGCACCTATCCCCTGGGAGATCTGACCGCCCACGTCCTTGGCTATGTGGGTCGCATCAACGAAGAGGAGATGGGACGCATCGACGGGAGCGACTACGCGGGTACCCATTTCATCGGCAAGGGCGGGGTGGAGAAGGCCCACGAGGGGCTCCTGCACGGCCATGTCGGCTACCAGCAGGTGGAGGTGAACGCACGGGGCCGGGTTCTGCGCACCCTGGAGGGCAAGCCCCCGGTGGCGGGTCGGGACCTGCTCCTGTACCTGGACATGGGCCTCCAGCGCGCGGCAACCGCGGCCTTGGGGGACAACCGGGGGGCGGTGGTGGCGATCGACCCGCGCACCGGGGGCGTCCTGGCCTTGGTCAGCAAGCCGAGCTTCGACCCCAACCTGTTCGTCCAGGGGATCGCCCAGAAGGACTATCACGCCCTGCTCTATTCCCCGGACAAGCCCCTGTTCAACCGGGCGGTGCGCGGCCAGTATCCGCCTGGGTCCACGGTCAAGCCATTCGTAGGGCTCGCGGGTCTTGCGGCCGGTGTGATCGATGCCCGCAAGGTCAAGTTTTGCCCGGGGGCCTATCGGCTTCCGGGTCAGAGCCACAGGTACCGTTGCTGGCGTCGCGGCGGGCATGGGACCCTGGCCCTGGAGCAGGCCATCGTCCAGTCCTGCGATGTCTATTTCTACGACCTGGCACATGATTTGGGGATCGAGCGTCTCAAGGGTTACCTTGGTAGGCTCGGCTTCGGCGACCGCACGGGGATCGATGTGTCCGGGGAGCTGGGTGGGCTAGTGCCCTCCAAGGAGTGGAAGGAAAAGGTCCGGAAGCAGCTCTGGTACCCGGGCGAGACCCTCATTGTCGGCATCGGCCAGGGGGCCTTCTTGGCCACTCCGCTTCAGCTCGCAGTGGCCACTGCCACCATGGCCAACCGGGGGCACTTCATCGCCCCCCGGGTTGCCCGCGCCACACGGCTCCCCGGGGACAAACAAGCGGCCGAGCTGCCAGCGGTTTCCCGCCCCGTGGACGTCACCGCCCCTGGCCAATGGGACCAGGTCATCCGGGCCATGACACAGGTCGTGGAGAGTCCTAACGGCACCGCCAGGCGCATTCGCACCTCCGATTACCTCATCGCCGGCAAGACCGGCACCGCCCAGGTATTCACCGTGGGCCAGAACGAGACCTACAACGTCTCTCGGATCACGGAGCGGATGCGCGACCATGCGCTCTTCATCGCCTTTGCCCCGGTGGACGACCCGCGCATCGCGGTAGCGGTCATCGTGGAAAACGGGGGTCACGGGGGCTCGGTGGCTGCACCGGTGGCTCGTCGGGTCATCGATGCTCATCTGGGCGGGACCCAGCTCATGGCCGACGCGGGGCCCGAGCATGGCGATTAGATCGGTCAGCTCCAGCCTGGATCGGGTGGGCGATCCTGCCCAGACCACCTTCATGGGGAGGTTGCACATCGACTTGCCCCTACTGGCAGGTCTGCTGCTGCTCAGCGGATTCGGGCTTGCGGTGCTTTACAGCGCCAGCGGGCAGGATCTGGGCGCCGTGGAGCGCCAGCTTGCCCGGTTGGGAATCGCCTACGGATTCATGTTTGCTCTCGCCCAGGTGTCGCCTGTCCGGCTGCAGCGCTGGTCGCCGCCGATCTACGTCGCCGGGGTGCTCATGCTGGTGGCGGTGCTCCTGATCGGCGATGTGGGCAAGGGCGCCCAGCGTTGGTTGGACCTGGGGGCGGTGCGCTTCCAGCCATCGGAGCTTCTCAAGCTCGCTGTACCCATGATGGTCGCCTGGCTCCTTGCCGCCCGGCCATTGCCGCCGGGTCTGGGTCGGGTGGCCGGAGCCGCGGCCCTAACCCTGGTCCCGGCAATCCTGATCGCGAAGCAGCCGGATTTGGGCACTGCCGTGCTGGTGGCGACTGCTGGGATCGCGGTGCTCTTCATCGCGGGCTTGAGCTGGCGACTCATCTTCCTAATCGGAGGGGTCGTGGCGGCCTTAACCCCGCTGGTCTGGTACCACATGCACGATTACCAGCGCCAGCGCGTGCTGACCTTCCTCGACCCAGAGTCTGACCCCTTAGGTTCAGGCTACCACATCATTCAGTCCCAGATAGCTATTGGCTCCGGGGGCATCCAGGGTAAGGGTTGGCTGAACGGGACCCAGTCCCACTTGGAGTTTCTCCCCGAGCGCCATACCGACTTCATCTTCGCGGTGATCGGGGAGGAGCTCGGACTCTCCGGCATCCTGATCCTGCTTGGCCTCTATGTCTTCATCATCTACCGCGGACTCGCCATTGCGGTCGGCGCACAGGACAGCTACGGACGGCTGCTGGCCGGGGGGCTCTCGCTCGTCTTCTTCGTCTATGTCTTCGTCAACACGGGCATGGTGACCGGTCTTCTCCCCGTGGTGGGGGTACCTTTGCCCTTGGTCAGCTTCGGTGGGACATCCATGGTGACCCTGTTGGCGAGCTTCGGGATCCTCATGGCAATCGAAACTCATCGGAAATCGCTTCGCATTTAGAAGCTTTGCGTATAGACTAGAGGTAACGCCTTAGTAGCGAGGCGAGGCCCCTACGCCATCCATGCCGGACTACCGACCGATCGTCTCCGACTTTTTGCTCGCTTCGGTGCCTGCTTTGGCGCTGCTTGCAGCCCCCGCGGCCGGCTCCGAAGCCGGCTCGGCGCCCGCGGACTACGACAGCGCCCGCGCCGCCTTTGCCGCCGAGATGGTCAGCCGCCATGGCTTCGACCCTGATGGCCTCACCGCCGTGCTTGGCCAGGCCCGCTACCGTCAGGCCATCGTAGACGCCATGGAGCGTCCCTACGAGTCCATGCCCTGGCACCGCTACCGCAAGATCTTTCTGACCCCGGAACGCATCGCCGGGGGGCGGGCCTATTGGCGGGCGAACGCGGACATCCTGGATCGGGCCCAGACGGTCTATGGGGTTAGCCCGGAGACCGTGGTCGCCATCGTCGGGGTCGAGACCAGCTATGGCCAGCGGGTGGGGGATCACCGCGTCCTGGATGCACTGACGACCCTGGGCTTCGGCTACCCCAAGCGCGCCGGCTTCTTTCGCGGCGAGCTGGAGTCATTCCTGCTGCTCCAGCGGGAGGAGGGCCTCGACCCCGCCCTCGCCAAAGGCTCTTACGCCGGTGCACTCGGTAAGCCCCAGTTCATCCCGTCCAGCTACCGTCGCTTTGCCGTGGACTTCGACGGGGACGGCCGGCGCGATCTCTGGGGCAGCGACGCGGACATCATCGGGAGCGTCGCCAATTATCTCCGCGCCCACGGCTGGCGGGCCGGGGAGCCGGTGGCGCTGGCGGCGACCCTCAAGGGTCGGATCGTCGATGGCACCCTGGGCGGGGTCCCGGTGGCCGAGAAGGCGCCCGTCGCGCCGAACACGACGGCGGGCCAGTTGCGGCTGGCCGGGGTTGAATGGCAGGAGTCGGTGCAGGCGCCATTGGGCGGCAACGCGCCGGCCACCCTCATCCGGCTCGATGGCGAAAACGAAGAGTACTGGGTGGGCCTCGGCAATTTTTACGCCATCACGCGCTACAACCACAGCAATCTCTATGCCATGGCCGTGTACCAATTGAGCCAGGAGATCCAGGCTCGCCACAGCGAGGGGGTCTGAGCGCGCCGACGGGTCGCCGCGAACGAAGAATCCGAGCAGCCCCTTGGGGCTGCATCCTGGGAAGCGCCGCAGCGATCGGTGTTTCTCCTCATGACAACCCGGGGGGGAGTCGTCTGATGACAAAGAAAATCGCTCAGCGCCAGGGCGGTGGCCGGCCGTCGGCGCTCCGGTCTTTGAACAAGGTGTCCTTGGCCCTTGCCGGACTGGGTCTGATTGGCCTTGTGGGTTTGCTCGGCGGCTGTTCCAGCAAGGGCACGACCTATGCGGGGGGGGCGCCCGACTCCAGGCTCGGCAATCCGGACGAGATCCCGGATGCCGTGCCACGGGTGGAGCCAAAATCCAAATACGGCAATATGGACTCGTACGTGGTCCGGGGGCGCCGGTACTACACCAAAGATAGTAGCGACGGGCATGTGGAGCGGGGTCTGGCCTCCTGGTATGGCCCCTACTTCCACCGGCGCAAGACCAGCTCCGGCGAGCGTTACGACATGTACGCGATGACCGCTGCCCATAAGACCCTGCCCTTGCCCACCTACGCCCGGGTGACCAATATCGAGAACGGGCGCAGCGCCGTGGTGAAGATTAACGACCGGGGTCCTTTCCACGGTCCGCGGATCATCGATCTGTCCTATGCTGCGGCTACCAAGCTCGGGGTCGTTCGCAAGGGCACGGCCATGGTGGAGGTACGCGCCATCGATCCGGCGCGGCAGGACTCGGACCCGGGGCCCTTCCTGGCGGCCAAGAAGGCCGGGGTCCCCGCGCCCATGCTTGCCGACAACGAGCCTCGGTCGCGCTATTCGATGTTCGGCGACGACGAGCCCTGGTCCGGTACGCCCACGCGGGCTCGCAGCGAGCCTCGGTCACGCTCGTCCACTCCGCGCGACGACGATCCCCAGTCCCGTGCGCCCGCGCTGGCCAACAACCCGGCGCCGTCGCGGGTGTCCCTGGCGGGCGAAGACGATTGGCTGGAGGGTACGCGGATCGTCGAGGAGTCGACCGCGAGCTTCGCAGCCCGCGCCGAGTCCTTCGATGCGAGTCCCGAGCCTGCGCTTATTCCCCTGGCCGAGACCCGCGAGCGGGCCTATGAGTCCGCCTTGGCTGCGCTGGATGCGACGCCC
>JBGSOR010000092.1:0-10904 GCA_041738985.1 Chromatiaceae bacterium | reverse complement strand
GGGCCGCCCCCGCCGGGCCGAGCATGGGGATGAGCCGGGTCTTGACCCGGCCTGGGATGGGCGCCTTGGCAAAGATCAAGATCCGGGTAGCGCTCATTCCGCCAGCCCCTGGATGCGCTTGGGCGGCCGATAGCACGCGGCCAGGCGCCGCGCCGGAACGCCGCGCCAATAGTCGAAACGCAGCCGCCACATGAGCAGGATGGTGCGCCAGACCCCGTTCTCCTCCCACCGGCGCCCGGACGTGACCACCCGCTCGCGCAGGCAAGCCGGCGGGCCAAACCGCTTCAGCCGCCGCGACAGTGCGATGTCCTCCATCAGCGGCTGGTCGGGGTAGCCGCCCACGGAGACGAAAGCGGCTCGCTCGACGAAAATCCCCTGGTCGCCGGTGGCGATCCCGCTCAGGCGCGAGCGCAGATTCATGAGCGCGGCCACCAGGCGCAGCATTCTTGGGCGACCGGCAATGTGGACATCGAAACGCCCCCAGCGCCGCGCACCCAGGGCCGCCCTGACGATGGCCGGTGCCTGTTCGGGCAGCTGGGTATCGGCGTGAAGAAAGAGCAGTACGTCGCCCCGCGCGTGCATCGCCCCGGCGTTCATCTGCCGTGCCCGGCCGCGCCGTCCGATCAGGACCCGGTCGGTCAAGGGTGCAGCCAGCCGCGGCGTCCCGTCCCGACTGCCGCCATCAACCACGATGACCTCGTGGCCCTGGGCACGCAGCGTGCGCAGGGATTCGAGGGCGGCGACGATCCCCCCAGCCTCGTTCAGGACCGGGATGACGATGCTGAGTCTCATGGCGTCCCGTTCAGACCCCAGTCGTAGTCGAAAAAGACGATCTCGAGGGAGCCGTCGCGCAGGGAGCGTCGCTGCGCATTCGTGAGGCCCAATGCCTCGCCCTGATCCGCCAGGAAGACGCGCAGCCCGCCCACGGCGTCGAAGTCCTTCCCGTACCATTTGAAGAGGCTGGAAACCTCGAGCCTGTCCCCGGTCAAGCGGTTGTGGGTGCGGTCGGCGAGGAAGCGCCGGGTCGTATCCGCGAGCTGGGCAGCGAGCCGTGCCCCGCTGTAGGCCTCCGGGCGCAGGGCCGGACAGCCGATGCTGGCGCAGTTGACGGCGAAGTGGATGCGCGGCTCGTCATAGGTGCCCTTGGTCCGGATCATCCCGTGCTCGATGTCGTCCAGGGAGCGGGTCTTGCCCAGCAGCGGGATGAATGCGTTCTTCCACGGGCTGCTGAACAGGGAACCCAGGTCCTTGATGGACTTCAGATCCGGCCATCGGGTCAGGATCAGGTCCACTGTCCAGGCGTTGTAGGCGTTGATCAGGAAGGCCAGGCGCTCGTCCTTGGGCCAGCGCCGGAAGTCGCTCTCCGGGACCGCGGCCAGCGCATCCAGATAGCCCTTGAGCCGGGCCCGGTCGCGGGCCATGCCGCCGTAATCCACCTGGGTGGCCACTCCGTCCCGGATGGGGCGCACGTGGCGCTGGAGCAGCCCATCCCAGCCCCCGTGATCGAAGGCCAGGGCCGGCGCGACGCCCGCGAGCAGGAGCACGGAGAGCAAGACTGACATCAGCCCATTCATCGCTGGCTCTCCTGCCCTGGGTCCTGGGAAACGACCCGAGGCACCGGGTTGCCATCGGCTGGAAGCCGGTGCCTCGGGGTCTCTTTCCGCCGCCAGGCATGGAAGCGCGCCAGGATGGCGAGCAGTGTCTGGGGGGCATGGGCCCGCTTCCAGGCCCCGGCGGTGTACTTGGCCGCCTCGCTCCAGGTGGGATAGGGGTGGATCGTACCCAGAATCTTGTTGAGCCCCAGCCCGTGGCGCATGGCCAGGGTGAATTCGGCGAGCTGCTCCCCTGCGTGCTCCCCGACGATGGTCGCGCCCAGGATGCGGTCCTTGCCCTTCGGGGTGATGATCTTGACGAAGCCGTGGGCGTCGCCGTCGGCGATAGCCCGATCCAGGTCGTCGAGGTCATAGCGTGTGACCTCATAGGCGATGCCCCGGGCCCTGGCCTCTTCCTCGGAGAGCCCTACCCGGGCCACCTCCGGGCTGGTGAAGGTCACCCAGGGGATGACCCTGTAGTCGGCCTTGAAGCGCTTGAGCCCGCCGAACAGGGCATTCACCGCCGCATACCAGGCCTGGTGCGAGGCGGTGTGGGTGAACTGGTAGGGACCGGCCACGTCCCCAACCGCGTAGATGCTGGGGTAGCGGGTCGCGAGGAATTCGTTGGTCTCCACCACGCGCCCGCCGGCCAGACCCAGCTCCTCCAGCCCATAGCCCGTCAGGTTGGCCACCCGGCCCACCGCCACCAGCACGGCGTCGAAGGGGATGCGCCTGTCGCCCCCGCCATGCTCCGCGATCAGAACCTTCTCGCCGTCCTCGACGAGGAAGCGCTTGGCCTTGTGCTCGATGAGGACCTCGATCCCCTCGGCACGGAAACGCTCGGTGACCAGCGCCGAGACCTCCGGATCCTCGCGGATCAGGATCCGCGGGAGCATCTCCACCTGGGTCACTCGGGACCCCAGCCGGGCGAATGCCTGGGCCAGCTCGGCCCCGATGGGTCCGCCCCCCAGCACCACCAGGCGCCGTGGCAGCTCGCGTAAGTCCCACAGGGTATCGGAGGTGAGATAACCGACCTCCTCGATCCCCGGGATGGGGGGGACGAAGGGACGGGCGCCGGCGGCGATGACAATGGAGCGGGTGGAGAGCCGCTGGAGCGCACCGTTCACTCCGGTCACCTCCACCTCCCAGGGCGAGACGATGTGCGCGGTGCCCTGGATGATCTCCACACCCAGGCCCCGGTAGCGCTCCGCCGAGTCATGGGGCTCCACCGTGCTCACCACCCGCTGCACCCGATCCATCACCTCGGCGAAGTCGAGCTGCGCGTCGGCCGAACGGATTCCGAGCTCCGGTGCCCGGCGGATCTGGGCCAGGAGCTTGGCGGTGCGGATCAGGGCCTTGGAGGGCACGCAGCCGGTGTTGAGGCAATCGCCCCCCATGCGGTGTTTTTCGATGAGGGTCACCTTGGCCTTCACCGCGGCGGCGATGTAGGCGGTGACCAGGCCCCCGGACCCGGCCCCGATCACCACCAGGTTGCGGTCGAATTGCTTCGGTCTGCTCCAGCCCGCATAGACCTTGCGCGCCTGCGCCCAGGCCACCAGGCGCTTCGCCAGCAGCGGGAAGACCCCCAGCAAGGCGAAGGAGGCCAAGAGCCCCGGCGAGAGGATGCCGGAGAGGCTGTCCAGCCGAGCGAGCTGGGTCCCGGCGTTCACATAGACCAGGGTCCCCGCCAGCATCCCCACCTGGCTCACCCAGTAGAAGGTGCGGGTCCGGATGGGGGTGAGCCCCATCAGCAGATTGATGAGGAAGAAGGGAAAGACCGGCACCAGGCGCAGGGTGAAGAGATAGAAGGCGCCGTCCTTCTTCATCCCCTGGTTGATCGCACCGAGACGCTCGCCGTAGCGGGCCTGGACCCACTCGCGGAGCAGGAAGCGCGAGACCAGGAAGGCCAGGGTGGCGCCGATGCTGGAGGCGAATGAGACCAGCAGGGTCCCAATGCCGAGCCCGAAGAGTGCACCGCCCGCCAGGGTCATAACCGCCGCCCCGGGCAGGGAAAGTGCAGTGACGGCGACGTAGATGAGGAAGTAGCCGCCCGCCACCAGCCAGGGGGAGGCGTCGTACCAGACGGCGAAGGTCGCCTGCCCGTCCTTGAGCGCGTCCAAGGTCAGAAAGCGGCCAAGGTCGAAGAGGAAGAAGGCCGCCACCAGAGCGGCGATAAGGACCAGCAGTACCAGCCTTTTCATGCCGCGCGCTCCGTCGTCGACTGGTTGAGGGCCCCGCCGCAGCTACTTCCCTGCCCCGCCGCGCAGCCGTAGCAATGATCGGCCACCACGATGGGCGCGCCGCTGAAGTCCTCGGTCAGGAGGTCGGAGAGATGGCGCCTCGGGCTCGTTCCGTCCCCGGGCCAGCGGGACGCCGGTGGTCCCAGGGGCAGGCCGAGCTGTTGGTTGAAGTCGCAGTCGTAGAGGTGACCCTGCCAGTCCACGCTGATCAGGTCCCGGCACATGACCTGGTCCAGGTTGCCGGGGCAGAAGTTGTCCTTGAGCAGGCGCATGTAGTCGCCGAACTGGCCCTTGGAGACCAGGGTGCTGCCGAAACGCAGGATGGGCATGTTGGTCAGGCTGTAGAGCCGGTCGAAGACGATCCCGTGGCGGTCCTTGAGCTCCCGCTTGTAGGCCGCCTCCAGGCCGGCCTGCTCGGGCGGCAGGCGGGGTCCCACGGGGTTGTAGACCAGGTGCAGGGCGAGCCCGCTGCCGGGCTGGCCGAAGCCCAGGGCGTTCAGTCGCTTCAGCCCGGCGATGCTGCGGGCATAGACCCCGCGACCCCGCTGGCGCTCCACGTTCTCCTCCAGGTAGCAGGGCAGCGAGGCCACCACCTCCACCCCCTGCTCGGCCAGGAACTCAGACAGGTCATCGAACCCCGGCTCGGACAGGATGGTGAGGTTGCAGCGGTCGATCACCGTCACGCCCAAGCCCCGCGCCGTCTCCACCAGCCAGCGAAAGCGCGGGTGCAGCTCAGGCGCCCCGCCGGTGAGGTCGAGGGTCGGCAGGCCGCGGACGGCGAGCACCCGCGGGATCAGTGCAATAGTCGCCTCGTCCATCTGCTCCGTGCGTCCCGGGCCGGCGTTCACGTGGCAGTGCAGGCAGCTCTGGTTGCAGCGGTAGCCCAGGTTGACCTGCAGGGTCGCGAGGCCCCGGCGGCGCAGGGGCGGAAAGGCAGTGGCCCGTAACAGGGGCAGCATGTCATGCATGGCGAGGCATCCTCGAAAGGTGAATCTGGTCGCGGTCGGTCCCGGATTGGTCGCGCTTGGCAAGGATTCCTGACGGCACGGGACCGACCCGGCGACGGTTTTGGTTCAGTCGCGCGTGTGCCAGACCTGAGCTTGCGGGGACCAGGTGCCGCCCCACCCGCACCAAAGGTACGAGAGGCGAACGGTTTTCGAGGGTCCCTGATTCAGTCGTGCCGATGTGTCTGCAGCAGCTTGGCAATCAGGCCCGTCCAGCCGGTCTGATGCGAGGCGCCGACGCCGCGCCCGGTTTCGCCGTGAAAATACTCATAGAACAGGATGTAATCGCGAAACTGCGGATCGGTCTGGAATTTATCCTGTTTGCCGAAGACCGGCCTGCGGCCCGCGGCGTCGCGGCGAAACAACCGGGCCAGGCGTTCCGCAATGGCGTCGGCCACTGCATCGATGGAGACCAGGGTTCCCGAGCCAGTCGGGTACTCGATGCGGAATTCAGGGCCGTAGTATTTCGCGAAGCGGCGCAGCGAGGTCACCAGCAGGTAATTGACCGGAAACCAGACGGGACCGCGCCAGTTGGAATTACCGCCGAAGACGCCGGACTCGGATTCACCTGGCTCATAATGGACACCGATGGGATGACTCATACAGGAAAAGACATAGGGCTCTGCGAGATGGGCGCGCGAGAGCGAGCGGATCCCGTAGTCCGAGAGGAATTCAGTCTCGTCGAGCATGCGTTTCAGCAGGCATTTCATACGATGGCCGCGCAGCAGGGAGAGCAGGCGGAGGTTGCCGCGGCCCGGCTCGTTCCAGTGCGAGACCAGTGCGGCCAGGTCGGGACGGTACTTGAGGAACCATTCCAGGCGCCGCTTGAAGTCCGGAAGTCTGTCGAGGAGCTCAGGCTCCAGGATCTCGACGGCGTATAGCGGGATCAGCCCGACCATGGAACGTACCTTGAGCGGCAACATGCCGCCGTCCGGCAAGCGCAGCACATCGTAGAAGAACTGGTCATCCTCGTCCCACAGTCCCACGCCGTGATCGCCGATATTATTCATGGCCGCGGCGATATACAGAAAGTGCTCGAAGAACTTGGTGGCGATATCCTCGTAGGCATGGTTGTATTGGGCCAGCTCCAGGGCGATGCGCATCAAATTCAGGCAATACATGGCCATCCAGCTGGTCCCGTCGGCCTGATTGATATGCCCACCCGTGGGCAGCGGCGCGCTGCGATCGAACACGCCGATATTGTCCAGACCCAGAAAGCCACCCTGAAAGACGTTGTGCCCTTCGGCGTCCTTGCGATTGACCCACCAGGTGAAATTGACGATCAGCTTATGGAGCTCGCGCTCCAGAAAATCCCGATCGCCCTCGCCGCCATTGGCCTCGCGCTCGAGTTTATAGACTTCCCACACGGCCCAGGCGTGTACCGGTGGATTGACGTCTCCGAAGGCCCATTCATAGGCCGGGATCTGGCCGTTGGGGTGCTGGTACCAGACGCGTGTCATCAGCAGCAACTGGTTCTTGGCGAAGACCGGATCGACCAGGGCGATTGCGACGCAGTGGAAGGCGAGATCCCAGGCCGCATACCAGGGATACTCCCATTTGTCCGGCATGGAGATGATCTCTGCATTGTTTAGGTGAGACCATTCGTGGTTGCGGCCGTGCCGGCGCTCTGCCGGTGGCGGCGGCATGGCCGGGTCGCCCTTGAGCCACTGCGGGATGTCGAAGTAGTAGAACTGCTTGCTCCAGATCATGCCGGCGAGGGCCTGGCGCTGGATCAGCCGGGCCTCGGAGTCGGGCAGGTCGGTCTGGATACTGGTATAGAAGGCGTCCGCCTCATCGCGGCGCAGCCGCAGGAGCGCATCGAAGTCCGCGAACGGCCGGGGGTTCTGCCCTTTGGCCAGGCGCAATCTGACCACCACCCGGCCCTGGGCGGGCACGGTGAGCACATAGTGCGCGGCGGCCTTGGTACCGTTCTGCTGCGGGTTTACGGCGTGGTGGTCACCGGCGATGACATAGTCGTGAAAGGCGTCCTTGAAGAACCCTGTTTCCGGCGCACCGTAGAGACGCCGCACATTGGTGTCGTTGTCGCAGAACAGCAGGTCCGGTTCACCGTCGAGGTGGCAGTGGTATCCGGTCAGCTTGGCATGCTCGACCACGATGCAGCCGCGCTCGTCGGCGGAGAGCCTGGGCCGGGTCGGATCGTAGCCCCAGGCCCAGGTGTTGCGAAACCAGAGCTGCGGCAGGAGATGCAGCGGGGCCTCCTCGGCGCCTCGGTTGTGTACCGTGACCTGCATGAGGATATCGTCGACGTCGGCCTTGGCATATTCGACGAAGACGTCGAAGTAGCGGTCGTCATCGAACACCCCGGTCTCCAGCAGCTCGAATTCGGGCCTGTCCTTGCCGCGGCGGCGGTTTTCCTCGACGAGCCGGACGTAGGGGAATTCCGCCTGCGGATATTTGTAGAGCATCTTCAGGTAGGAATGGCTCGGCGTGGCGTCCAGGTAGTAGTAGATCTCCTTGACGTCCTCGCCGTGATTGCCTTCACCATTGGTGAGGCCGAAGAGACGTTCCTTGAGGATGGGATCGCGACCGTTCCACAGCGCCAGGGCCAGACACAGTCGCTGCTGCTTATCGCTGATCCCGGCAATGCCGTCCTCCCCCCAGCGGTAGGCGCGCGAGCGCGCCTGTTCGTGGGTGAACGAATCCCAGGCCTCGCCCGCGGCGCTGTAGTCCTCGCGCACCGTACCCCATTGACGTTCGGAAACATAGGGACCCCAACGGTCCCAGGCGGCGGTCTTGGCGTTGCGTGCCGCCATGCACTCCCGCTCGGCCTCAGGTGTTGGGCCGACATTGCCGGGCGTCGTCTTACGGGCCTTATTTGGCATGCTCATGTCCTTGGTGAGGGGTTGGCCGCGTAGCCTCATGACGGTGCAGACTCAGCCAGGCACGCAGCAGCTCGGCGACACTCCAGGCCTGGGCGAAACAGCCGCGCGCGGCGAACGGCGGTTCAGCGTCGAAGATCTCGCTGACGTTGCCCACACAGGCGCTCTGCAGATGCAGGATGAGCGGCTCGAGGAATGACCGGGCCAGCGCGGCATCGCCATACACCCGGTAATGGGCATCGACGAACGGACCGATCAGCCAGGCCCAGACGGTACCCTGGTGATAGGCGCCGTCGCGTTCGCGCGGTCCGCCCCCATAGTGCCCCACATAACCCGGCTCGCCGGGCGCGAGACTGCGCAGGCCGTGGGATGTCAGCAACTGGCGTGCACAAAGATCGACCACGGCCTTCTGCCGGGCCGGATCCAGGGGGCTGTGCGGAAGGGCGACGGCGAGGATCTGATTGGGGCGCCAGCGTCCGTCGTAGCGCTGGCCGCCCTGGCCGGGTTCGCCTTCCGGCCCGTCGATCACGTCATAGAGGGCGCCCCGCGCGGGATTCCAGAAACGCTCAAAACTCTGCTCGACCAGGTCGGCGGCCTGCTGATAGCCGGCCGCCTCAGGCCCTTTGTTCAGCCGCGAGGCCAATCCCTGCATCAGGCGCAGGGCGTTGTACCAGAGCGCATTGATCTCCACGCACTTGCCGATGCGCGGCGTGACGACCCAGTCACCGACCTTGGCGTCCATCCAGGTCAGTTGCACGCCGTCCTGCCCGGCCGCCAGCAGTCCGTCGACGGCATCGGCATGGATGCCATAGCGGGTCCCGCGCCGGTGCCAGGAGATGATGTCGACCAGGACGGGATAGAGCTCGGCGGCGAGTGACGGGTCGCCGCTGTAGCGGCTGTACTGGTCGATCGCATGGAAGAGCCACAGCGTCGCATCGACGGTGTTGTAGTCGGGCGTCTCGCCGCCATCGGGAAAGCGGTTGGGCAACAGGCCTTCGCTGACATGCGCGGCGAAGGTCCTCAGGATCGCCGCGGCGACGTCATAGCGCTGAGTGGCGAGTGTCAGGCCCGGCAGGGCGATCATGGTGTCGCGACCCCAATCGCCGAACCAGGGATAACCGGCGATCACGGTCTTGCCCACCGCATGGCCATCCAGATGCCGATCGACGATGAACTGATCGGCGGCCAGCGCGAGCTGCCTGATCCCGCCTGGGGATCCGGCGGGCAAGGGGTCGAGCAGCACGGCGGCGCGATGCGCGATCTGCCTGCGCAGGTCGGCGAACGACTGCGGGGCTTCCAGGTCGACGGTCAGGACGAGCGTCGCCCGTTCGCCGGGTCCGAGGGACAGCACGAACCGACCTGGCCGGTAGAGATCTTCCGTGTCGTCCAGTCCACGCGCGCCCTCCACCCGGTGTCTGAAATTCCAGCACCAGTCCGGGTCCGCCGTGAAGGCCGCGCCGGCGCAGATCAGCCGATAGGCCTGTGCGCCGGGGAATGCCTCGATCTCGCAACCGTCGGGGATCTCGCGCAGCGCCGGATGCCATCCGCCGTGGCCATGGCTGTGATAATCGCGGTAGGTGCAGAGTGGGACGAGCTCCAGATGCAGTGGCTCACTGGCGCGCAAGACCTCAAGGCTGACCTGGGTCGTGTTCTGTCCAGGCGCCATCAGCAGGCGTTTCTCCAGTAGCGCCTCGGCCATGGCGTAGCGCCAGACCGGCATCCCCTGATCGAGATGAAACGATTCGAGATGCAGATAACCCCGCGGCGCGACCGTACCGTCGCCGAACTCCTGCGTCGCCAGCCGGTATTCGGTCGAGGCGTAGGTGACCGTGACATCCATGCCCGCGACCAGGAGTGTCCGGGAGACCGGAGGAGCGAGCGCGGCGATCAGCAGACCGTGATAACGGCGGGTATTGGTCTCGCAGAGCGTTCCGGAAGCAAAACCGCCGATGCCGTTGGTGACCAGCCATTCATGCTCCAGCGCCTGCGCAAGCACGCCACAGGCGTTACGTCCAAGATGCGGTAGGTTCATGGATCAATTCCCTTATAAAGGCTATGCCTTATCGAGCTCCTCCGGTTCGCCGCGAGGAATCCTGATCGGGATCAGCCCTGATAGACCGGAGATTCGGGCCAGAAGTCACACCGGGCAGACCAAAATGGCGCCAACACCCGGCCCCCGCGTTCAGATCGCTTGCTGCTCCGGCCTCGACCAACCCCCAAGTGTCAGATCGGAGGGTCGCAAGGTGTCACATGACCATCAGTCGCGCCGGCGACGCACACCTTACAACCCAAGGCCCAGGGCGAGCACGCAAGGACTGACCGGGGACAGACGCGCGGCAAACAAGCGCTGGCCAATTGATCCGCGTCAGGATCCACCCGCAGCCACGACCAATCGATGCCGGGATCATGAGCTTCGCCGGTCCTGCCCTCGGCGCCGGCCGCCGGGCCTGAAAGGAACGGGTGACGGAGGCGGTCCCTGTTATGAATCGTAGCGAACTCATATCCGATCCATGCGCCTGTTGGGTACCGTCCCGCGCCAGGTACCCCGCGGCAATCGGAATCCTCGCAACGCGGCACTCGGCTCACTCGCAACTCGCCACTGTCCAGTACCTGCCTCGACGGCGGCATCACCTGAAAAGGTCGATATCCATGCACGGACCATCGGACACCACGGCGGATGCGCTCGCGCCAAGGGCCAGCGGCCCGACGGTCGCCGCCGGCTCTCGCCCCCTCATGGACCTGGCGCGCGTGGTTCAGGACGTGGTCTCGGCCCCCAACCTCGAACAGGCCCTGGCGCGGGTCGTCGGCCACGTGCGCGAGGCCATGGCCGTGGACATCTGCGAGGTGTACCTGAGCGAGCGCCAGACCGGGGACCAGCTTCTACTCGCCGGTTCCGGGCTGTCCAGGCACCTGGTGGGGCGTGTGCGCTTTCGCCCCGGCGAGGGGCTGATCGGCCAGGTCGCCGGCCGGGCCGGCCCCATCGCGCTGGAGGATGCCACCAAGCATCCCCATTACATCTTCCACGCCAAGACCGGGGAGGGTGACTGCCCGGGTTTCCTCGGCGTTCCGCTGACCCATCAGGGGCAGGTGCTCGGGGTCCTGGTCGTGCGCCGGCGCGCACACCACGGCTTCGGGGACAGTGACGAGGCCTTTCTGGTGACCCTCGCGGCGCAGCTCGCCGGGGCGGTGGCCTATGCGCAGGCGACCAACCTCCCTGCGCGGGCCGGC
>JBGSOR010000078.1:0-6657 GCA_041738985.1 Chromatiaceae bacterium | reverse complement strand
CCCGTAGCACCCGGGCCAGTCCGGGCAGGCGAGACCCGCGTCCGCCAGACGCACCGTGGCCCCGAGCACCACCACCAGGAAGGCCAGGACGGCCGCGGCAAGAACCGACCAGCCATAGAGGGTCCCCGGCGCGCCCATCTCAGCCGGCCGCCGAGGGACGCAGGAGGCGTCCCAGGTCCTTCGCCAGACCCTGGGGCGCGAATCCGGGGGGATAGCGCAGCACCAGGTTGCCCAGTGGATCGACCAGATAGACCTGCCCGGGCGGCGGGCCCCAGGGCGCGGCGGTCAGGGCCAGTTGCAAACCGGGGTCGGTGTGCCGCAAGGTCCGCCGCTCGTCCTCCGTCAAGCCAGACGCCACCAGGACGCGCCCCACGCGGTCCTGCCCCCGGGCCTGGGCGCGGCAGACACGCTTGAGGGTATCCATCAGACCCAGGCACTCCTCGGGACAGCCGGCTCCGCTCCGATAGAGCAGGGTCCAGCGACCGCGAAACAGGGTGTCGCCCAGGGGCCGGCCCGCGCTGTCCAGGAGTCCCGTGGGGTCCAGGACCCGCACGGGATCGATCAGCTCGCCGTGCTCCAGCCGACCCGCGGGCTGCCAGTCGGGACGCCCATAGACGAGCAGGGCGAGCGCCAAGGGCGCGGTAAAGACGGCCCAGATCGCCAGCGGCACCCCAAGTCTGTCCCCGATCCGGCGCACCTTGCTCATGCCCTGCCCTCCGCCGTCGCGCGCCCGAGCCCATGCGCCAGGTACAGCAAGACCAGTACCAGGGCCAGGGCGAGCCACTGGAAGGCATAGGCCAGATGGCGCGCGGGCGGAAAGGCGGTCAGGCCGGCGATCCGGGCGCGCGCCGCTTCAGACCCGTCCGGATAGAGCAAGACCGGCATCAAGGGGTACCGTGTGCGGGTGGCGAGTCGAGCCGGCTCTGCCGTCTGGACCACCTGGGGCCAGCCCTCCGCGAAGGCATCCCGGTCGCTGAGGGCAAAGACCGGCGGGGACGGCGGGATCGCAAGCCCGACCACTCGCACGGGTCCGGCCGGGATCAGGACGTTCGGCAAGTCCCGACGGTCTCGCCCCAGTGGCAGCCAGCCACGGTCCACCAGAACCGCGCGTCCGTCGGCCAGGATCAGGGGGACCAAGAGCTCGTAGCCGGCACGACCGTTGCTGACGCGGTTGTCGAGTAGAAACCGTTCTGGTGCGAACCGCCCGGCCGCCCTGACCCTTTGGGGCAACGCCGACTGGGGCAGTTCACCGATCGGGACCGGCTCCGACTCGCTGGCATGCCCCCAGGCGGCGATGAGGGCCGCCTTTTCATCGGCGCGCTGGACCTGCCAGGCCGCAAGCCCAAGTAGGGCGGGCAGCAGCGCCAGAAACCCCAGGGTCTGGGCCAGTCCCGGGCGGAAGCCAGGGCGGCCCTCGACAGGTAAAGCCCCTATGTCCAAGCTCGTACTCCTGCTCATGCTGCTCGCCATTCTCGCGAGCCTCGGCTTTGCGCTTCTCTATTTGGTCCGCGATCGCGGCACCACGGATCGCGCCGCGCGGGCGCTCACCTGGCGCACCCTGCTCTCCATCGCGCTCTTCCTGCTCCTGTTGATCGGCGCCACCCTGGGCCTGATCGGACCGCGCCATGTCACACAGCCCGTACCAGTCGAGCAACCGCCGACCGGCTAGATCCAATAGACGAAGAGATAGAGCCCGAGCCAGACCACATCCACGAAGTGCCAGTAAAGCGCGACCGCCTCGAATCCGAAGTGCTCGCGCGGCGTGAAATGGCCCTTCAGCACCCGCCCGAGGATTGCCAGGAGCATGATCACCCCCAAGGTTACGTGCAGCCCATGGAATCCGGTCAGCATGAAGAAAGTCGACCCGTAGACGCCGGATCTCAGGGTGAGCCCAAGCTCCTGGTAGGCATAGAGATACTCGTGGACCTGGAGCGCAATGAAGGTGGCACCCAGGGCAATGGTCGCGACCAGCCAGGCCGTCAAAGGACGGCGCGCGTCGCGCTTCAAGGCCCACAGGGCCAGGGTCACGGTGAGCCCGCTGAGTAACAGGATCGCGGTGTTGATCGCCGGGATCCCCATGGGTCCCATGGCCGCTCGCGGGACCCGGAAGTCGGCGCTTCGCGGCATCTCCAGCAGGGGCCACTGACTCACGAAATCGGGCCACAGGAGATGGGCCGCGCCCTTTGCACCATAGCCCCCAAGCCAGGGCACAGAGAACTCCCGCAGGTAGAACAGGGCGCCGAAGAATCCGGCGAAGAACAGCACCTCGCTGAAGATGAACCAGGCCATGCCGATCCGGAAGGTGCGGTCCGCCTGAGCGTTATAGACTCCCGCCTGGGTCTCGCCGATCACGGCGCCGAACCAGCGGACGATGGCATAGATCAGGATCAGGGCGCCCGCGGCCATAGGCAGCCAGTGACCCTGGTGCAGCACGTGGGCGAGGCCGCCGAGCATCAGGGCGAGACCCAGGGCCGTGAGCGGCGGCCAGGGACTCGGCGGGGGGACGTAGTAGGGCACTTCGCTCATGTCTGCGCAGCGGTCCCATGATCGGTCGGTCCCTCTGCCATCACGACCTCCAGCGAAGGGGGCGTCGCGAAGCTGTGATAGGGCGGCGGAGACGGCAGGGTCCACTCCAGACCCCGGGCGCCGTCCCATGGCCGCGACCCGGCGGGCTCCCCGCCGCGGATGGTCTGGACGACGACCCACAGAAAAACGAGCTGGGCGAGGCCGAAGACGAAGGCCCCGATGCTCGAGACCAGATTGAAGTCGGCGAGCTGGAGCGCGTAATCGGGGACGCGTCGGGGCATCCCGGCGAGCCCGGCGAAGTGCATCGGGAAGAAGGCGAGGTTCACCGAGACCGCCGACAGCCAGAAGTGGAGCTTGCCCAGGCGCTCGTCGTAGCGGTGTCCGGTCCATTTGGGGAGCCAAAAATAGATAGCGGCGACGATGGCGAATAAAGAGCCGGTCACCAGGACATAGTGCAGATGGGCGACCACGAAATAGGTGTCCTGGTACTGGTAGTCCGCCGGGACATTGGCGAGCATCACGCCCGAGAGCCCGCCGACCGTGAATAGACAGACGAAGCCTATCGCCCAGAGCATCGGGGTCTCGAAGCTGAGGGACCCCTGCCACATGGTGGCGATCCAGTTGAACACCTTAATCGCCGTGGGTATGGCGATGACCACGGTCGCGTACATGAAAAAGAGCTGGCCGGAGACCGGCATGCCCACGGTGAACATATGATGGGCCCAGACGATGGCGGATAGAAAGGCGATCGCCACCACCGCGAGGATCATCGACTCCCGACCGAACAGCGGCTTACGACTGAAAGCAGGAATGATCTCCGAGACCACGCCGAAGGCCGGCAGGATCATGATGTAGACCTCCGGGTGGCCGAAGAACCAGAAGACATGCTGGAACAGAACCGGGTCCCCGCCGCCTGCGGCATTAAAGAAGCTGGTACCGAAATGGCGATCCGTCAGGACCATGGTCGCGACCCCGGCCAGCACCGGCATGGCCAGCAGGAGCAGAAAGGCCGTGATCAGCCAGGTCCAGACGAAGAGCGGCATCGCGATGAGCCGCATGCCGGGGGCGCGCAGGTTGACGATGGTCGCGACAATATTGATGGCCCCCATGACCGATGAGACGCCCATCAGGTGGATGGCGAAGATCATGAAGTCCATGGACGGGGGTCCGAAGGTGGACGACAGGGGCGCATAGAAGGTCCAGCCCGCGTCCGGCCCGCCCCGGGGCAATAGCAGGCCGCCCCAGAGGAGCAGCGCGGCGAATGGCAGCAGCCAGAAGCTCCAGTTGTTGATGCGCGGCAGGGCCATGTCCGGGGCGCCGATCATCAGCGGGATCTGCCAGTTGGCAAGCCCCACCAGGGCCGGCATGATCACCAGGAAGATCATGGTCAGCCCGTGCATGGTGACCATCGAGTTATAGAGCTCCGGCTGCATCAACTGGAGCCCGGGCTGAAACAGCTCAGCGCGGATGAGCAAGGCCAGTAGCCCCCCGGCGAAGAGCATGACCAGGCTCAGCACCAGATACAGGGTGCCGATGTCCTTGTGATTGGTGGTGACCAGCCAGCCCCAGAGGCCCCTTGGCCTCCCGTGAGACGCGCCCGCCGGTGCCGGCCCCATTACCGTTCTGCCGTTCGCCTCGCTCATCGCGCCGCCTCCACCTGCTCGGGTGTCGCGAGGTCGCCGGTGTTATTGCCCCAGGCATTGCGCTCGTAGGTGATCAGGCCGGCGAGCTGACGGTCGTCCATCTCCTTACCGAAGGCGCGCATGACCGGATTCTTGGGGCTGCCGTGGACGACGAGCCGGATGTGCTCGGCGATCGGACCGGCGACCACCTTGCTGCCCTTGAGCGCAGGAAAGGCCCCCGGCAGGCCCTGGCCGTCCTTCTGGTGGCAGGCGGCGCAGATCGCCTCGTAGGTTGCTTGGCCCTGGGTCAAGGCCTCGGCCATTGTCCAGGGGCGGGCGGCGGACTCGGACCGCAATGCCGCCTGGCGCTGCTGCTCCGCCAGGGCCCAGGTCTTGAACGCGTCGGGCGCGACCGCCTGGACGACGATCGGCATATAGGCATGCCCGACCCCGCACAGCTCCGCGCATTGGCCGCGGTAGATCCCCGGACTGTCGATGACGAAATCCATCAGATTGATGAAACCGGGGATGGCATCGCGCTTGAAACCGAGCTCCGGCACCCACCAGGAATGGATTACGTCGTCGGAGGCGATCTGGAGCCGGACATCCAGCCCTGTCGGCAGCACCAGGGGCCGGTCCACATCGCTGAGGTAATGAGGCACGGTCTGCGGGGATCGATTCGAGCCCTTGCGGCTCGCCTCCCGGCTATCGTCCTTGAGGTTGCTGTAGAAGCCGATACCCAGATCCGGGTAGGCGTAGTGCCACTTCCACTGGGATCCCGTGACGCGCACGGTGACCGCGGCGGACCCCGATCGGTTGATGTCGAGCAGCACCCGGGTGGTCGGAATAGCCATCCCGATCAGGACCAGCGCCGGCACCAGGGTCCAAATGACCTCGAGCCCCAGATGGCCGCTGAATCCCGCGGGCACCGCGCCCCGGGAACGGCGATAGCGGACGACGGTCCAGAGCACGGCGGCGAAGACGACGATGGCGACCAGGGCGGAGACCCAGGTCACCATCATGTGCATCGCGTAGACCTGCTGGCTGGTGGAGGTCACCCCCCGCGGGAGGTTCCAGTGCAGCAGTCCGTCCGCGAGGGCCGGCGCCGCAGCAGGGCTGGGGCCGTCCGACTCGCTCATGTCCCGCCCGTCCGCCCCGGAGTGGGGACGGGGCTCAGTGCGTACCCGATACTGCGATTGGACATGGCGCGACCCCAGTGCCGACACGCTTGGAGCGCTACAAGGGACGTGCCATAGGGGGTTCCCGGATACTGGGCTTGGAACGGCAGAAGGCGCCGCGACGGACAATTGCGGGCTCGCGCACGACGACCCGGATGCGGCTGGCACGGCCGAACATGCCGGCCGATCGGTCAAGGCCGCATTCGGGCGGGGTGGTGCATTTGCACCGGTGCCGGTGGTAATGCACCGGTGCCCGAGTGTGCCTTATCACCCCTTCTTCAATCCCCGCCGAGCCCCCCGGGGGCGGCAGACACACCCTCGCGGCCTGCCGCCGTTCCGACGACATCCAGTCGGTACTTGCGAATGCGGTAGCGCAGGGTCTCCCGGGTCGTGCCCAGGGCGCGGGCGGTAGCCATGACGTTGTGGCCGTGGCGCTCCAGGGCGGTGCGAATGATGTAGCTGTCCATCTGATCCAGGGCCATGGATCCGTCGAGCGGGATGCTGACCCTATCCCCGGATACGGCTGGCCCCCCATCCCCGTTCCCGGGCGGGCCCTGCCCAAGCTGGAGCCAGCGCTCCGGAAAGACCTCGCCGGTGGCCAGTAGCACCCCCCGCTCCACCACGTTGCGCAGCTCGCGCACGTTGCCCGGCCAGGCATAGGTCCGCATCCGGTCGTAGACCCGCTCTGGCACCTCGCGCACCTGGCGCCCGGCCTTGACGTTGTACTCGGCGATCAGCAGGGGGACCAGATCCTCCAAGTCCTCGAGGCGCTCGGCGAGCGAAGGGAGCTCCACCTGGAAGACGCTCAAGCGATGGAAGAGATCGCCGCGAAAGGCCCCCTTGCGCACCAGATCCTCCAGGTCCCGGTTGCTGGCGGCCAGGACCTGGACATTCACCGTGACCGTACGCTCACCGCCTACGCGACGCAGCCTCCGGTCCTCGATGGCGGTCAGCAGCTTGGCCTGGAGATCCAGACCCATTTCGCCGATCTCGTCCAGGAACAGGGTACCCCCGTCGGCCTGCTCCAGATAGCCGAGGTGACGCCCCTTAGCCCCTGTGAAGGCCCCTGCCTCGTGACCGAAGAGCTCCGACTCCAGCAGGTCCCGGGGCAGGGCCGCGCAGTTGACCTCGATCAAGGGACCCGTCGCCCGCGGACCGGAGTAGTGGAGGATGCGCGCCACCAGGCCCTTGCCAGTCCCGGTGGGGCCCCGGATGGTCAGGGCGCTAAAGGGGATCGAGGCTAGCCGGGCGATCAGCCCCCGCACCACCCGGGCGACCCGGCTGCGGCCGACGAAGGCGCTTGGGGCATAGCGCCGGCTGTCGGCGTCCGC
>JBGSOR010000072.1:0-1571 GCA_041738985.1 Chromatiaceae bacterium | reverse complement strand
CCTACGACAGCCTGGTCTTCGCCGGGTCTTTGGTGCTGTGGCACCTGGGCCGGGAGCCGTCGCTGGCCGCGGCCGCCGGACGCCTGCGGGAGACACTGGATTCCGGGCGGGCCGCCCGGCGGGTACGTTGAGGTAGCAGGTCGTGGATAAGCCCTTCGTCGCCGTGGCCCGAGTCGAGTCCATCGTCCCGGGTAAATTCGTCAAGGTGGTCGTGGACGAGCACCCCTACCTGATCGCCAACGTGGACGGACGCTTCTACGCAGTGGAAGACAACTGTAGCCACGAGGACTACCCGCTCTCCTATGGCTGCCTGGACGGGGACCGCATCAAATGCTCGTTGCACGGCAGCCGCTTCAGCCTGGCCACGGGCGAGCCCCTGGAGGAGCCGGCGCAGACACCGATCGGCACCTTCCGTTGTGCGGTGAAGAACGGCTGGGTCTGGATCGACCCCAGCCATCCAGCCGATACGGTCGCGCATCGGTGAGAGGAGTCTCCCCACTGCGCGTCGGCGTCGGCGGCCCGGTCGGCTCTGGCAAGACTGCCCTACTCGACGCCCTCTGCAAACACTTGCGGGAGCGCTACCGCATCGCGGTGGTGACCAACGACATCTATACCCGCGAGGACGCGGAGTTCCTGATCCGCTCCGAGGCACTGGAGCCCCAGCGCATCGTTGGCGTGGAGACCGGCGGCTGCCCTCACACGGCAATCCGGGAGGACGCGTCCATGAACCTGGCCGCGGTGGAGGACTTGCAGATCCGCTTCCCGGACCTGGACCTGATCTTCATCGAGAGCGGCGGGGACAACCTGGCGGCCACCTTCAGCCCCGAGCTGGCGGATCTCACCATCTACGTGATCGACGTGGCCGAGGGGGACAAGATCCCCCGGAAAGGCGGACCGGGGATCGTGCGCTCCGATCTCCTGGTGATCAACAAGATCGATCTGGCCCCCTATGTGGGCGCATCCCTGGAGGTTATGGAGCGGGACTCCCGGCGGATGCGCGGGGAGCGACCCTTCGTCTTCGCCAACTTGCGGGCGCGACAGGGGGTACAGGAGATTGCGGACTTCATCGTGCGAGAGGGGATGCTTGAAGAAGGGCCGAGGGCCGAGGGCCAAGGGGCGAGCGCCAAGGGCTGAGGGAATCGACCGAGTCTTTGGGGAAGGGTCACGGGTCTCGGCCCTTGGTCCTCCACCCTTCCCGATCCCTTCCGTTCCCCCCGAATATCTGTATACTTGCGCGTTTACTCGCGGCTACGTCCGCGTACCGGTTCATGCTGGGGGGTGCCCCCGGCCGCCAATCGTCTCAAGCCAGGACAGCACATGGTCACGATCCGTTTGACTCGCGGCGGTGCCAAGAAGCACCCCTTCTACCAGATTGTCGTTGCGGACATCCGCTCGGCCCGCGACGGGCGCTACATCGAGCGCATCGGCTTTTACAACCCCCAGGCCAAGGGCGGCGAGATCCCGTTGCGGGTCGACCGCAACCGGGCCGATTACTGGGTGAAGTGCGGCGCCCAACCCACCGAGCGGGTCGCGCAGCTCCTGAAGCAGGCCGCCCGCGAGGCCGCCGCGAA
>JBGSOR010000038.1:0-17773 GCA_041738985.1 Chromatiaceae bacterium | reverse complement strand
GGCCCGCGGCTCGCGGACCCGTGCCCGTAGCGACGGCTCCCGCAGCCGATTGCGCCGGCTGCGGTAACGGTCCACCGGGAAGCGCTGCTCCGCCTCCTTGTCGCGGAACACATGGAGCACCCCGGGCGACACCGGGATCGGCTCCTCGTCCAGCGCCGAGGCCAGGAACGTCTTGATCTCGGCCTGGGTGTAGTACTTCTGGAAGGTCCCGCGGCGGGTCATGACCCCGCCGCGGAAGCGCTGCCCGACCACGTCGTTCTGGTTGGCGAGCATCACCGAGACCACCAAGAGCTGCTCCGCGAGGGACCAGGCGCGGGTCAGCGCCTCCAGCCGCTCGTCGAAGTCCTCGATGACGACTGACTGCGCCCGAATCCAAGTGCACTCGCCAACTCTCGTCGCGGACAGGAAAGGGCGAATCGAAGAAGTCCGGATAGGCGAGCAATGCCAACAGGCCAGCGCCGCACTCCGGGTCGGTTCGCTCGAACCGGACCACATTGAACCGCTCGCCACGGGCGATACCCGCTGCTGTCTCCGCTGCCTCCAATTCCGCCAGGCGCTCGGAATCCAAGACCCCGAGGGCATCCACATGCAAATAGGTGCGATGGGCAACGGTCTTGCCAGAAACCGGGATCATCGATTCGGACGCCTGCGCGCCAGTCGGGAGGCAACACGGGTCTTATGACGACCCGAGCCCCTCGCTATCCGCCACTGGCCCTTCTGCCCGAGTTACTTCAATGAATTCTGCGGCGAAATCGCCCGGAATTGGCAAGACCCCCAGCGTGTCGCGACAGTAGGCAACGAATCGCGACGAGTCCCCGTACAGCGCCGGGATCAGCGCATTCAGGGCAATGAGTAAGCGGTTGGTCTAACTATAGGCGAATCCCCTGACTGGACGCGATCCCCCTCGGTCCGAAAGGGGCCTTGTCGCGGAGATGCGACCTCTACGACAAGGTCGAGCTGTCGTCTTAGGCCGCGATGCACGACGTCCGGCAGCCTGAGCCGGGAGGAAAGCCACTCGTCCGCGTGCCAATCGCACCGGCCCCCTCACCCAACAGTTGGCGCTGAAGACGGTATCTACGCGCCAGCAGGCCCATCGCCCTCGGCGGTCGCCGACGGCCAGGCGATGCTGAACCCCGCGACGGCCGTGACCGCGGTCTCGCCAACCAGCGACTGCACCTCGGGTCGGCCGTAGGCACCCTCGGTGAGCCGATAAATCGTCAGGGTCCGGTCCGTCGGATGGACCAGCCAGTATTCGCCCACCCCAGCGCGCTCGTAGGCATCGCGCTTCTCGCGCCGATCCTTCACGGCGGTGCGCGGAGACAGCACCTCCACCACCCAGTCCGGGGCGCCTCGGCCCACATCCGCATCCTGACCGCCGATGCCGGTCGTCACATCCAAAATGGCAGAAATCTGTTCTCTGGTGAGTCGCATTGCGCCCCCGCCTTGCCGAAGTCGTGTTTTCAATTATCCGACGCGCCTTAAAGACCACCGCGATCGGCGCCGCCCCGATCATCAGCTCTGGCGGTCTGCGGATGTACCGGGAAGGCTGAACAGCTATCATCCGTACGAATCACTCGTACATCGACGGAGACCAGTATGGAAACCGTGAACGTGTCCGATCTACGCAACCGGCTTCCGGAATATCTGTCGCGGGCCGAGGCAGGGGAGGAGATCGAGGTCACGCGGCGAGGCGAGGTCATCGCCAGGCTGGTGCCCGCCCGCGACCTCAGACGGACGGCGAAGGAGCGGCTGGCCGCACTGCGTACCAGCGCCAGCGTGGGTGATGTCGTCAGCCCCGTGGACGAGGACTGGGAAGCGGCACGTTGATCCTGCTCGACACCTGTGTCCTGAACTTCGATGCGCTGACACCTGAGCGCCTTAGCCCGGCGGCTGTCTCCGCGCTGGATCGCGGCGAGGCCGAAGGCACCCTCGTCTGCGCGGACATCAGCCTGTGGGAGATCGCGATGCTGATCGCCAAAGGGCGGCTAAACCCAGGCACGAGCACTCGGGAATTCTGCCGGCTGGTGCTGGATGCTCGCGGGATTCGCGTCCTGCCGATCACGTCGGAGATCGCAGCCCTGTCCGCGGAGCTTGACTTGCCCCAAGGCGACCCAGCGGATCGGCTTGTCGCCGCTACCTGCCTCGACCATGACGCGGTGCTGGTCACGGTGGATCGCAAGCTACGCGCCTTCGAAGGGCTCAAGACGCTTTGGTGAAACCCGCTCCAACAGCTCAGCGTGCCGCCGATCCATACATCCGACAAGGCTCGGGCGGAGCAAAGGATCTTGCTGACGATGGACTTGGACTTCCGCTAAATCATCGCCGTCAGCCACGAGCAGTTGCCCACAGTGATCCTTTCGTATCTTTGGGTCCGGTGCCCACCAGGAGCAAACCGGTGTCACACGAGCACATCTGGCCTGATTGGTGGTCCTGGGAGCTTGACCTTACACCCCATCTGCTGAAGCGCATGGAGGATCGGGATTTCAACGAGCTCGATTTGCGAGCAATGCTACAGGATGCAGCAGACTATCGAGCGGATGCGGTTGAAGGCCGCTGGATCGTTGAGGCGCGGCATGATCGTCGCCGCTGGGAAATCATCGTCGAGCCCGACGAGACGGAACATTTGCTCGTCGTCATCACCGCCTATCCCGTATCGAGGTGAGTACATGAAATCTCCCTATCTCGAAGTGACTTTCCGCCATGGTCGCCCGATCGCGGCCTATCTTTATCTGCCGCGGACGCACGGGGACAAGAGCCACCGTGTCGAGCAGGCTGGTGCAGGACTTCTCGTCGATTACACCGCCGATGGCCGACCAATAGGTATTGAGATTACCGCGCCAAAGGGGGTCAGCGTCGCGGAAATAAACAGTGTTCTCTTGGGTCTCCACGCGCCGGCACTCACCGATGAGGACATTGCTCCGCTCAAGGCCGCCTGACGACCCGGGAGGGACCGTGACCCGCAGAGCTCCGCGTGCGGGCGACGGGAGGAAGTTCCTTGAGCGGTTACGCTGTACGAGGTTGCTAATCCGATGCGGGCCCGGTGCGGGTACGCAACTCGCGCTTTCAGAGGACGCCGATGGGCTGCGGCAGCGCGTCCTTCGCACCCATCCCCCGACGGATATCGCAAGCCTTGCCGGCATGGACCTGGCAGATGCGTTGCACCTTGTTCGAAGTAACCGCGCGACCGCCTTCGTCACGTTCGATCGGAGTCTGGCCCAAGAAAGCCGAAGCAGTGACGAGCCTTTCGGCCATTGGGGTCAGTCGACCCGCAGGAGGGCGTTGAGCCAGGGTTCGGCCGCCCGGCCGGGGCGCAGGTCTCCGGTTACCCAGGTCTCGATCGGGTTGAGTCCAGGCACCTCGGCGAGGAGGGCCGCGAGCCCCGTCTGGTCCAGGTCGGTGAATCGCCGGCCCTTGTGCTCCCGCTCGCCCTGGCCGTGCTTGAAGTAGGCGTAGAGGGTTCCGCCTGACTTAAGTGCGCCAGCAAGTCGGTCCATGAACTCGGGGAGCCGAGCAGGCTGGCGCAGGCCCAGATGCCGTCGAAGGTCCGGTGCCACTGGACGTCTGACGCAGCGCCTGGGGGTCGGTCACGTCGAGATAGTCGCTGGTCAGCACCCGAAGCCGGACGCCGCGAAGCTGTATAGCGTCCGAGAGCGCCGCGAAGAGCAGATCGAGCCCGCTCGGCTTGACGAAGGCCACTGCCAGGTCGATCTCGTTCGCCTGGCGGAGGGCGCCGAGCAGCCGGGGCAGGAAAAGGTCCCGATCACCGCCGGCCATTCCGAAAATTCGCCCAGCGGGGGTTCCTGGACTAAGGCCGGGACGTCTCTCGGGTGCGGTTCGTGCCGGCGTTGTGGAAGCGGCTGACCGGAGAGGATCGGCAGCGGCTCCGTGCTGTGTCGCGAAATGCAGTAGAGCGCTACTATGGCGATCAGTGACGCCGAGATTGACGAGATGGCCCATCCTCGCCGCCGAGCGACGGTGCAGCGAAAATGTCCACCGGCCCGTCCCAAGCAAACCTCACCCTGCTTTCGGCGCGAACCGCCGATAGACTTGGAGCGACCAGGTGGAGGTTCGAGAAAGTACGACGTTCTCGCGCTGGCTCCGTGGCTTGCGCGATCCTCGCGCAAGAGCCCGAGTGCTTGCTTGCATCGACCGTTTGGCAGAGGGAAACCTCGGCGATATCAAGCCGATCGGTGGCGCCTGAGCGAGCTGCGGATTCACTACGGCCCCGGTTACCGGATCTATCTCATGCAGCAGGACAACAGACTCGTGATTCTGTTGTGCGGCGGAGACAAAGGCACACAGTCCAGAGACATCGACGCGGCCAAACGAATTGCCGCCGATTGGCTGAAGGCAAACCCATGACCGAGCAATTCACCCCGTGGGATTCTTCCAGGTATCTGGAAACCGACGAAGACATCGCGGCCTACCTGGATGCCTGCTTCGAAGAAGGTACCGATGACCCGGCACTGATCACCCGGGCATTGAGCGCCGTCGCCCGCGCGAAAGGCATGGAAAGGGTCGCTGAGCGAGCGGGCCTGCCCCGTGATCGCCTTGAGGTCATGCTCAGCACGGGGGCCAACCCCCCTTTCTCCGAGATACTTCGTGTCATCCACGCCATGGGGATACGGCTGCACGCCGAAAAGGCTGCGTGATCGAAGACCGGCAAATCCGGCTGAAGTCACCGGGCGCCAGCGGCCTATGGGAAATCAGTTGCCAGTTACCGGTGCCGACCTCCTGTTTCTCCGTGCCAGCCACCGCTCGAGTCTAGATCGCTAGATCCACGTCGCATCCCCGCGCCGAGTCGTCAACGCGCGAGCCGAAGAGCAGCACATCCGCATCCTGACCGCCGATGCCGGTCGTCACATCCAAAATGGCAGAAATCTGTTCTCTGGTGAGTCGCATTGCGCCCCCGCCTTGCCGAAGTCGTGTTTTCAATTATCCGACGCGCCTTCACCGAGACCACCGCGATCGGCGCCGCCCCGATGGTCAGCTCTGGCGGTCTGCGGATGTATCGGGAAGGCTGAACAACTATCATCCGTACGAATCACTCGTACATCGACGGAGACCAGTATGGAAACCGTGAACGTGTCCGATCTACGCAACCGGCTTCCGGATTATCTGTCGCGGGCCGAGGCAGGGGAGGAGATCGAGGTCACGCGGCGAGGCGAGGTCATCGCCAGGCTGGTGCCCGCCCGCGACCTCAGACGGACGGCGAAGGAGCGGCTGGCCGCACTGGAATGCCTGCGATCTCGGCACCCCGCTCCTGTGACACGAGATCGTGCCCGGGTTTAGCCGCCCTTTGGCGATCAGCATCGCGATCTCCCACAGGCTGATGTCCGCGCTGACGAGGGTGCCTTCGGCCCCCGTGGACGAGGACTGGGAAGCGGCACGTTGATCCTGCTCGACACCTGTGCGCGCCCTCGGACGGCTCGGGGTATCGCCCTTCCAGGAAGACCTGGACGAGGACTTGGGCCATGTCCAATGAGCACGCGGTGGTCAATGCCTACCCGCTGATCGCGCTGCTCGGAATCGGCCGGGAGACACTGCTTTCCGGACTCTTCGACCGGGTCGAGTTGGGGTTCCTCGCGCCCTTCGCCTTCTACGGTATCTACGACGAGACCGTGGACTACCCGACGAGACCGTGGACTACCGGGAGATCCCGTGGCGCAAGGGCCGCTTCGACCCCAACGCACTCTCCGCCCGGCTCGCCACCCCTCGCCCGCGCCCGCCACGCGTTCAAGCACCGACGTGACAAGGCCCAGCAGCGCACCCTCGCCTTCTGCGTCTCCACCGCCCATGCGGACTTCATGGCCGAGCGGTTCCAGCAGGAAGGCATTCGTTGTGCCGCCGTCTATCGCGGGTCCGCCCTGGACCGGGGAGAGGCCCTGGAGCGGCTCGGGCGCGGCGACCTTCAGGTGCTCTTCTCGGTGGACCTGCTCAACGAGGGAGTGGACCTGCCGGGCATCGACACCGTGATGATGCTCCGCCCCACCGAGTCGAAGATCCTGTTCTTGCAGCAACTCGGTCGGGGCCTGCGGCGCCACCCCGACAAGGAGCGCTTGATGGTGCTCGACTTCATCGGCAACCACAAGGGCTTCCTCAACAAGCCCGATGCGCTCTTCGACTGCGGCAAGCGGTACGGCGACCTCGCCGCATTCGCCGCACGCGTGCGGGACGATGCGGTCCCTTGTGCGGCCATACCATCCCCAGCGAACGCGAGTGGCTACAATGCGGGACGCGGAACGAGGAGGCGAGGCCGATGACAAAACGCGACAAGCTTCTCGCGGGTATCTTGGCGAATCCGCAGAAGGTACGCTTCGACGATGCCTGTCGCGTCGCACGTTCGCTCGGGTTCGTCCACGAGGGCGGGCGCGGGTCGCATCGCGTTTTCAAGCGCCGCGGCGAGCCCGCGCAGCTCGATTTTCAGGATCGCGACGGTTTTATTCCGCCTTATCAAGCGCGACAACTGGTCGCCATGATCGAAAAATACGGTGCAGAGCGATGAACCGGTATCTGGTCGAGATTGCCTGGAGCGACGAAGACGAAGGCTTTATAGCAACCGTTCCGGATCTCCCGGGATGCAGCGCGTGGGGCCGGACGCTGGCCGAAGCGGCCAAAGAGATCGAAGACGCTCAAGCGGCATGGATCGACGCCTGCGCGGCGAGCGGAGAGTCCGTTCCGCAACCGATCGCCCGCGCACGCCAGGCGGCCTAGCGAGGGGGACCCCATCGGCTGGACAGAAACATCGGCCTGTCCCGCAACCAGTTGCGAGAGATCGAAACCATACTCGAGGCCCAGGACGCTGGCGACGACCAGTACCTGCTGCGCACCGTCACCAAGTCCCCTGACGGCCGCTACATTCTCAAGGCCGCGAATCCGGACTATCCCAACTACGAGGCGGACGACGAGATGAGAACATTGGCGCGGCTGAAGGGCGTGCTTGATCCGGAAGACATACAGATTAACGAGCCGGCCGGTTGACCCTCGACGGCCACCTGGCCGTCCAGACCGGGCGACCACTGCTCCATCGTTCAACCCCGAATTCCGTGGACCCAGAGGTCCGCGCGTGGGACCCGCCCCGGCGGCCAAAGGCTCTTTGTGCAGCCCAAGGCCGGGTGCTAGCATCCGGGAATAGCCCGATCCGCGTGAGCCAGGGAGCTTCTGCACGTGGAGCTGAGAAAACTTGATCGGGTCACCTTCGATCCCACCGTCATGGGTGAGAAGCCGTGCATACGGGGCATGCGGATCACGGTCGGCATGATCGTGGGGATGGTCGCCAGCGGGCACGACACCGACGAGATCCTTTGGCTCTACCCCTACCTCGAACCCGATGACATTCGCCAGGCATTGAGCTACGCGGCCTGTCGTGTAGAGGCGGTGGTAGCAGCAGTCGAGCGGCAATGAAGCTCCTGCTCGAGCTGTCACCGGAACGCGTCACCGGAGCGCACGCGGTTAGCCGGAGACATTGCGCATACCGTTCCTTAGGAGCGAACCATCGATGGCGATATTGTCGCTTTCCATTCCAGATTCCGCGCTGTCCGCCCTGCGGCGCTCTCCGGCCGAGCTCGGCCGCGAGCTGAAGCTTGCGGCAGCCATCCACTGGTATGGGCGGGGCCTGATGTCCCAGGAGCGCGCCGCGGAGCTGGCGGGAATGAACCGCCGCGAGTTCATTCGCGCCCTTGCCCGAGAAGGGATCGACGTCTTCGTCCTCGACGACGACGGCCTTGCGCGGGAGCTCGGCGAGGAAATGGGCGGACCAAAGACAAATCGATGACTGCCCCTGCCTCACGCCTGGTCGTGAATACCTCGGCATTGATCCACTTGGCCGAGGCTGGCCTTCTGGACCTGTTGAGGGATGCAGCACCAATCGTCTGGATACCAGAGCCGGTTGCCCGAGAGATTCGTGCCTACGGACCCCGCGACCGACCGCACGGGCACTCGCGGCCAACGACTGGCTGGAAGTTCAACCGGTTCCGCCACTCTCGGCCGAGGTGCAGGCATGGGACTTGGGTCGAGCTCGCGCGAAGCGTCGCCGATAGCACCGCGGTGATCGACGACTTGGCGGGTCGCCGTTGTGCCGAGGCACTCGGGCTTGCGTTGCGCGGCACGGTCGGACTGGTGCTCGCCGCCAAGCAGGCGGGCCGCCTCCGGTTCGCTCGTCCGGTTCTGGAGCGATTGCGCGACAACGGCATGTACCTGTCCGATGCGGTATTGCAGCGTGCGCTCCGGTTCGTGGCCGAATAGGGCCGATCGCCGAATCCTGAACTCCGCGGTTTCGAATGTTGTAATGCAAGACCTGACCACGCACCTGACCCGGCACCCTGCTGCTGCACCTGCTGCAGCTTTTTCTCCGCAGACCAGGCCCTGGCGCGCGCGGGATTGTCCTTTCTTCCGGCCCCGCGATTGCGCCGCTCGGAGCTGAGAGCAGTAAACTGCCAGCGGAATTCACCGGAGCGGCAGTTGGTAGACTGTCGGCGGTACGCCCTTATCCACAAGACGAGGTGACTTGTGAGTGACGACAAGCTTCTTCAGCGCATCACGGTGAACCCAGAGATCTTCGGCGGAAAGCCGATCGTGCGTGGACGCCGCCTCGCGGTCGAGCACATCCTCGGAATGCTCGCAGCAGGCGACGATTTCGACACGCTCTTGGAAGGTTACCCCTGGCTTGAGCGAGACGACATCCTTGCCTGTCTCGTGTACGCGCACCGCCTGGTTCAGCACGAGCGCGTAGAGCCGGTATCGCTCGCACCCGCAGCATGAGGCTCATGCTCGACAGGGGTGGAGCGGTTACGTGGCTCGCCGAACAGGGGCATGACGTTGTCTGGGCAGGTGCTTGGGATTCCGATCCCGGGGACGAGGAGATCCTACGCATCGCCCACCGAGAGCAGCGAGTCTTGGTTACCCAAGACAAGGAATTCGGCGAGTTGGCGATCGTATTCGAGCATCCGCATGCCGGCATCCTGCGCTTGGTCGGAATTCCGGCTCGCCGCCAAGCGGAGTACATCCACTATGTCATCGAACGCTATGAGCGCGAGCTGGCGACCGGCGCGATTGCGACAATCGATTCCAATCGTCTTCGGATTCGGCTGGGGGTGAAAGCGTGGTCCGTCCCCTGATTCCCTCGTCCCCTGATTTCCTGCGGCAGCCATCCACTGGTACGGGCGGGGCCTGATGTCCCAGGAGCGCGCCGCGGAGCTGGCCGGAATGAACCGCCGCGACTTCATTCGCGCCCTTGCCCGAGAAGGGGTCGACGTCTTCGTCCTCGACGACGACGGCCTCGCGCGGGAGTTCGGCCAGGAAACGGGCGGACCACAGACCAATCGATGACTGCCCCTGCCTCACGCCTGGTCGTGAATACCTCGCCATTGATCCAATTGGCCCTGGACTGGGAGTGCAACCAATGAACGCCTGGCTCGCCGCCCAAGCCGAAACCATACGCGAGACCGCCAAGCGCCACCGCATCCGCAATGTCCGCGTCTTCGGCAGCATGGTGAGGGACGATGCCCGCCCAGATAGCGACGTGGACCTTCTCGTTGAGCTCGACCCGGGTGCCGGACTGCTCGACCAGGTCGGATTCAAGGCGGAGCTGGAAGAGCGCTGGTCCCGCCGGGTCGACGTGGTCACCCCCGCCTCGCTTCACTGGTACATCCGAGACAAGGTGCTCGCCGAGGCCAAGCCACTGTGACCTCGCCCCACAAGGACGACCGGCTTTATCTCGTACACATTATTGAAGCACTGCGCAGGATCATGCGATACACGCGATCCGGGCGAGACGCCTTTCTTTCGGACGAGCTGATTCAGGACGGGGTCTACCGCAATTTCCTTGTTATCGGTGAAGCAGCCAAGCGCGTTTCCGAGTCGACGCGTCGGATGGACGAATCCATCCCCTGGAAGGGAATGGCAGGATTGAGAGACGTCATGGTGCATCAATACGAAGCGATTCGTCCAGACCTGGCCTGGCAGATCCGAGACGAACAGCTACTGTACCTGGAGCCAAAGGTGCTCGCCATCATCGAGCGACTGGGCGGCGTCGACTGGCCGGCGGATTGATCTCTTTACCGGGAATCCATGGCACAGGGACTACGCGGCGATCGGGCCGCTTGATCGAAGACCGGCATATCCGGCTGCAGTCACCGGGCGACAGCGGCCTATGGGAAATCGATTGCCGGTTGCGGGGTGCCGACCTCCTGTTTCTCCGTGCCAGCTACCGCTTGAGGTGCGAATATCCGCTTGGCCCTGCCTGAATCTCCGGAAGACAGTCGGGGAGGGAGGGAAGGAAGGACGGGGCGGGGTGTGCCCCGGCCAGACGTTTCGATCAACTGGAGGAGGGGGCATGAACCCTTTAAGCGAATACCATCCGCTGGATCAGGTGTCGATCCGGCTGGAGACGAACGTCTCGGAGACGGCGGAAGGACTGGCGGAAACGCACCGGCTGCTGGCGGACTACCTGGGCATTAAATTGCTGTTGCCTATTGGCCGCATGATTACTGGCTTGGGAAAAAGTCATCAATTTCGGAGCATCCTGCGGCGCGACCCAGAACGGCTTGCGGTCACTTGGGGAAATGCCAACGTAAGCCCAGCCGTCTTCGTCCACTTCGCCGATTTCCGGATTTACCTTGACAAGGGAGGCATTGCCCCTCGTTTGATGCTCCGCAAGGAACCGATGACATTCGGCGGCAATCAATTTGGATGTTGCTATGTCTCCGGTATGGATTATAACGTTTCCATCCTCCGTAATTTTAATTTCATGAGACATTCCGTTTCGCATCCCTTCAAACAATCAAGCTTTTCTGTATCGCTCTCCATTAGCAGACAGCCCGCTGCACTGGCAATGGTTTGCATAAAAGAATCGGATAACATGCGTCCCTAGAGGCCGCAGGAAAAAGAAAACTCTGAGAAATTGGGGACGTACCACGTTATCGGAGAAATTGGGGACGTACCACGTTATCGAGATTAAGCGCCACAGCACGGCCCACATCTGCGGTTGCTCAGGTTATGTCTGCCGCCTTGCATGGGGCGTCGATGTCGGCATTGGCCAGGAAGTATCCTTCGCGCTTCAAACCGTGAAGCGTCGCGCACAGATCGTCCAGCAATGGGCCGGCATTCACCACCGCACGAGTGTGCATCAAGACGCAAACTCGTCTCGACCACCGGCACCCCGGCACGGCTTGCCGCGAGCAGGAATCCAACCCGACCCCGCCCACACAGGGTGCCGGCCTTTCCCGAGGAGATGCGGCCTTGCTCGAACAGCTTCAGCGCGAGCAGGAATCGCGCCTCGTCGGCGAAGCTATCCGGCAGCTCGGTCGGCGAGGGTAACCCTCGAGCGGTAGTTCTATGGTTAGCACGTTCATGGTCTTGCCCACTTGTCGATAGGGCACATGAATGGCTTGCGCCAGCTCGCGCTGGCTGATATTCCATGGCGTGAGGAATTCTTCCCGCAGCATCTCGCCGGGATGGGTAGGTGCCCGGTCGGTTGCTATTCTGAACATCGTCTGTACCTCAAGGTGTCATCGAGCCCAGCGCTTGCGCGCCAGGGTCAGACCGTCGCCGATCGGCACCAGGCTCAGGGTCACGCGGCTGTCCCCCAATAGCCGATCGTTGAGCGCGCGGATGGCGCGCGTATCCTCGTCCTGATCCTCGGGATCTGCCACGCTACCGCCCCAGAGGGTGTTGTCGAGCAAGATCAGGCCACCGGGCCGCACGAGCGTGAGACAGCGCTCGAAGTACTCGGTGTAGCTGGTCTTGTCGGCGTCGACGAAGGCCATGTCGAACTGCCCTGCCTGCCCCTGGGCAATCAAGGCATCGAGGGTCTGCAACGCTGGCGCCAGCCGCAGGTCGATGCGCTGCTCGACTCCGGCCTCGCGCCAGAATCGTCGCGCGATGCTCGTCCACTCCTCGCTCAGGTCGCAGCAGACGAGCACACCATCGGCCGGCATGACCTCGGCCATGCACAGGGCACTGTAGCCCGTGAAGGTCCCGATCTCGAGGATCCGCCGAGCACCGATCAGCTCCACCAGCAGGGCCATGAGCTGGCCTTGCTCCGGGGCGATCTGCATACCGCCCCGCTCCAGGGAGGACGTGACCTCCCGCAGGCGCCGCTTGACGGCGCTGTCACGCACCGAATGCTGGAGCAGATAGCTGTGAAGCCGATCGTCGATGGCGATGGTTCGGTTGCTCATGGTTCGATCGGTACCAGGTAGATGCCAGGGACGTAGCTGAGGATGTTCGGTCTGCTCGCCCCCCCCCGAGGAACCGAGACCGCGAAGGCCGCGTTATGGCGACCGCGGACCCACGGCTCGCCATCCGGGACGGCGGCGATCAGCCCCTCGGTAAGATTGCAGCAGCTCCATCGTTTCAGACAAGGTCGGACAAAGCGCGCTTGACGCCCGCGTCCGAGCTGGCTTTCGGCGAGCGGCGGTCGCATCATACTGCTCGCACGTTATCCCCTCGGCATTCGCCATGGCTCTCCCGCAACCGAATCGCCAGCACTACACCTACGCGGACTATCTGACCTGGCCCGACGATGTGCGTTACGAGCTGATCGATGGCGTCGCTTACCTGATGGCACCGGCGCCGACGCTCGATCATCAGGATGTGGTCGGCGAGATCTACTACCAGCTACGGCAGGCACTGGGCGACCAACCCTGCCGCGCCTATGTCTCGCCCGTCGATGTGCGGATTCCTCGGGCGAACGAGGACGACGCGGAGATCGACACGGTCGTGCAGCCGGACGTGCTGGTGATCTGCGATCAGGCGAAGACCGACCGCCGCGGGGTACGGGGCGGCCCGGACTTTGTGGTCGAGGTGCTCTCGCCGGGCACCGCGAGCCATGACCATGTGCGCAAGCGCCGTGTCTACGAGCGGGCCGGCGTGCGCGAGTACTGGCTGGTCCACCCGGTCGACCGCATCCTGACCATCTACCGGCTGGCGCAGGGCCAGTTCGGCGGGGCCACGGTAACGGAGCTGGCAAGCGAAACCCCGGTCGGCGTTTTGCCGGGCGTGGTCATCGCCTGGGATGCACTTGTCGGGCGTCTCGCGCCGCCGGAGGATTGAGCGGCTTCGGCGACAACGGGCTCGATCTGGAGTGGGTAGATCCCGCTCTTCTGCGCGTCGAGGATCGCGATCTCTCCGATCCCGTCCGGGGCATAGCCGATGTTTACATTCCAGCCCGCGGAGGGAAGAAGGGCCAAGCTCGACTATCCCCATCTCCCGATGACGCAATCCAACCTGAAAGTCGCCCAACCGGCACCGCCCTTCCGAGCCGCCTGCGAAGGTACCCCGGGCGCGCCTATGCTGCCCGCAACAGAAACTCTACCTTCACTGCCTCGAAAGGAAACTCGATACGGCCATCCGCCACCCGGCTGAGCACCCCGGCCTTGAGTAGCGCCGTGACATCGCGATGGACCGCCTTTACATCGCGACCAACGCGACGCGCGGCCTCGCGGATGGAGACGGGGCCAGCCCCGCAGAGTGCCTTGAGGATCTCCCAGCGCTTTGCGGTCAATACCTCCCACAGCAGCTCGGGTGTGGCGAAGCTGATCCGGGTATCGGAGTCCGCGTGCCCCGTGTCCATGGCTCGCACGGCATCGTTGAGAGTCTCCCGAAAGGAACGGACGTCAAGAATGACTGTGTTCATGATTCCACCTTGCGATATCGGACTCGAAGTCGGCCATCAGTCGATCGGGCGTCACGAACCGGTACGGCGCTTCCGCAGTTTCGGTGTGCCGGTGATCGCCCTTGCCCCGTTCGTTGTCGTAGCGCAATACGCATCGATCATCTACAACATAGGCAAGGCGGTACTTGAACCGGTGCGTCGAGGGCGGAAGCGGCTCCGGGAGCTGCCAGATCGCCAGGTCGGCGAAGGCGTCGGGAGCGACAACGACACGACGGCGAAGGAGAAGCGTTGCCCGCATGGAGGCGACCTTAGCGACGGGCGATACTGTTGTCAATAAATCCAACAGCAGGGCGGCATATGGCACGAAATCCGGACCGCATCTTGATCATCGACCGGCTGGAGCAGGGCCAGTTCGGCGGGGCCGGGGTGACGGGGACTGGCAGGCGAAACCCCGGTCGGCGTTTTGCCGGGCGTGGCCATCGCCTGGGATACACTGGTCGGGCGTCTCGCGCCGCCGGAGGACACGCGGCCAGTACAGGCGCAAGGACCGCGGGCGACAGGTCCTGAGCGCGAATCTGGACCACACTCGAACCTCGGCCCGCGTCGAAGCCAGGATGGCCTGGCGTGCAGATCGTGGGCGCAAAGCCGCGTTTACTCGCTGCGGCCATGATTTCAGCATCCGGTGCCGTGGCCATGCGGACCGCGGACCAGCGATCCTCTGGAGGCGGAACAATGACCAACACCGACGGCGAGTATCTCCGCAAGCCTTCGGGCTTTCGTCACTGGGTGACGGCGGACGGCCGCCCCGGCCCCTCGGGCGAGGGCGGCTTCCCGGCGGAGCCCGGCCGTTACCATCTCTATGTCTCCTATGCCTGTCCCTGGGCCCATCGCACCCTGATCGTGCGGATGCTGAAGGGCCTAGAGGCGGCGATCGCGGTGTCCGTGGTGCATCCGCTGATGCCGGCGGAGAGCTGGGTGTTCGGCGACTATCCGGGCGCGACGCCCGACCGGGTCCACGGCTTCCGGGCCCTGCATGAGCTCTACGCCCACAGCGCGCCCGGCTTCGACGGTCTGGCGACGGTGCCGGTGCTCTACGACACCCGGCGCCAGGTCATCGTCAACAACGAGTCCTCCGAGATCATCCGCATGCTCAACGGCGCCTTCGATGCCTCGGGGCGCCGGGACCTGGACCTCTACCCGGAGCCCTTGCGCCCGGAGATCGACGCGGTCAATGCGCTGGTCTACGAGAACGTGAACAACGGGGTCTATCGGGCGGGCTTCGCGACCGGCCAGGCGGCCTACGAGGCGGCCTACGACCGGCTCTTCGAGACCCTGGACACCCTGGAGGAGCGGCTGTCGCGTCAGCGCTATCTGGCGGGCGATCGGATCACCGAGGCGGACTGGCGACTCTTCACCACCCTGGTGCGTTTCGACGCCGTCTATTACGGGCACTTCAAGTGCAACCGGCGCCGCTTGATCGACTACCCGAGCCTGTGGGCCTACGCGCGGGAGCTGTACCAGGTGCCGGGCGTCGGCGCGACCATCCGCATGGACCACATCAAGCTGCACTATTACGGTAGCCACCGGGCCATCAACCCGACGGGCATCGTGCCCAAGGGGCCGGAGCTGCACTTCGAGGCACCCCACGGACGGGGCGCCATGGGCTAGCGTCGGTTTCGCAACTTGAGGGGAGTGCCCGAATGTGGGACGAGCGTTACAGCGCCAAGGAATACGTGTACGGCACCGAGCCCAACGGCTTTCTTGCGGCCAAGGCAGATGTGTTGCCGTTGGGTAGGATCTTGTGCCTCGCAGAGGGGGAAGGCCGCAACGCCGTGTTGCTCTGCGAGCAGGGCCAGGAGGTGACCGCGGTGGATGCCTCACCCTCTGGGAGAGAGAAACCACAGCCGGGGGATCGCCGCCGATCTAAGGCAGCGCGCCGACAAGTGCGCATCGATCTTCTCTCTCGACACCCTTATCGATTCCCCGGTTTTTTGTGGCTGCACAGGACAGAGTCTAGCTTCCGAGAGCCGAAACGGACGCGCCACTGTGCCGAGTCTGGCCCTTACGATGGGCTGCGCATCCGGTGAACCCGGCCTATCCCAACTTCGGCGGCGGGAGCCGCGCCAGTGCCCGTCGCGCTGCCGTCCTCAAATATCAGGAGTGACACGCATGGTCGAGAAGCTGACAGGTCTACCCGAAAACGTCATCGGATTCAGCGCCCACGGAAAGGTGACCGCCGAGGATTACGAAGGCCACATCGTGCCCGCGGTCGAGGAGGCAGTGGAAAAATACAAGCGGGTGCGTCTCTTGTATCACCTGGGCGAGGACTTCGACAGTTTCGCCGCCGGTGCCGTTTGGGAGGACGCAAAGGTGGGACTCAGCCACCTTGCGGCCTGGGAGCGCATCGCCTTGGTGACGGACATCGACTGGATACGCATGGCCACTAAGGCCTTCGGATTCGCCATGCCGGGTGAGGTGCGCGTCTTCGCGAATGCGGAGCTCGGCGCTGCGCGGGAGTGGCTAAGGAGCTGAGCGGTTGCACTTGCTCGCGCCGCCAGCGATCCTCTAGCCCCCTCCCTGCCGACCTTGCGTGGCGCAGGAGTTCCTCTACGGCGGCCTGGTCTCGGAGGCCCCTGCGCTCAAGGGTAAGGACGCGTACATCGCTGGCGGCGGGAACTCTGCCGGCCAGGCGGCCTTGCACCTCGCGCGGTACGCGCGCCGCTTCACGCTGGTCGTTCGCGCGCCGTCGCTCGCAGCCGGGATGTCGCACGACCTGGTGCGAGCGGTCGAGGCGACGCCGAACGTGGAGGTGCGTACGAGCACCACCGTGGTCGGCGGGGGAGGAGACGGCCGTCTCCAGCAACTGGTCCTGCGCGACAGCAATGGCGAAGGAGACAGGGTCGCCGCCGACGCCCTGTTCGTCCTCATCGGGGCTCGCCCGCCTATTGACTGGTTGCCCCCGGAGATCGCCAGGGATGCGCGGCGTCGACGACCTCGTTGGGACCGCCGAGCTGAACTCGGCGGGGGCGCTCAAGGTCAGGGTCGGAACCTCTGGCTTTGGACTGGTCCTTAAGAGACGCCGACTGACAGTCGGCGCTCCCGGTCAAGGAATCCGCCGGCTCAATACTTGACCGAGCATCCGTAGGGCCGGGAGACCGGATTCGCGACCGGCTTGCCCGCCGCCAGGTCCGCGAGTGCGAGTCGCACATAGTTCTTGGCGCCCTGGATATCGGCCGGATCGGAGGTCGCCCGATCGTCGATACCCCCCATATAGACCAGGGTCCCGGAGGCGTCGATCACGAACATGTGGGGCGTCGTTTGGGCCCCGTAGGCCTGGCCCATGGTGCCGTCGCCGTCCAGCAGGACCGCGGTCGGCACCGCGCCCCGGTCCTTGGTCAGCGCGTCCGCCTCGGCCGGGGTCACGTGGCCCTGCTTGCCGGGGGCGGAGGAGATCACCGACAGCCAGACGTATCCGGCCGCGGCGGCCTCCTTCTGCAGGGCCTGCATGTTCCCGCTGCCGTAGTGCTTCCTCACGTAGGGGCAGTCGTGGTTGGTCCACTCCAGGACGAGCCCCTTGCCCTTGGCATCGGCGAGGCTCCAGGTCTTTCCGGCGGTGTCGGTGACCGAGAAGGCCGGGGCAGGTTTGCCCACCTCGGGCTTGGCCGCCGCGGGCTGGACGGCGAGTGCGAGGACGAGGCAGCCGAGGGCGACAAGCGGACGGGTCAACGCGAGGGTCATGGGTCTTCTCCTCTGGAAGTGCGGGGAGCCGGGTCCCCGAGCGAGGCGATCGCCGATTCGACGATCGCCGGGGTCAGGATCTGGGGTAACACGCGGGCCTCGCCGGCCCGCGGGTAGAGCACGTAGATGGGGACACCGCTGCGTCCGAAACCCGCCAGGTACTCCGTGATGGCCGGGTCCCGGTTGGTCCAGTCCCCCTTGAGATAGAGCACATCCTTGGCCGCGAGCTGCCCGGCGAGCGCGTTGCCGCTCAGGGCCACCCGCTCGTTCACCAGACAGGTGATGCACCAGGCGGCCGTCATGTTGACGAGCATCGGTCGGCCCTGGGCCAGTGCCGCCGCCAGACGCTCGGCCGAGTAGGGCTCGTGCGGCAGGCCGCTCGCCGTGTCGGACCGGGTGGCGGCCGGGTTGTCCGTGGGT
>JBGSOR010000577.1:0-4249 GCA_041738985.1 Chromatiaceae bacterium | reverse complement strand
GCCGCGGCCGTCCCTGGAGCCCTCCCGGGACCCGTGATGGCCGTGCCCATCGCGGCCCTCGCGCCGATACTCCCGGTCCTCGCGGTCCGGGCGCAGCCGACTTCTGTGATCGACCTGGGCCAGCAGATCGGGGTCCACCGGCTGCACCGGGACCTTGGCGCCGATAAAGCGCTCGATATCCGGGAGACAGAAGGCGTAGGTCTCGCACACGAAGCCGATGGCATCCCCCGCCGCTCCAGCGCGGGCGGTCCGCCCGATGCGATGGACATAGTCCTCCGCGTCCTCCGGGAGGTCGTAGTTGACCACATGGGTCACGTCCGGGATGTGCAGACCGCGCGCGGCCACGTCCGTGCCCACCAGGACCGGCAGGTCCCCGTCCGTGAACCGCTTGAGGAGCGACAGGCGCTTCTTCTGGGGCACGTCCCCGGAGAGCACGGCGGTATTGATACCGTTACCCTGGAGATAGCCCCAGACCCGGTCCGCCTCCCGCTTGGTGTTAACGAAGACCATGACCCGGGGATCCTTCCAGCTCCGGACCAACCCGATCAGGAGCGGGATCTTCTCGGAATTGGCGGTCATGTAGCAGACCTGGCGCACCCGCTCCGCGGTCACCTTGTCGGACTCGATCTTGACCATCCGGGGATGGTTCATATGCTCGTAGGCGAGCTCCAGCACCCGATAGGACAGGGTCGCGGAGAAGAGCATCCCCAGACGCTCTTCCGGGGGCGGCATGCGCTTCAGGAGAAATCGGATGTCCTTGATGAAGCCCAGGTCGAACATGCGGTCCGCCTCGTCCAGGACTACCGCCTCCACCGCCTTGAGGGTAAAGACATGCTGCTTGAGATAGTCGATCAGCCTCCCGGGGGTACCGATCAGGATGTCGATCCCGGCTGCCAGGTCGTCGCGCTGCTGCTGATAACCGGTCCCGCCAAAGACCAGTCCCACCCGGAACCCCGTATGCCGGGCCAGCGCCAGGGTGTCCTTGTGGATCTGCACGGCCAGCTCGCGGGTTGGGGCCACGATCAGCGCACGCGGCTGAGAGCGGGGCTCCGCATGCCCCCCATGCCGATGACCATGGTCGTGCTGAGGAGGCGGAGGCGCGGACAGTAGCCGCTGGAGGATCACAAGGAGAAAGGCGGCTGTCTTGCCGGTGCCGGTCTGGGCCTGACCGGCCACGTCCTGGCCCGCCAGGGCGATGGGTAGCGTCTCGGCCTGGATGGGGGTGCAATATGTGAACCCGGCGTCTCGGAGACCTTGGAGGATGCGAGGATCGAGGGCGAAGCTGTCGAAGCGGGTCGCGGTCAGGTGTGTTTCGGCCATTGAAATACCAGGTTCCCAAAATGCCTGCCCCGTTTGCGGCAAGGCTTGCAAATTCTCTGCGCTTTGGATCAAATAGCATCTTACCCAAGGGCCTATTCCAACGCCAATTCGCCCTCCCGCCGCCGAATCCAGAGGTCGCCCCTGACGGCTGGCCGGAACCCTCAGGTGGCCCAACCCCCAAAGAGCGGGTGCCGGGGTCACGAATCTCGACTTAGACCAGCCGAATCAAGACCGTCGGGGCCTGGTTCGGACACGGGTCCGCTCGCGCGGACCTCCCGACGAGACTACCCGACCCAATCCCCTCTACGGCGCCGACCAGCGTGCCGATACGCCGGGAATTCGAGACGAATCGAGGCACTACTAGGGCATGGCAGGATGCCGCCGCCGGCCCCGAGTCAAGACGCTGGGAGTCGGTGCGAAGCAACCGACGCCCGGACCGGATGCCATCACCTGACGCAATAACCTGACGAGAGAGAATTTCTGTGAGCGATCGCATCGTCCATGTGACCGACGACTCCTTCGAAGACGAGGTCCTGAAATCCGCCGAGCCCGTCTTGGTCGACTACTGGGCCGACTGGTGCAGCCCGTGCAAGCTGATCGCACCGGTCCTGGACGAGATCGCCGAGGAATATGCCGGCCGGGTCAAGGTGGCCAAGCTCAACATCGACGAAAATCCGAGCACCCCGCCCCGCTACGGCATCCGCGGCATTCCCACCCTGATGCTGTTCCGCGAGGGCGAGGTGGAAGCGACCAAGGTGGGAGCGGTGTCTAAGTCGCAGCTCACCGCTTTTATCGACAGCAATCTCTAAAGATCCCGGTCCCAGGCCCCGCACGCGCGCACGCGCCGTGGGCGCCGCCGGGACCTGGACTCGACCTGGCTCATGCGGCGCCCGCCCGGGCGCCCTCCCTAGGTCAACGGCCTCCCCGAGCCGTCGCAGTCGCGACGCCGATCCCTCGCGGGGCACCGCGCACCTCCCCTGACCCCTGTCTGACGAAAATCCCAATGAACCTAACCGAATTGAAGAAGACGCCGGTGCCCGAGCTGGTTGAGCTGGCACAGTCCATGGAAATCGAGGGCGTGGGCCGCTCCCGCAAGCAGGACCTGATCTTCGCGATCCTTAAGGCCCAGGCCAAGCGCGGCGAAGACATCTATGGCGACGGCGTGCTGGAGATCCTCCAGGACGGCTTTGGCTTCCTGCGCTCCGCCGACGCCTCCTATCTGGCGGGCCCCGACGACATCTATGTCTCCCCGAGCCAGATCCGCCGCTTCGCACTGCGCACCGGCGACACCATCTCAGGCAAGATACGCCCCCCCAAGGACGGCGAGCGCTATTTTGCGCTGCTCAAGGTCAACGACATCAACTTCGACCGGCCCGAGAACGCCAAGTCGAAGATCCTGTTCGAAAACTTCACCCCGCTCTTCCCGCAGAAGCGGCTCGGGCTGGAGATCGGCAACGGCAGCACCGAGGACATCACGGCACGCACCATCGATCTGGTCGCGCCTATCGGCAAGGGCCAGCGCGGCCTCATCGTCTCCCCGCCCAAGGCCGGTAAGACCATGATGCTGCAGAATATCGCCCAGTCCATCGGGCACAACCACCCGGACTGCTATCTGATCGTGCTGCTGATCGACGAGCGCCCGGAGGAGGTCACCGAGATGGCCCGCTCAGTGCGCGGCGAGGTCATCTCGTCCACCTTCGACGAGCCCGCCACCCGTCATGTACAGGTCGCCGAGATGGTGATCGAAAAGGCCAAGCGACTGGTGGAGCACAAGCGGGATGTCGTCATCCTGCTCGACTCGATTACGCGGCTCGCCCGCGCCTACAACACCGTGGTCCCGTCCTCCGGCAAGGTGCTCACCGGCGGTGTCGACGCCAATGCGCTGCAAAGGCCCAAGCGCTTCTTCGGCGCGGCCCGCAATATCGAGGAAGGGGGCAGCCTGACCATCCTCGCCACCGCCCTGGTCGACACCGGGTCGCGCATGGACGACGTGATCTACGAGGAGTTCAAGGGCACCGGCAACATGGAGATCCACATGGATCGCCGGATCGCCGAGAAGCGAATCTTCCCCTCCATCAACATCAACCGCTCGGGCACCCGGCGAGAAGAGCTCCTGATGCGGCCCGACGAGCTCCAGAAGATGTGGATCCTGCGCAAGATCCTGCACCCAATGGATGAGCTGGCCGCCATGGAGTTCCTCCACGACAAGCTCAAGGCCACCAAGACCAACGGGGAGTTCTTCGACTCCATGCGGGGTTAACGGGGCGGCCGATCGGGTACCCAGTGACACCGGCGCCGTCCAGTCCGACCATGAAGGCGATGATCCTGGCCGCCGGGCGGGGCAACCGGATGCGCCCGCTCACCGACCATATCCCCAAACCGCTCCTGGCTGCCGGTGGCAAGCCCCTGATCCAGCATCAGATCGAGCGCCTGGCGGCGGCGGGATTCCGGGAGCTGGTCATCAACCATGCCCATTTGGGCCAACAGATCGAAGCCGCGCTGGGCAACGGCTCGCGCTTCGGGGTCAGCATCCATTACTCCGCGGAGGGGGAGGGCCAGGCCCTCGAGACCGGCGGCGGCATCTTCAAGGCACTGCCCCTGTTGGGACCAGACTCCTTCCTGGTGGTGAACGGCGACGTCTGGAGCGATGTGTCCCTCGACGCACTCACCTTAGCCGACGGCGACCTGGCCCACCTGGTCCTGGTGGAGAACCCGAGCCACCATCCGGTTGGGGACTTCGCCCTGATCGCGGGCCGCGTGCGCACCCAGGGCGAGCCGCGCCTGACCTTCGGCGGGATCGGCCTCTATCACCCGGAGCTCTTCGCCGGCTGCCGGGGCGGGGCCTTCCCCCTGGCCCCCCTGCTACGGGCCGCAATGGGGCAAGATCGGGTCGGCGGCCAGGTTCACCGGGGTCGTTGGTACGACATCG
>JBGSOR010000548.1:0-4450 GCA_041738985.1 Chromatiaceae bacterium | reverse complement strand
CGCCAGCCGCCACTCCGGACGGTCCTCCGTGCGCAGCAGCTCCTTGAAGGCCGCGATCGCCTCCCGGAACCGGTCCGCCGCCGCATGGCCCTGGGCGGCTGCCAGCAGGGACTCGGGGGACGGCGGCTTGGTCTTGGACGGGTTAGCGCGTGCCTTAGGCGGCTTTTTCATGGGTCGGCGAGCACGGTTGGCGGGGACTCTCCCGCGGGTGGGAATTCGGTGGGCGGCGATTATGGGCCATCCAGGGGTCGCACGGGGAGGGGCCCTGGCCAATGTCCCGATCGTCGAGCTCCCTGGTTGTCGAGCAAGGACCCTGTCCGCGTCGGCCACCATGCGGCGACTGCAAAGGAAAACAGGGTCTGGACCAGGGGGCCGATTCCGGTTCGGGTGTCGCAGGGGGACGGCGAGGGCGCCGCAAGCGGATAATCAAGGTCCTCGCCAGGCACTCGACGCCAACCGACCTAACTTGAGAGATCGATCATGAAAGCAACCGTCGCCGCACTCGCCGCTTCCCTCCTGCTCCCATCCGTTCAAGCCTCCGCAGCGTTCGAGGCGAACGCGAGGCTCCACGGAATCGCGTTCGCGGTCTCCAGCCCCAACACGCCCACGGCCAACAGCGTGACCATCGTCCCCAGCGGCCTCGCGATCGACAACAGCCCCGTCGAGGTCGAGACCAGCGGCATGGTCACCGGCGCGGAGGTGGCCGATATCGACGCCGATGGCTCCCCCGAGATCTACATCTACGTGGCCGAGCCAGGGGCCGAGAAGCGCGCCTCCCTCATCGCCTTCGGCGCCAACAAGCTCGTCCCCGGCGAGGCGAGCTGGGTGCTGAAGATCGACCGGGTCGTGGAGTTTTGAAAGGCGGCTCGACAGGGCGCGGTATGCCAGAAGGGCCTGCCCTTCCGAACGGCGAAACCGGCGCGGCTACAATCGATCCATGACCCGCTCCGTCAGCCCCGCCGACACCGCTCGACGGGCTTAGAGATCGATGGCGTCCGACCCGCGGTTCTGTCGCGCGAGTCCGTTGCCGGGCTTCGACAGCTCCTGTCGTTTGCCCCCGGCCACCGGACCCGTTAGCTTCCCCCGCATGGACTAGATCGGCTCGGCGTCCGCGACATGATCAAGCTGATCCACAAAATGGAATCCACCCGAGTCGCGTCGGTCAGCAGGCGCCCTCAGTCGCCGAGGATGTAGGCGAGGTCGATCTCGATCTCTTCGAAAGGCGGGACCCTGACCCGGGCGGGCTCGGACAGGGTAGCGATCACCCGATAGTGGTCGCCATCAAGGCCGTAGCCCACCAGGATGCGGTCCTCTGGCCAAATCAGCCAATAGAACGGCACGCGGTGGCGCTGCAGTAGCAGAAACAGCGTCAGGGTGTCCTTGCGCTCGTGGCCGGGCGAGACGATCTCGCACACCCAATCCGGAGCCAACTCGATGACCCCGCTCGGACGCTCCGGCATCCGCTCCTTGCGCCAACCGGCAAGGTCGTGGCTGGGGCACTGGTGCAGCTCGTAGACAACGCTGACCTCGGTGAGTATCCACCAGCCGCCGGGGCCGGACTTGCGGTCGAAGGGACCCAGCTCGACCCCTGCACGAAGCTGCACGACACCATGCTCCGCCCGCGCCATGGGTCGCCGGACGATCTCGCCGTCGATCAGCTCCACCCGCTCCTCGGGGCTGGCGAGCAGATCGGCGGTGGTCTGGAGCTTGCGGGCCTCCATTCGCTGCACCCTCGCGGTCGGTAAACGGATAAGCCTCATCCTAGCCGATCTTTCAGGCCGGCAGCGCGGCGGCGTCGTCTGCCACTGACACTCAAGCCCACCACCGACAGGAAGAACCTTTCGATGGCGACGCTGGCATCCATAAGGCATCAGGTGCATCAGGGGCGACAGTCATCGCGGACAGCGAGGAGCGTGCTGACGGCGCTCCAGAATCCGATCGATCGCCTCAACGTGCCGTTGGCGACGCTCGCCGCGTTCGACGGCGTCGCGCATCACGCTGATGATGGCGCTCTTGTTCCGATCCTTGAAGGTCTCGCTGATGGCGGCGAAGCGACGAGCGGCGGCGTGTACGAGCCAGGCACGGGCGTTCGGCGACTCGACCGAGCCCCTATCGCCCGGTGGCCTGGATCCGCGCGCCGGGCTCAAACGGATTGAGCACTCCGACCCCGAGCGCGGCGAAATCCGCGACGTTGCGCGTGACGACCGTGAGTCCACGCGTCTTGGCGATTGCCGCGATCATGGCGTCTTCGTACAGCGTGTCCGATTTCCGGTGCATAAGCCTGGCCCCGCAGCGAAAGGCCGGCCCGTCCATGGCGAGCACTTGATAGGAGTCGACGACCAGGTCCAGCCAGGACTCGATCTCCGCGGCCTTCTGCGGGTCCTGCTCGCGGGTCAGCTCGATACCGGCCTGAATCTCGCCCAGCGTGATCGCGGAGAGGTGAAGGCTGGTGTCGTCTGCCGACTCGAGCCAAGCGACCACGGCGCCGTGCGGGCGCGGTTTGCGGAGCTCCGAAACCACGTTGGTATCCAGCAGATACATACCTGCCTATCCCATGTCGGCGGCCGGACGGCGGCGGGCCTTGCCGCGTTCGCGGACGAGCGCGTCGGTGCGGGCGGTATCGGCCAGCAGCAGCGCTTTGAGCGAGGGGCGGGAAAGGGCTTGCAGGCGTCGCCACTCGGCGATGGGGACCAGGACGGCGGTTTCTGCCCCTCGGCGGGTGACGACTTGCGGACCTTGAGCGGTACAGATATCCAAGAGCTCGCTGAAACGGGCCTTGGCGTCCTGAACGGGCCAAGCTTGCATGGCGTCTCTCCTGCCGAACGCGCATATGACTAGGTATCTGACCAGTCTATGCGTTGCACAAGTCTCGATTCAAGGCCAGTCGGAAACCGCGTTTCCAACCTCTTGGGAAGCCACCGCAGTTGTCCGCGACGCGGGCGGGAGGCGCGTCGGCCCGCGCAGCGGGACAGAGGTCAAAGGTACACTCACCATGACCGAGATACCGGACTCAGCCGTCGAGACATCGCCCACCGAGAGCCTGCTCCGCGGCAGGTTGACGGTCTTCGCCAAAACCCCCGGATGTTGTAGCGAGAAACCAGGCCAAAAACCCCGCGACCGAGGTTTCGATGCCGAGCCTCCCCCCTGAGCTCGGCTCGTGGCCTTCGCTGGGGGCCGCGGGGCCGGGGATCGGAGGCAGGGCCACCCGCTCGTAGATGTCCGCAAGCCTCAAACTGCAGCCCAGGGATTCGAGCTCGACCTGGTCGTCCGGGTCCCGATACTCGACGAACAGCCAGCCACCGCCATCCTGGCGGCGATAGTGCTCGAACCGCCGCTCCGTCGGGGCGACCAGCAGATACTCCTGGAACTAGGCACGACCGCGATAGCGGGCGAACTTGGCCCCGCGGTCATAGCGCTCGGTGGATTCGGACTGCGCCTCGACGATCAAGACCGGATTGAGCAGGGTATCGACGCAGTTGTCCTCGAAGTGCGGCTCGCCGCAGACCCCCACGATGTCCGGATAGGTGTAAATCCCGGTCTCCTCGACCTTGACCCGCCTGTCGTTGGCGTCGACTTGCGGACTGAGCCGCCCCTCCCCTATCGAGACGCCCCAGTCACCCTCGCACTCCCCGCGTCGGTCCAGGCCCGCCGCGCGGGGTGGTACATGTCTTCCACCGCGGCCGGGGGCTGGGCGTAGGTGCCGGGGGTGACCGCTCGCAGCAGGTAGCCGAGTTGGAAGACCCCGGGGTCGCTGGTCTGCCGCTCCACGGCGGCCACGAAGCGGTCCGACCGGAGCTCCTGGTGGGCGGGGGCGTCCACCAGAGCCAGGCCCGGCACGTTGGCGATGTCCGCGGACTTGAGCAGGTTGGGGTTGTCGATCTCGAACCCGGCCGGGAGCGGGTCGTCGACGATCAAGCGCGCGGCGACGGCCGGATCGGCCCTGACGGTCAGCACGGCCACCAGGCGCTGGCCCTGGGGGACGCCGATCAGCTCGACCCGCCGACCGTCCAGGTCGTAGTAGGCGCGCTCGATGCTGTAGCCGTTGCCGCCGGCAGGCGGCGCCACGGAGGGGACGCCCAGGACGCCGACCATGGCGTCCACCGGGCCCGCGCCCCGGTTGCGGATGACGACCGGACCGGATTTGAGCCGCGCGTCGTCGAAGCTGCCGTAGAAGGCCCCTTCCCTGGTGGTCCCGTCCACGTCGAGGCGCAGGTCCTTGCTGCCCTGGGTCAGCGCGTTGGCGGCAAGCAGGAGCCAGGCGTTGTCCTGGGTGCTCAGATAGCGCTGACGCTCCCGCTGGTACTGGACCCGGCCAGCGAGTGCGTGCAGATCCAGGGCCTTGGACCCGGACTCCGCGGCCAGCGCGAGGACGGCGGCGGCGTCTCGCACGGGCGAGCCGTAGTCGGAGCGCCAACCGGTCGTCCCTGGCTGATCCAGGTCCTCCGCGGCG
>JBGSOR010000511.1:0-2347 GCA_041738985.1 Chromatiaceae bacterium | reverse complement strand
GGACCTGATGGCGCGGGTGGCGATCGGCGTGGAGCCCCTGGCGCGGGGGGCCGGGGTGGATGTAGAGTCGAGCCCGAGGGTCCTGCCCGAGGGGGCGCTCCTGTCCGATGCCCAGCGCCAGGCCATCGATCTGGGGGTACGCAGCGGGTTGGAGTCCGGCGCCCTCCAGGGGGCCGCCCTGGTGGATCTGCGGGTACGGGTCAAGGAGGCGGAGCTGTTTGGCCCCGGCTCCACCCCGGAGGCCCTGGCCGCCGCCGCCGGCAAGGCCCTGCGCAAGGCCGTGGAGTCCGCCGATCCGGCCCTCATGCAGCCCGTGATGGCGGTGGAGGTGGTGGTGCCCGAGGCGAACCTGGGCGCGGTCCTGGGGGATCTCCAGTCCCGCCAGGCGGTCATCAACGACACTGGCATCCGCGGGGACAGTGCGGAGATCCGCGCCGAGGCGGCGCTCCAGTCCCTGCTCGGCTATGCCACGACGCTCCGCAGCCTCACCCAGGGTCGCGGCCAGTTCAGCATGGAGTTCCTGCGCTTCGATCTGACGTGATCGCGGACCCCTAACCCAAGCCCCGCGCACCTTGCAGGTGCCCCGTACCCACAAGCCCATGACCGAAGAGCGACTGTCCGCGCCCGCCGCTCGCCGCCTCCCGGACTACGGGGGTGGGTGCATCGTCAATCTGATGGCCTCCATCGTCGAGGCCCGCGGGGGCCGTCCGGAGCACGCTCTCCTGACCCTGCTGCAAACCCGGGATCTGGCCCGGACTACCCATCTGGTGCTGCTGGTGGTCGACGGGTTGGGAGACGACTGGCTGGCCCGACGCTCCCCGGACGGTCCCTTGCGCCGCCACCGCCTGGGCGCCATCGACTCGGTGTTTCCGTCGACCACAGCCACGGCCATCACCACCTATCTGACCGGCGACGCCCCGCTACTGCACGGACTGACTGGCTGGTACACCTGGATGGGGGAGCTGGGCGCCGTGATGACGGTGCTCCCGGGGACGCCGCGCTACGGCGGGGTGTCTTACCGGAAGGCCGGGCTAGACCCGGTGCGGCTATTCGGACATCGGCCGGTCTTCGACCGCATCGCCACCCGCTCCCTGGCGATGACGCCTAATCGCATCGCGCGCTCGGACTTCAACCTCTCCCATACGGGCTCGGCCCGGGTCCTGGCCTTCGACGGGCTCCAGGACCTGTTCCGACAGATGGCTCGAGCCCTGCGCCGCGAGCGGGTGCCCACGTATCTCTACGCCTACTGGCCGGATCTGGATTCCATTGGGCATAACAAGGGCATAGAGAGCGCGGAGGCAGCGAATCACCTGCGCCTGATCGAGCAGGCCCTGACCGACTTCCTGGTGGCAGCCGCTGGCACGGATACCCTGATCCTCGTCTGCGCCGACCATGGGCAGGTGGACACGGTCCCGGACGACCTCATCGACCTGGCCCTTCACCCGCAGCTGGAGTCCTGCCTGGCCCTCCCGCTCTGCGGCGAGCCTAGGGCGGCCTTCGCCTATCTGCGCCCGGGACGGGAGGCGGCCTTCCTGGATTACTGCCGGGGACCACTCGCCGGACTGGTGGAGGTCGTTCGGAGCCGGGAGATCCGGGAGGCGGGGTGGTTCGGACTGGGCCAGGCACACCCCCGCTTCGAGGAGCGCATCGGGGACTACTGCATCCTGCCGACGGGTAATCGAATCGTTCGCCAGTGGCTCCCCTTCGAGGAGCGGCGCTACCTGATCGGGCAGCACGGCGGCGTCAGCCAGTCGGAAATGCGGGTACCGCTGTGTGTGTTTCGGGTGTGAGGGGCCTCCGGGTTTCGGCCTTACAGGAGAAGGCCACCACGACGCCATGGACGCACACGGCGCAGCGGGCGCGGGCGAAGTGGCGAGCGTTATTGCGGTGTCGCTGCGACGGAATCAGGGCCAAACCAGGGTGGGGTTGGGGTACCATTTTGTGCGGTGCAATAAGACCGCCCTGCCGACCGCCCTAGCCCCATGACCCAGACGCTGCCGCGGATCCGCGAGATCCCCTATAACTACACGTCCTTCTCCGACCGGGAGATCGTGATCCGCTTCCTGGGTGCCCCGATGTGGGACCTGATCGAGGAGCTGCGTGGCACACGCCGCACCGGGCGCTCCGCCCGGATGCTCTTCGAGGTCCTGGGGGACATGTGGGTCATCGCCCGCAACCCCTATCTCCAGGACGACTTATTGGAGAATCCGGAGCGGCGCCGGCTCTTGCTGGGCGCCCTGGATCATCGCCTGGACCAGTTCGAGCGGCGCCTGAACGATAACCGGGACGCGGCCCAGCTCCTGGCCGCCGCTCGGGCGGCCGTCGCGCGCTTCAGCGACGGGCTCAA
>JBGSOR010000496.1:0-12988 GCA_041738985.1 Chromatiaceae bacterium | reverse complement strand
GCTGGAGCGGCTGCGCGAGCGGTGCATCCTCCAGGTCCCGCTGGGCGTCAACCTGGGCAAGTCGAAGGTCACCCCGGCGGAGCGCGCGGCGGAAGACTACCGGGCGAGCTTCGAGCGGCTCGGGGCCCTCGCCGACTACGTGGTGGTCAATATCTCGAGCCCGAATACCCCGGGGCTGCGGGACCTTCAGACGGTGGATGAGGTGCGTCGTATCGTCGATGCGATCCAGACGCCCAATCAGGCCCTGAGCCGGCCGCGGCCCCTGCTGGTGAAGCTGGCCCCGGACCTGGCGGACGCGGATGCCGTCGATTGCGCCCGGGCGGCCCTGGAGTCGGGCTGCGCGGGGCTGATCCTAACCAATACCACGATCCGTTTCGAGGGGCTCGAGAGCCCCACGGCGGGCCTGAGCGGGGGATTGTCGGGGCGGCCCCTGTTCGCCCGCAGCACGGAGATCCTGCGCCGGGTGCGGGAGGCCCTGGGGCCAGGGCCCGTGCTGATCGGCGTGGGTGGGATCATGGACGCGGAGGGTGCACGGGCCAAGCTTGCGGCCGGCGCGGACCTGATCCAGGTCTACACGGGACTGATCTACGGCGGACCCGGCTGGGTGCGGGGACTCCTGCGTAGGATCGATCGAGGGACTGAAGCGGACGACAAGGCCCCCTGAGGACCCTTGAGATCCGCATCGGGCCCCGTTTGCGGCTCGGTCCGCTTTGAACAGGGAGTAAGAGCGCCAACTTGCTGGCGAGATGTACTCGCCACATTGCCAATCCGGGAGCGGAGCCCATGAGCAAACCCATGCAGGCGGCGGTCGCCCGCCAGCGTATGCTGCTGGCCGGTCGTCTGGCCTCTCCCCTCGAGCGATTGGCCCGCGCCTGTGCCGAGGTCTGGCCCGTGCGGACCGCCCTGGAAGCACGGCTGCTGGCTGCGCTGCCGGGGCTGCCATCCTGCAAGTATCTCTTTGTGCTCGACCGGGATGCCCGCCAGCTCACCGCCAACTGCTCACCCAAGGGCCTGTTGCCGGAGCACCTGGGCCGCGACCGCAGCGATCGGCCCTATCTGGCGGACGCCCTCGCTGGGCAGCGCTACTCCCTATCCCAGGCCTACATCAGCCGCAATGCCCGGCGCCCGTCCCTGACCGCGGTCCGACGCATCGAGTCCTCCGATGGGGAGACCCTCGGCTACCTGGGTGCCGACTTCGACCTGCGGGAGCTGCCGCTGACCCGGGAGCTCTACGTGCCCCCCGAGCAATGGGTCCAGCTTAAGGGCGACCCCGCGATTCGCGGGGGGCTGTTCCAGCAGGAGCGGGTAGAGAGTTTGATGGACAAGCGAATCGACGAGGTCCTGGACCTGATGGCGGAGCTGGTGGCGGTCCATGGGGTCTTCCACGGTAAGCTCCATTTCTCCAGCTCCAGGGCGACCCTGTGGCTGGTCGACGATCCCTACCGCTACCGGCTCCTGGACATCGAGGACCTGACCGACCCCGGTATCTGCCTTGCCTATCCCCGCCGGCCCTACCCGGAGGACGCCGCCATCCCGCTCCCCCAGGTGCGGGCCGTGCTTGCGACCTTCCGCGACCTGCGCTTCATGGACGAGACGATCTATCTCCGCGCCGGGTCGCTCAACATCTATAACGGTATGGTCGGGCTCAACTTCTCCTGCGACGGCTCCCACTACATGCCCTGGAGCGAGCTGCTGGAAAAGAGTCTGGGATTCTGGCTCGGGACGGGGGAAAGCTGTGCCTTGGAGCGTTGAGTCCGGTGATTGCTTCGACTCCTTTTCCCGGATGACCCGGACGGGGTCGTACAGCCCGGACCGGCGTAAGGCGTCGGAATAGCGCAAAGTTTACCGCTTGGGAGCGGTCGAGGAGGGCGCATCCCCTGCTTCCGGCTGCAGGGTCGACCCGGACTCGGGCGATCATCGGGCAGACCCTGGCGCCGGGCTAGCTAGCGGCTTCGTGCGAGCCGGGGGCAACCGCAGAGGTCGGTGCCAGGGCCAGGTTGCTCGCCTCGGGGATTGCCGCGCCCTCGACGGGCTCGGCGGTGTGGGGCGGCGACCGGCTCCGACACCTCGGGCGCCGCAGGGACGGTCTCTACGAGGCCCGACTACCGGGTAGAATAGGACCCCCCTAAGGGGCATTGTCCGCATCTGGCTCGCTCGTCGCTCTTTCCTCCCAATGAATGCGCCGTTTTTGAGTCATCGACTAAGAGTTGCCGCCGGCGTGCTTGCCAGCGGGGGCGTGGTGGCTTACCCCACGGAGGCAGTCTTTGGCCTGGGTTGCGACCCCTGGGACCGAGATGCCGTGGGGCGCGTACTTGCCATCAAGGGTCGCGATGTCTCAAAGGGCCTTATCCTGATTGCCGCAGACTTCATCCAGCTCGCCCCCTTTCTCGTCCCTCTGAGCCCAGATCGCCGTGGCGAGATCCTGGCCTCTTGGCCTGGACCATTCACTTGGGTCCTTCAAGCCCAGACTGGTGCCCCGGCCTGGCTCACCGGTCGCTTCGACACCCTGGCCGTTCGGGTCACAGCCCATCCCCTGGCTGCCGGCCTGTGCCGTGCCTTCGGGGGGCCCATCGTCTCCACCAGCGCCAACCGTGCGGGTCACCGGCCCGCGCGCACGGCACTCGCTGTGCGCCGCGCACTGGGCGGGTCGGCGGCGGGAGGCATTGACCAAATAGTTCCGGGTGCGTGCGGTGGTGCAGACCGCCCCTCCACCATCCGGGATGGACGGACGGGACGGGTATTGCGCCCCTGACGGCCTCCGCGACGACCCAATTCATCCGACAGCCAGCCGCCGAGCAGTGACCGAACGACTTGACGTTGGCTGTGGTAGGTGCAGCCGGAGCAGCGCGTCCGGTTCGCGCGACAAAGCCGTCGTGCCACTCAGTTTTCTTCAGTAAGCTCAGGTATCCTGGGAAGCGCGCCAACATTGCTGAGACCAGTAGGATGTCCATCGCCAGCGCGTGGCAGCCATCCAACCGCCGGGGACGCCTCGCGCCCCTCAGGGCCGCTAGTCTGCCAGCAATGATTGACCTCCATCCCGACGTGCAGTAATCCGGGCGCCCCGACAAGTAGGGTCCAGGCTCGCACGTCTTGCTAGACTCTTCGCGCACAGCGCCGCCTCGACGGTCCGGTCGGCGCGCAAATATGGATGCTGTCCGATGCAGTGGGAGCATGACAATGTATGAGGCTTTTTTTGGGCTTCGCGAGAAGCCTTTCTCTCTTCTCCCAGATCCCAGTTTTTTGTTTCTCAGCCAGAAACATCAGGAGGCGCTGACCTTACTCGAGTATGGATTGCTTAACCAAGCGGGATTTATCGTCTTGACTGGGGAGATCGGCTCCGGAAAGACGACCTTGATGCGTTATCTGCTCAATCGACTCGACTCGGACGTAACCGTTGGTCTCATCTCGCATGCCCATCAATCGCTCGGTGAGCTGATGGAATGGATTTGCCTGGCCTTCGACATACGCGTCGCTGGCGGCAGCAAACTGGATCAACACCAAGCGTTCATCGACTTCGTGATCGATCGATACGCAAAAGGAAAGCGCGTTCTGCTCATTGTCGACGAGGCGCAAAACCTCGGAGTGGAGAAGCTGGAAGAGCTCCGTCTGCTGTCGAACATCAATGCCGACAAGGATCTCGTTCTGCAGATTATGCTCCTGGGTCAGCCCCAGCTACGCAAACTCTTGCATCATTCGGACCTTGAGCAGTTTGTTCAGCGTATCGCCGCGTCGTACCATCTGGGGCGGCTCACCGCACTGGAAACCAAGAACTATATCCAGCACCGCATATTCGTTGCAGGCGGGAAATACGAGATCTTCACCAAAGATGCCTGTTATGCTATTCATCATTACAGCAACGGCGTTCCGCGTCTTATCAATCTCATTTGTGACACGGCCATGGTTTATGCATATGGAGGCAGTGACAAACGCATTACCGGAGCTGCTGTCGATGAGTTCATCGCATCGCACGCGCCCCATCTCTTGATCCAGATCGAGCGAGACGACGCCGGCCGACCCCTTCCGCGCGAACGACTGCACGAGGAGGAATCGGAAGACAGCGACGATCGGACGACGACCGCTAGGACCCTTGCTCCGACGGATGGGCCGCAAGGAGACCTGATCGAGGATCGGAAAGCCGAGTCCCTAACTGCGGACGATCACCGGGGGCTGGTCATGGAGTCGCCGCCGGTCAGGGCGCCCGACCAGTTAGGGACAGTCTCGACCCTAACGCAGGACGAGCCGATTTCCCCGACAGCCGATGCTCCGCACCCTAAGGCGGTCCCGCTGCGCCCGTTCGAATCCCAGGGCCTTGAGGCCGGAGCAACCGTCGATCATTTGCCGCAAGGGGGTAGCGGATCAGCGGTCGAAGCAGGGCCCGATCTCCGCTCCAAAGTGACCGGATTGCCCAGCAATGCCCTTGTTGCCGATCAAACGACCAAGCGGCCGCCCGGGCAGAAGCGCGGAAGGGCGATTTGGCTTTTACTGGCTTTGGTGGTGATCGTGGCGACTGGGATTTCAGTGCTTCGGGTGGGTTGGCTGAGCCCGAGCGACCAAGGCGGTTCGGCGGTCACGGGCCGACCTCAGGAAGACGGCTCGAACGATCGGAATGGCGCCGGCGGTGTCGATCCGGCTGATCCTAAGGCGGCTGCTTCCAACCCTGGAACCGACAGTCCCGCGAAACAGGTCTCGCGACAAGAGCTTGTCTCGGGTACAGGCCCGGACAGGGCCGCGGTGATGTCCGATTCGCGTGCCTCTCGCATCGCGGATCGCGACACGCCCCAGGCGAGCGCGGACGGGGGGGCGATCGGTGAGTTGGCGCGTCAGCCCAAGGCACTGCACCCGGAGACCGAGAACGAGGGTATTGGCCCGGTCGCCACACTCGGCGAATCGGTTCAGCGCCCGTCCAATATCGCCGCATCGGATACCTCGGCGAGCATCGCAGACAAAGCCCCCGACCGGCCCGAGGCTGCGTCCGCCCCCGTCGCCGGGACCGGCAGTGTCGCCGCACAATCGCCGCGAGGGCTTGACTCCGGCATCGGTCCGGATGCCGGTGCGGCGTCCCTAAGTACCCTGGCATCTGGACAGTCGCCCCAAGCGGTCGACGGGCAAGTCCAGGCAGTGCAGGCATCGGCGCCTGCCGGTCCGTCGCAACCGGTGTTGTCGGACAGGGGGACGCAGCCGGCTATGGCCTCAGACGCGACCTCTGAAGCGCCTATCGGCCCAGGCTCCCGGTCGCAGACCGAGACCTTGTCGAGCGAAGTGTCCGCTGTTGCCGCGGCGCCTGAGCCGCGGAGCGCCTTGCCTACGCCAGCGCCGGTCGATAGTCGCACGGATGGGGCGACTGACAGTCGCATCGCGGATCGCGAAGCCCCTCGCGCTGACGGGGGCGGGATGGGCCAGCTGGCAAGGCAACTCACGGGATTGTCGCTAGACGTCGAGAAGCAAGACGATCGCCTGGTCGCCAACCTCGGGCGATCGGTTCGATTCGCGGACGGCAGTGCCGTTTTGGATGCCTCGGCGAGAGACGCCTTGAAGCGGATAGCCGAGCTGTTGAAAGACCCTGAGCATGTCGAAGTGCGGGTTATTGGGCACACCGACAGCTCGGGGAGCGAGTCCCTCAACCAGCGGCTGTCGGATCTTCGGGCTCGGGTAGTGGTCCGCTATCTCGCCGCCAACGGCGTCTCCGCCGCGCGCCTTACCCACCAGGGCCGCGGGAAAAGCGAACCCAAGGTCGCCGCCGAGCAGGAACAGGTCCAGGGTCCCGAGATCAACCGTCGAATCGAGCTGGAGCTCTTTGAACCTGACCGTGCTCCTGATTGATCGCGCCCTTTCGCTCCGCTTCAGCCTTCCCCCAACCTGTGGCGGCGCAGGTTTCCCGTTCAGCCTGGGTTCAGCTTGCATCCCCTAAGATTTCCCCGCAGCTCGCAAGAGGCTCAACGACGATAAGGGAGCGAAGAGTGGTGATTAAAAAGTTTTCCGCGGTCCTGATTCTGACGACTGCGCTAGCCACCCCGGCGGTGGCTGGCGAACTCAACACCCGGGCCGCCGTCGGTGGTGGCCTGGGGGGTGCCTTAGGGGCCTTGCTTGGGTCTGAAGTGGCGGGACGCTCCGGCGCCATCGTCGGCGGCGGTCTCGGCGGGGCCTTGGGCTCCGCTGTGGCCACCAATGGGTACGAGGAGAGACGCTATGTCGAGCGTCGCTATTATTACCCGGCCAAGCGCAAACCCCGCCATCGCCATTACCGCCACAGGCACAACGACTGGGACGATTAAGCCGGATTAGCCATCGGCGGCCGCGTCCCCGATCACCCATCGGCCGGCGCAGTGACCCGGGGCGGGGGACTTGCCAACGGCGCTACCTGACAATACCTCGGCAGGGCCGGAGAAATGCGCAAGCCAAAGGGGAAAAGACCATGTTCAGTGCGACCGCAACGGCCATCCGCTGGGTGGAGCAGGGGGTAGTCCCCGACACCGTGATCAGGGCCGGCATCCGCACCCTGCTGCGCCAGCGCTTGGATAGCCTGCCGACAGACGATGCCGAGGCCGCGGCCGATCGGACGCGCGCCTTCGTCGCCACGATGGATGCGTCCCCCGTCGCGGAGGTCCCGGAGCTGGCCAATGCCCAGCACTACGAGCTTCCGCCGGAATTCTTCGTCGAGGTCCTGGGTCCCCGGCGCAAGTACAGCGCCTGCCACTGGCCCGCCGGGGTCGATTCCCTGGAGCGAGCGGAAGAGGAGGCCCTGCGCCTGACAGCCGAGCGCGCCGGTATCCAGGACGGCATGGAGGTGTTGGAGTTGGGCTGCGGCTGGGGCTCCTTCTGTCTCTACGCAGCGGAGCGCTTCCCGAGCTGCCGGGTGACCGCAGTCTCCAACTCCCAGGGGCAGCGGGGCTTCATCGAAGGAGAGGCGCAGCGCCTGGGGCTCAGGAACCTGACCGTTATCGCCGCGGACATGAATCGTTTCGAGGCACCCGGGCGCTACGACCGCATCGTCTCCATCGAGATGTTCGAGCACATGCGCAATCACCGGGAGCTGCTCTCTCGGGTGCACGGCTGGCTCAAGCCGGAAGGCCGCTTCTTCATGCACATCTTCTGTCACCGAGCTCACCCCTATGCCTTCGAGGACCAGGGACCGAGCGACTGGATGACCCGTTTTTTCTTTTCCGGTGGCATCATGCCGAGCGACGACCTGCCGCTGTATTTCCAGGACGATCTCAAGCTCGTCGACCGCTGGCGCTGGGACGGGCGCCACTACGAGCGCACCCTGAACGCGTGGCTGGCCCGCATGGATGCTACCCGGCCTCGGGTCTGGCCGATTCTGGAGCGTACCTACGGGGCGGACCAGGCCGCCGTCTGGTGGATGCGCTGGCGTCTCTTCTTCATGGCTTGTGCGGAGCTCTTCGGCTACCGGGACGGCCAGGAGTGGTGGGTGGGCCATTACCTCTTCGAGCGGCCGGGCTGACCGCCCGGGTTCCGATCGAGACCAACGCCGGCCGCCCTTGCCTCTCCGGTCCCATTGCGGGGCCGGGGACCGCGACTTACCATCCCCGCGTGCCCAAGGCCGGACCCACCCAATTCCCCATCTCCGTGACGCGAGTCGCCGCTTGGCGGGCTGCGCGCGCCCTCCTGCTGCTTGTGCTCCTTCTGCTGGTCGCCTGCGACGAGTCGGCTCAGCCCCGTGTGAGCCTGTACAGGGCGGTCCAGACGGGGGACCTGGAGCAGATCAAGCTCCACATCCGGTGGGGGACCGACCTGAACCAGGCGGACGGCGATGGCGACTACCCTCTGCACGTCGCATCCCGCGCTGGCCACGTGAGCACCGTGCGAGAGCTCGCGGAGCACGGGGCGGACCTCCGCGCCCGCGACCGCGACGGACGCACGCCGTTGGAGCTGGCCCTGATCCACGGCAAGACCCAGGTGGCCGCCGAGCTGGTCCAGGCGGGTGCGGCGCTGGAACCCCAGGCGGTCTTGTTGCAACTGGTCGACGCGGGGGTCTCCAACCGGGATTCCTATGATTTTTTGATACGCCGCGGGGCGGATCTGGGCCGGCTGGACGCTCAGGGCCGCGCACCTTTGCACCGGGCGGTGGTGTTGAGCCATCTGGAGACAGTGAGGCGGCTCCTGGCCCGGGGGGCCAGGGTCAATCAACCGGACGGGGCGGGCCGCACGCCCCTGGACCTCGCCCTGGATCCAACGAGACGGGACCAGACACGCGGGCGCGACGCCGCGGATATCGTCAAGACACTCGAGCAGAACGGCGCCCGGCGCGGGCCGGCGCAGCACATGGGAGAGCAACGCCAATGACCGAGAAGGTCGAGGACCTGACCGTCTCCTATACGGAAGACGGCATCGAAACCACCAAAGAGCTGGGTAAGGTCATCCTGTCCAAGGGGAGCTGGACCACCATCATCTTCCGCTATCGGGATTGGGACAAGGCCAAGGAGGTCTACGGGCCGGACAAATACACTATCCGTCGCTACCAGAAGCGCGGCGGAGAGTACCGCCAGCAGTCCAAGTTCAACATCTCCAGCCGGGCCCAGGCGGAGGGGCTGATCGAGGCCTTGCAGGGGTGGTTGGCGGACGGGAAGGGTGCCGGGGACTGAGCGCGGGGCGGAGGGCAACCTCCGTCCCTACAGCGACCCCTACCCGCGATGGTCAATCGCCAGCGACGCTGGCTTCCGCGCCGACAGCAATCTCGCGCTCGGCTCCAAGCCAGTCTTCCAACTCATTGCCTGGCTCGAAACCGCGGGCCTGGGCCCGGTAATACGCTGCGACCGCGACTTCTTCCTGGCTAAGCACAGCTTCGGCCAAGGCCGCATTCGCGGCAGTCGATTGGGTTTCCTGCTCGTCTTTTCTTGACATGACAATCTCCTGAAGGATGCGTGACTAATATCTTCACGTCGGGCTACAGATTAAAGACGTATCTGGTACCAATCCCGACGGGAGCGCCAATATAGCTCCTATCCGGAGGCGGAGGCATTCGGGCCGACACTTAGTAGAACCACTTAGGGGGCGGTCGGACGAAGCGGATCAGGGGGAGCAGAGCGCCGCTACTCCGACCAGCTCCGCCAGATTGGAGGCCCCCATTTTGTGCATGACGTGGGTACGGTGGACCTCGACGGTGCGTGGGCTAAGGCCGAGCTTTTGAGCGATTTCCTTGTTGGTGAAACCCGAAGCGACCAGGGTCATGACCTCGCGCTCACGCGCAGTCAGGCGTTTATAGCGTTCTCTGGCGGATTGTGCTTTGTCATCCGCTTCGCGGTTCTCTCGATCTGCCAGGAGGCACTGACGAACCCGATCCAAAAGATGATCGGGCCGGAATGGCTTCTCAAGGAAATCGAGCGCACCTCCCCGAGTCGCCTTGACGGCCATAGGGATATCGCCGTGTCCGGTGAGAAAGATAATCGGGATCCGATGGCCCCGAGCCCTCAGCTCGGACTGGACATCGAGTCCGCTTATACCGGGCATGGCAATATCCAGCAGCAGGCAGCCCGGACGGTCTTCTCGGTATTCGGATAAAAACGAGGTGCCGTCGGCGTGACATTCCACCTTGAGCCCGGACGAATCCAGTAATTGGCTCAAGGCGTCCCGCATCGCCTCGTCGTCGTCCACCACGAATACGGTGGGGGCGCTGCTGTGCACGCTGCTCATGGCGCCAGCGGAAGCTCGAAATGAAAGACGCCCCCCGGGGTTTGCGGCTCTACCCAGAGGCGACCGCCGTGGGCCTCGATCAGGCTGCGGCTGATGCGCAGGCCTACGCCCAGGCCATGGGCCTTTTTGCTGGAAAGGGGCTCGAACAGCTTGGCGGCCGCATCGGCGTCGACTCCCGGCCCATTGTCCCGGACCGTCACCCGGGCCATGCCCTCGGATCGACCCGTCCGTACCTTGATCGCACCCTTGTCCGTTCGCGGCTCGGCGATGGCGTCGCAGGCGTTGCGCAGGAGGTTGAGCAGCACCTGCTCGACGTGCACGTCCACCCCCATCGCCAGCGGCAGCGTCTCGTCCAACGCCAGATCCAGATCGATGCCTCCTCCGCCGACCTTGGGCGCCATCAGGGCACAGGCACCGCGGAGCACGGCGTTCAGGTCGATGGGCACCGGGTCGATCCGTCCCCGGCTGACGAAGGCGCGCAGATGGCGAATGGTGTCCCCGGCGCGCAAGGCCTGCTGACCGATACGCTCCAGATTCGCCGCCAGCTTGTTCTGGTCCGGCGGGAATTGCCGAATGACTTGCCGGCTGGCCTCGGCATACATGGCGATGGCGGCCAGTGGCTGGTTGATCTCGTGGGCCAGCATCGTGGCGAGCTCGTTGGCGGTCTGAAGGCGCTGGAGCCGGGACGCCTCTTCCAGGTGCTCGCGAGCCTCCGCCTCCACCCGACGCTGCTCGGTCACGTCGACGCCCGTGCCGATCATGTAGAGTATTCTCCCCTCGTCGTCCCGGAGTGTCGTATTCCTCCAGAGGATCAGTCGCCGGGTGCCGTCCCGGCACAGCAAATGATTTTGGTGCTGAACGACGTCATCGCCTGCCTGCAGTCGGTCGATTACCTGCTGCTGCACGGCCGCCCGCTCCTCCTCCGGGACCAGCTGACACCAAGCCGAGCTCCCCCGCATGTCCTCGAAGTCGAGGCCCGTCGCCGCCTTGCAGGCCTGGTTGAACTGCACGACGCGCCCGTCCGCATCCACCACCAGCACCAGGGCGGCCTGGGTGTCGAGCACGGCATCCATGAAGTTGCGCTCGCGGCGCAGCTGCTCGGTACGCTCGGCGAGCTGCCGCTCCAATCGCTTGCGCCGGTCGATGTCGGCGATCATTCCCACCGTGTATAGCGGCCGCCCCTCTGCGTCTCGCACCAGCGAGGCATTGACCTCGACCCAGACGATAGCGCCGTCTTTGCGGACATAGCGCTTTTCCCGATGGTAGACGGAGATCTCGCCGTCGCTCAGTCGCCGAAAGCCTTCCCGGTCGGCATCCCGGTCCTCCGGATGCGTAATCTGCGCCAGCGTCCGGCCGACCAATTCGACCTCGCTGTAACCCAGGATGCCACAGAAGGCCGGATTGACGGCGAGCAGACGGCCGTCCCGCGGATCGACCTCGACGATGCCCGCAGGCGCGTGTCTGAAGGCGGTGCGCAGACGCTCTTCGCTCGCCCGCAGGGCTGCCCTGGTCTTGACACGCTGCCGAATCTCGGCCTCGAGATCGGCCGTGCGCTCGGCCACTTGCTGCTCCAGGGATTCGGCCAACCGGGCTCGGTTGCCTGCATCGCTGCAGGTGACGTCCTCGATGGCCAGCAGGAGCGTTTCGGGATTGAACCCCCGGTCGCTTAGCCGGCGGGCGTTCGCGAGCATGGTCCTTGGGCCCAGGCCCTCGAGCTCGTGCTCTATCCGGTAGTCGTGCACCGCGTCGCCATGCTGCAGCACCCGGTCGAGCAGGGCGCGCACCGGCGGTATGTCCCACCGGCCTTCGCCCAGGGCAAAGAACGACTGGCCCCGGGCTTCGGCGGCGGAGACCCGGCATAGCTCGAGAAACGCGGGATTGGCGCATCGGACCATCATGTCCGCATCAAGCGCGACGAACGGCTGGCGAGCGGTGCTTACAATCTCCCCGAGCAGGTCGTCGAGCGCCCCCTGATTGGATGTCCGTTCCGCGCGAGCGGCAGGGTGCTCCGCGCCGTCTTCCGTCGCGCCAGCCGCGTCGGTTGAAGCGCAACGAGAGCCGGGGGCTTTCCGATGGCTGGGCATAGGTCGGAGTACCGCGCGGAACTGCAGAGTATTTGGGAACGGCGCGTTATGTTACCGCGCGCCGGGGCTGAGGACGGGGGATCGCCTTGGGTTCTCCCCGGATCAGTCCAGGAAGAGATTCTGTCCCTGACCGGGTTTGCTCCCCGGCTCCTTTGGGGACCGACCGGCCCCGCCGCCCTTGTCCTCCCGGGGACTGGTGGACCTGCCCCCCGCCGGTGTCTGGGTAGTCTGGGGCTGGGCGAATGGCTCCCAGCCGACCGGTTGCAGCACCGGGTCTGCCCAGGGACCGGTGACTCGGTATTGGAACCTGCCCAGGCGGTCGATGGCCCCGCCGGACAGGCGGTTCAGGGCGAAAACCGCCGCACCCACCGCGGGTCCGCCGGCCACGGCGCCAGCGATGGCGACACTGGTGCCGATACTGGGCTCCACCGTGACCGTCTGGTCGAAGGTCCGGGTGCGGAGGTCGCTGTAGCCGCTCACCTGGATGCGGCTCGCGGGACCCTCGATGTCGAAGGACTGGACCGTGGCCCGGCCGTCGTCCACCCGGATGCGTCCGGCGATCCGCTCGAAGGAGAAGCCCTGCTCGTAGATGTCCCGGAAGTCCAGGGTCAGGCGCCGGGTGAGCGCCGCGAGGTTGAGGAACCCGAGCACCCGCCCGACCCCCGGCTCCACCTTGGGCAGGCTCCCGGCCCCGAGGTTGAGTGCGATGTTCCCAGTGGCGTCGGCCAGGGCGAAGTCTTGCAGGCCACCGGGCCATTGCAGGCTCAGGGTGGATTCCAAAGGCGCTTTGCTCACCGCGTTGGCCGAGTCGATGACCTGGAGCAGGGGTCCCGGGTCCGCCGATGTTAGGCTCAGGGAAACCCGCCCGCGTCCGCCGTTCTCCCCGTCGATCCAGGCGGCATCCCCGGTGACGACGGTCTCCCCGGCCCCCTGGAAATCGATGCCGGAGACCCGAGTGCCCAGATCGTTCGGGGCCATCTCCAGGGTCAAGCGGCCCAAACTTCCGTCACCCCAGCGCAGGTCATCCACCCGCAAGTCCAGGGCCGGTAGGCTGCCGCTCGGCGTCCTGCCCTTAAAGCTCCGAGTCATTGGTTCTGCCACCTTCGCGTCTGCGTCGGACCGCAACAGGGCCTTGAGGTCCAGTCGCGACAGGCCGAGGTCGATGGCGAGCCCCCGTCCGGGCGGGGGCAAGGTCAGGCGGCCAGCGAGCTCCTGGGAGTCCGCGCTCAGGAGCCACCCGCCTGCGCCGCCGCCGG
>JBGSOR010000466.1:0-8126 GCA_041738985.1 Chromatiaceae bacterium | reverse complement strand
CGCCGCGGCGCCCGCATCCTGGTCGCCGGCGGCGGCCGCTTCGTCGACGTGGCCGAGACCATGCGCCTGCTGCGCACCGAGATCGGCATCGAGCGGCTCCTGGTGGAGGGTGGCGGCAGCGTCCATCGCTCGATGATCGCGCAGAATCTGTACGACGAGATCCAGCTCATCGTGTGCCCTTTCGTCATCGGTGGTTCGACGTCGATCACGCCCGTGGAGCGTGCGGCCTTTTGGCCCCAGGGGCAGATCCCGCGCTACCGTCTCGATCGGGCCGACACGCTGGGCGATTATCTGTATCTGACCTATAAGCCGCGCGCGGGCAATCACGACGGCGCGGCAGACACTTCCCTGGGGGGTTGAGCGGTGCATAGCCAAGAGTCAAGTTGGAGAGATTTCGGCGCGCTGGTGGCCAAGCTGACGCGCGGCGAGAACCTGACGCGCGCGGAGGCCCGCGAATGCTGGCGGCAGATCTGCGAGGAGGAGCAGTCCGACCTGCAGCAGGGCGGCTTCATCGGCGCCCTGAAGGCCAAGGGCGAGACCCCGGAGGAGGTGGCCGGCACCTTCGAGGCACTCTACGAATACGACACGGTGAAGGTCCAGGTCGATACGCCACAGCCGCTGATCGACAACTGCGGCACCGGCGCCGATACCCTGAAGACCTTCAACATCAGCACCGGCGCTGCCATCGTCGGTGCCGCCTGCGGCCTCTACGTGGTGCGTCACGCGGCACGGGCGATCTCCTCCAACAGCGGCGCCATCGACGTCGTCGAGGCCTTCGGCGTCAACGTCGAGCAGGCCCCGGACCTGCCCAAGCAGAGCATCGAGAAGGCCGGTATCTGCGCTTGGAACGCCTGCCTGCCGACGGTACATCCCAAGACCCTGGCCCGCGTCCTGTCGCAGATCCGCTTCGGCTCGGCCATCAATCTGGTGGGTCCGCTCCTCAACCCGACGATGCCGACCTACAAGGTGATGGGCGTGCCCACGCCCGAGATGATCGACATCGAGATCCGTACACTAAGTGAGATCGGCTTCAAACGGGCTTTCGTCATGCACGGCCTGGCCGACGGCATCCCGGGCAAGGGGATGGACGAGGTCTCCACCCTCGGGCCGACGCACGTGGCGGAGCTCGCCGAGGACGGTACCATCTCGACGCGCATCCTCGACGCTTCCGAGCTCGGGATTGCGCGGGCGAAGTACGAGGACATCGCCTCGACCCGCGACGTCCGCGAAGCCGCCCTGAAGCTGTTGCGGGTCCTGACCGGCAAGGACTGCGGTGCCTGCCGCGACATCGTCTGCCTGAACGCCGCGCCCCTGCTGTACGTGAGCGGGCGGGTCGCCAACCTGGCGGAAGGGCTCGACATGGCCCGCACCGCCATCGACAACGGCAGCGCGCTGGCCAAGCTGCGCGACTGGGTGACCTGGCAGAACGTGAAGCCCGAGGACGGCATGCCCACCCTCGACGCCCTGCTTGAGCAGATCTGACATGACCGAACGCGCCACACCGCTGGCCGACGGCGTCGAGGTCAAACGATCGATCTGCTACTTCTGCACCAGCAAAGGCTGCGCGGTGAAGGTCCACGTCGCCGACGGCCGAGTGAAGCGCGTCGTCATCGACACCGATTGTCCCGTCACGCCGGGGGTCTACTGCGTCCGGCCACACCTGGCCGGCGACTATCACCACCACCCGTTCCGCCTGCATTACCCGATGAAGCGGGTCGGCGAGCGCGGCGCCAACCAGTGGCAGCAGATCGGCTGGGACCAGGCCCTCGACGAGATCGCCGCCAAGCTCGAGGACATCCGCCAGCGCTACGGCGCGGAAGCCGTAGCGACCAGCTCGGGTACCGGGCGCGGTGCCCACGATTTCGCCAAGACGCGGTTCATGAACCTGTTCGGCAGCCCGAACCGCTTCGGCGCCGTCACCATCTGCTACGGACCGCGCAGCATGGTGTGGCACTCGATGTTCGGCGGCGCCGTCGTGCCCAACCGCAAGCCGGGCGTCACGAAGATGATGACCCTCTGGGGCCGCAATCCCCACGAGGGCGGGCCGTCTTCGTGGCACAGCTTTCAGGAGGCCAAAAAGGCGGGCATGCGCACCCTGGTCGTCGACCCGCGCCACACCGAACCGGCACGCCAGGCCGACTGCTGGGTGCAGCTGCGCCCCGGCACCGACGCCGCGCTGGCGCTGGGCCTGATGCACGTCATCGTCGCGGAGGGCTTGCACGCTAAGCAGTACATCGAGCAGCGCACCTACGGCTTCGAAGACCTGCGCGAGCGCCTCAAGGAGTACCCGCCCGACAAGGTGGCGCAGATCACCGGGCTCACGGTACCGAAGCTGGTGGAGACGGCGCGCTTCTTCGCCGCCCATCAACCATCGACCATGGTCATCGGCGAGGCCGCCGAGCACAGTACGCCGAACAGCATCCAGGCGATCCGGGCCATCAACTGCCTGCGCGCCATCGTCGGCTCCATCGACGTCGAGGGCGGCTGTCTCATCGCCGGTCCCCATCCCGACTTCGTCACCGACGCCGCCATGGAGGCATCGGAGCGACTGACGAGCGAGCAGCGCGCCAAGCAGCTGGGCGCCGACCGCTTCCGCTTTCTGAGCTATCCCGGGTGGGAGCTGGTCACCGAGCAGCTGCGCAAGAAATGGGGCGATAACCACCCGGGAGCGGCCTACCTCAATTGCATGGCCCATGCCCCGACGGCATTCCGCGCCATGCTCACGGGCAAGCCCTATCCGGTGCGCGGCCTGCTCGTGTCGGCAAGCAACCCGCTGCTGTCCCAGGGCAATACCAAGCTCGTCTACGAGGCACTCAAGTCGCTGGACCTGCTGGTGACCCTGGACACCACCTGGACGCCGACGGCGGCGATCTCGGACTATGCGCTGCCGGCGGCCTGCTGGCTGGAGCGCCCCGAGATGGGGAACTTCGCCTCCATCGGCGCCTATCCGCTGGTCCAGGTCGGCGAGACCGCCCTGCCGCCGTCGGTCCCGGGCGAGCATGATCGCAAGGACGACTACGCGTTCTGGCGCGCGCTGGGCATGCGCCTCGGCCAGCAAGAGGACTGGCCTTGGGAGACCTTCGCCGACACCTGGGAGCACCGCCTCGCGGCCATCATCGAGAAGCGCGGCCAGCACTCGCTGCAGGAGTTCGTCAAGTCCAAGCGCTGGGACCTGGTGCCGCCACTGCCGGATCAGGCACTGACAGGCCGTCTGGCGACGGCGACGGGCAAGATCGAGCTCAAATCGACGGTCCTGGAAAAGTTGGGCTACGATCCGCTGCCCTCCTACATCGAGCCCGAGATCCCCGCCGACATCCGCCAGCGCTACCGCCTCCTCAACATCTCCGGCTGCCGCTTCCGGCCCTACCACCACTCCGAGTTCCGCCACGTCGACAGCTTCCGGCGCCTGCACCCGGACCCCATCGTCGAGATCCATGTCGACACGGCCCTGCGTCTGGGGATCGCCGACGGCGACTGGGTCTGGATCGAGACACCAAAGGGCCGCGTCAAGCAGCGCGCTCGCCTCGGCACCGGTTTCGACCCGAGGTTCATCGTCACGCAGCACGGATGGTGGTTCCCGGAGAAGCCCGCCGAGGAGCCCTCGCTCTACGGGCTTTGGGAGTCGAACATCAACGTCACCACCGATGACGATCCGGATCTGTGCGACCCGATGTCGGGAGGCTGGCCATTCAAGGGGCTCTACATGCACTGCCGGATCGAGAAGGTGGCCGCCGACGATTAAGCCTGGCTTGGCACGAGGTTCGGTGGGGCTTGCGAACGACGCCAGCGGTGCAGACGCGCGGTTCGACAAACGATCGGACGAGCGTTGGGGCGCACCGGGTTGGCGGGACACGGGGCGGTTGCAGACTCTCGCATAAGACGGCGCTCCCTTGGCCATGCGTCGATCGGACTTACGAGTCGGCCTTGGGCTGGCCGAGGAGATCGCGATCAGGCGGACCGAAGCCAGGCCGTCCGCCGGCGAGCCTGTCCGGTACGCTCGTCGAACAGGTTTCTGGGTGCCCAAGCCCGCGACCAGCGGTGCTGTGCACGCCGCGAATCGGACACTCGCGCCCGGGCGGCGGCCAGACTACTCGCGATGGTTCGCGCCGATCTCCCGATGTGGCTCGCCGTCTTCGCAGTCCACGTGGTAACGCTGGCTGTAGCGGACCACGAAGATGGCGATGCTGACCAGCAGAATGGCGCCGCCTTCGTAGAGCAGGGTCTCCGGGGCGATGCTCTTGCCCTGGAGGACGATGAGCCGCGAGAGTGCGGTCACAGCGATGAACATCGGATAGGTGAAGGGCACGGCTCGGCGGACGAAATAGACGTTCGCCATCGCCATAATCTCGATAAAGATGAAGATCAAAAGGACATCCTCGAGCTTCACCTCCCTGGACCGATAGATGTCGTAGACCAGCCCAACGATGGCGAGCAAGGCGAGCCCTCCAACCAGGAGCAGGACGCCTTTCTCCACGTAGCGGAAGGCTGTCACCAGGAATCGGTCGATGCGCTCCTCGGGTCTCATGGCCAGCTCCCTCCGTCCTCAGTCTACCCAGACACGGGCGTTGCGGAAGAGCCGCATCCAGGGTCCATCCTGGCCCCAATCGTCAGGGCACCAGGAATGCTGGACGGCGCGGAAGACCCGCTCCGGGTGCGGCATCATGATGGTGACCCGACCATCGTCGGTGGTCAGTCCCGCCATCCCCTCCGGGGAGCCGTTGGGGTTGGCGGGATAACGCTCGGCAGGGCGGCCGTCGTTCTCGACATAGCGCAGGGCGACGGCCCCACGGGCGGCCGCCTGGTGTGCCGGGTCCCGAAACTCCGCCCTCCCCTCCCCGTGAGCGACGGCGATGGGCATGCGGGAGCCCGCCATGCCGGCGAGCAGGACCGATCGGCTCTCCGGCACCTCCACCAGCAGGGTGCGCGCCTCGAATTGCTCCGAACGGTTGCGCACGAAGCGCGGCCAATGCCCGGACCCGGGGATCAGATCGTGCAGATTGGAGAGCATCTGACAGCCATTGCAGACACCGAGCGCGAAGGTGTCAGAGCGCTCGAAGAATGCGTGGAACTGGTCCCGCGCGCGGGCGTTGAAGAGGATGGTCTTGGCCCAGCCCTCCCCGGCACCCAGCACGTCCCCGTAGGAGAACCCGCCGCAGGCGGCGAGCCCGCGGAAGCGGTCAAGCTCGACGCGCCCGGTGACGATGTCCGAGAGGTGCACGTCCACGCACGCGAAGCCGGCGGCGTGAAAGGCCGCGGCCATCTCCACCTGGCCGTTGACCCCTTGCTCCCGCAGGATGGCGATTGCCGGACGCGCCCGCTCCAGATAAGGGAAGGCGATGTCGTCCTCCGGGTCGAAGGTGAGCCGGGCATTGAGCCCCGGGTCCGCTTCGCCGATCCGCGCGAATGCCTCGGCGGCGCACTCCGGGTGGTCGCGCAGGGTCTGCAGGCGAAAGCTCGTCTCCGACCAGATCCGCTGAAGCTCGGCGCGCGCTGCAGTCAGAAGAACCTCCCCGTGCCGACGGATGCGGATCGCCCCCGTGTCTTCCAGGGTGCCGATGACCGGGCTGAAGTCGGCCAGTCCATGTTCGGCCAGGATCTGGAGCGCCTCGTCGGTGTCCGAATGACAGACCTGGATGACTGCACCCAGCTCCTCGGCGAAGAGGGCGGACAGGTTATCTGGCCCCACGGGTCCCAGGTCTACGTCGAGGCCACAGCGCCCGGCAAAGGCCATCTCGCACAGGGTGGCGAGCAGGCCGCCGTCGGAGCGATCGTGATAGGCGAGGATCAGGCCCTCGGCCGCCAGCTCCTGGATGGCGGCAAAGAAGCAGCGGAGCAGCTCCGGATGGTCCAGGTCAGGCACCCCATCGACGCTGGGGTCCCCGAGCTGGCCGTAGACCTGCGCGAGACAGGAGCCCCCCAGACGGTTCTTGCCCTGGCCCAGATCGATCAGGATCAGGTCCGAGTCGCCCAGGTCCGTGCGCAGCCAGGGGGTCAGGGTGGCCCGGGGGTCGGTCACCGGGGCGAAGGCGGAGACGATCAGGGACAGCGGCGCGGTCATGGAGTGGCGCGCCCCATCCGGTCCGTCCCAGACCGTCTTCATGCTCATGGAGTCCTTGCCCACCGGGATGGCGATACCGAGCGCGGGGCATAGCTCCATCCCCACTGCCCGCACGGTGTCATAGAGCCGGGCGTCCTCGCCGGGGTGTCCGGCGGCGGCCATCCAGTTGGCGGAGAGCTTGATGTCCGCGATGCCCCCAATGCGGGCGACGGCCAGGTTGGTAATCGCCTCGCCCACCGCCATGCGCCCGGAGGCGGGTGCGTTCAACAGGGCCAGCGGGGTGCGCTCGCCGACGGACATGGCCTCACCCGTCAGGCCCCGGTAGTCGCTTAAGGTGACGGCACAATCCGCCGCCGGTACCTGCCAGGGACCCACCATCTGGTCCCTGGCCACCAGGCCCGTGATGCTGCGGTCCCCGATGGTGATCAGAAAGCTCTTGTCCGCCACCGTCGGCAGGGCCAAGACGCGCCGGACCGCTTCGTCCAGGTCGATGGAATCCCGGCGAATCGGGAAACGGGGCGGATCGACCCGCGTCGCCTCCCGGTGCATCCGCGGCGGCTTGCCGAACAGGAGCTGCATGGGGATGTCGATGGGCGGGTCACCGAAGCGCTCGTCGGTAAGGGTGAGATCGGCGGCCGCGGTCGCCTCCCCGACCACCGCGTAGGGGCAACGCTCCCGGGCGCAGATCTCCTCGAAGACGGGGAGCCGGTCAGCGGCGATGGCCAGCACATAGCGCTCCTGCGCCTCGTTGCACCAGATCTCCATGGGGGTCATGCCGGGCTCGTGGTTGGGCACCCGGCGCAGCTCGAAGCGCCCGCCCCGGCCCGCGTCGTGGACCAGCTCCGGCAAGGCGTTGGAGAGTCCGCCAGCACCCACGTCATGGATAAAGAGGATGGGATTCTCGTCGCCCTGCGCCCAGCAACGGTCGATGACTTCCTGGCAGCGACGCTCCATCTCCGGATTGGCGCGCTGGACCGAGGCGAAGTCCAGGTCCTCGGCAGAGGACCCGGAGGCCATGCTAGAGGCGGCCCCACCGCCCAGGCCGATCAACATGGCCGGGCCGCCCAGGACCACCAGCGGGGTACCGGGCGGGAAGCTCCCCTTGGCGATATGCTCGGCGCGGATGTTGCCCAGGCCGCCGGCGAGCATGATGGGCTTGTGGTATCCGCGGGGCTCGGGGTCCCCCTCCGGACCCGGCACCGTCTGCTCGTAGGTGCGGAAATAGCCGGTCAGGTTGGGCCGGCCGAACTCGTTGTTGAAGGCCGCGGCACCGATCGGCCCTTCCAGCATGATGTCGAGGGCCGAGCAGATCCGGCCGGGTCGGCCGTGGTCCTGCTCCCAGGGCTGCTCGTAGCCGGGGATGCGCAGGTTGGAGACCGAGAAGCCGCAGAGCCCGGCCTTGGGCTTGGCACCCAGGCCGGTGGCCCCCTCGTCCCGAATCTCCCCGCCGGAGCCGGTCGCCGCACCCGGGTCCGGGGCGATGGCGGTCGGGTGGTTGTGGGTCTCCACCTTGATCGCGAACGCCGATGGCGCCTGCGGCTCGTGTCGATAGCTGCCGTCGCGCGGATCGGGGCGAAAGCGCGCGGCCGGATGGCCCTCGATCACGGCCGCGTTGTCGCTGTAGGCGGTCAGGGTGAGCTGCGGCGATTGCGCGTGGGTGTAGCGAATCATCCGGAACAACGACAGCGCCTGCGTCTCGCCGTCGATACGGAACTGCGCGTTGAATATCTTGTGGCGGCAGTGTTCGGAGTTGGCCTGCGCGAACATCATCAGCTCGGCGTCACTGGGGTCGCGGCCGAGCGCGCGGTAGCGTTCTTCCAGATAGGCGATTTCCGCCGGCGACAGCGCCAGCCCCAAGTCGCGATTGGCCTGCGCCAGTTGCGCCAACGGCACGTGCCGCACAGTCCAATTAAATTATTTTGGCGATTCATTTCCCGGCAATTGTGGCAATTGCGACAACTGTTGCAACAAAAAAACCAGTAGAAGATTGGACAATAGAAGCAATGAAATTTCTTTCCTGCATCGCGAGATGCCAAGAGAAATTCGGCATGAATCATATTATCGACGT
>JBGSOR010000460.1:0-2439 GCA_041738985.1 Chromatiaceae bacterium | reverse complement strand
GGGCGCGAATCTTGGCGCCGACAAGCCGGTCCAGGAGCGGGGCAAGCAACAGGCCCGGGCTCCAGGGTCCGCGGCCCTGGTGGTGCAGGAAGCGCCGCCACCCCTGGTCCACCGCCCGCTCGAAGAGCTGCCGGGCCACGGGCGAGCCTCGGTCAAGCTTGTCCCGCACCCGGGCATAGACGCGCTCGAAGATACGCGGCACGGCGATCAGGACTGTGGGCCTGACGGTCTGCATGTCCTCGGCGAGCTGAGGGATCGAGCGGGCATAGGAGACGCAGGCACCCGCCATCAGCGGCAGATAGTAGCCAGCGGTCCGCTCCAGGGTGTGGGACAGGGGCAGGAACGACAGGAACCGGTCGCTCGGCAGGGCCGGGACCCGAGCGAGCGCGGCCTCGGCATTCCACAGGAGGTTGCGATGGGTCAGCATCACCCCCTTGGCCGGACCCGTGGTCCCGGAGGTGTAGACGATGGTGGCCAGGGTGTGAGGCGCGGTCACCCGGTCGTCCGGGGGGCCCCCGCGGTCTTCCCCCAACCAGTCCGCAACCGCCCGGGAGTCTTCTCCCGGCTGGTCCGGCAGGGGCTCCAAGACCAAGACCCGTTGGAGCCTGGCCAAGGCGGCGGAGATCGCTGTCAGATCCTGGAGCATCGCCCCCGTCTCGACTAGGAGCAGCCGGGCGCCGGAGTCTTCCAGCATGTGCCGGATCGAATCCGGCCGGTCGTTGGGATAGAGCGGTACCGTGACCAGGCCGAGCCCCAAGGCCGCCAGGTCGAAATGGACCCACTCCGGCCGGTTCGACATCAGGATCGCGACCCGATCTCCAGGGCTGAGTCCCTCCCGGTCCAGGGTACGCTGCCAGCGGCCCACCTCTGCCAAGGTCTGCGCCCAGGTGTAGGCAACCCAGCGCCCGGCCTGGGGGTCCCAGCGCCGGTAGGCCGGTGCGTCCGGGGTGCGCCTCACCCGACAGAGCAACAATCCGCACAGGGACCCGGCCTCCGCGGCCGGGATCGCAGGGCCGGACCCGATTCGCGGGGCACGGGCCTCGGTATCGTGATGGAACAGCAGCATGGTATCGACCTCCTGTGCCCCCTTGGGGGGTCTACGTTGGCGCTCGGTTATACGCGGACCAATTGGCTCCAGCCCCGGTCAGGCCGGAAATGCCCGCCGTGCTCCCGCTGGAGGGATTGCAGGCGCTCGCACATGCGGGCCCAGCCGCCCTGGTCGATGTAGTGCATGGGCCCGCCTCTGTGTGGCGCGAATCCGGTGCCGAACACGACCCCGGCGTCCAGCAGATCCGCATCCGCCACGACGCCCTCCCGCAAGCAGGCGACGCATTCGTTCAGCAGCCGGAAGATCAGGCGCTCCGTGAGGTCCTCGGGGGGCCCGGCGCCACGGGGGATGGGCTCTAGCAGGGCCTGACCGCGGCGGTAGCGGTAGAAGCCCTGACCCGACTTTCGGCCTAAGTGCCGCGACTCGACCATGCGCCGCAGCCTTGCGGGCGTCTCTTCCGGGGCGGTCAGCGCCGCGCCCAGCTTCTCGGCGACCGCGAGACAGATATCCAGCCCCACGGAGTCCGCCAGGGCCAGCGGCCCCATGGGCATGCCGAAGTCCACCGCGGCCCGGTCGATGTGCGCGGCCGGGACCCCCTCGTCCAGCAGATCCACCGCCTCCAGGAGGTAGGGCATCAATACCCGGTTGACCAGGAACCCGGGCCGGCTCTGCACCGGCAGGGGCAGCCGGTCCAGGGCGCGCACGGCGGCGAGCCCTCGGGCCACCATCCTCGCCTCGGTTGCCGGTCCATGGACGACCTCCACGAGCTGCATCCGCGCGACCGGGTTAAAGAAATGCAGCCCGATCAGTCGCTCCGGCCGCGCCATTCCGGCGCCGATGGATTCCAGTGGGATGCTGGAGGTGTTGGTGGCGAGCAAGGTCTCGGGGCCGACCCCGCGCTCCAGGTCCGCGAAGAGCCGCTGCTTGGCCTCCAGGTCCTCCACGATGGCCTCGATGACCAGGTCGGCGCCGCGCAGCCCCTCGCCCCGGGGGTCCGGGATCAGCCGGTCAAAGGCGGCCCGCACCAGGCGCGGGTCCCGAATCTGCTCCTGGAAAAGCCCTTGGGCGCGGGCGACGGTGCGCCCGAGCTGATCCAGGGACAGGTCCTGGAGCGTGACCCGCAGGCCGCTGCGGGCGGCCCAGGCGGCGATATCCCCGCCCATGACCCCGGCACCGACCACGTGCAGGTGACGCGGGCGCCAGGGGTCCGACACTGCCTTGGCCAGCCCTTTGAGCCGCTCCTGGAGGTGGAAGACCCGGCGCAGGTTGCGGCTCGTCTCACCCAGCAGGAGCTCGGGCACCCGCCGGGACTCGGAGTCCAGGAGCCGGCTGCGGTCCGCCCCGTTGACCCGCCAGTGGTCGATCAGGGCGAAGGGTGCCGGATACTGCTC
>JBGSOR010000416.1:0-2242 GCA_041738985.1 Chromatiaceae bacterium | reverse complement strand
GGCGCCGCGCGCGGCGGGGGCGGCCAGGGCCAACCGGGGTCCGGCTCCGCATGATGATCGGGCCTCGCCAGGCCCTGCGCCTGTTCCGTATCAACTGGGTCCTGCTGCGTCACGGCCTGGACGAGGTCATCCTCGCCACCCACCTCTTCCGCCCCCTGCGCTGGGTGCTCTATGTCACCCCCTGGTACTGGCTGCGGCGGGACCTCCCGCCCTACCCGGTGCGGGTGCGCCGGGTGCTGGAGGACCTGGGGCCCATCTTCGTCAAGTTCGGTCAGATCCTCTCGACCCGTCTCGACCTTCTGCCGGACGACCTGGCAATCGAGCTGGCCAAGCTCCAGGACCGGGTCCCACCCTTCCCCGGGGAGCAGGCCCAGGCCCTGATCGAGAAGGCCTGGGGCCGCCCGGTCGGCGAGGTGCTGGACGCCTTCGATCCGGTGCCGCTCGCCTCCGCGTCCATCGCCCAGGTCCATACCGGCCGGCTCAAGGACGGGACGGAGATCGTGGTCAAGGTCCTGCGTCCGAACATCCAGAATACGATCCGCCAGGACATCGGGCTCCTCTACACCATTGCCCGGCTGGCGGACCGTTACTGGAAGGACGGCCGGCGGCTGCGCCCCATCGAAGTGGTCCAGGAATACGAGAAGACCATCTTCGACGAGCTGGACATGCAGCGGGAGGCGGCCAACGCCTCGCAGCTCCGGCGCAACTGGATCCACAGCGAGATCCTCTATGTCCCGGAGATCTACTGGGACTGGACGCGCGAGAACGTGCTGGTCATGGAGCGGGTCTACGGCACCCCGGTGAGCGACGTGCCACGGCTCAAGGCCCAGGGCGTGAGCATGCGCGGCCTCGGGGAGCGCGGCGTGGAGATCTTCTTTACCCAGGTCTTCCGCGACAACTTCTTCCACGCGGACATGCACCCGGGCAACATCTTCGTCGAGCCCAGCGGCCGCTACATCGCTATCGACTTCGGGATCGTCGGGACCCTGAACAGCGACGACCAGCGCTACCTCGCGGAGAACCTGCTCGCCTTCTTCGAGCGGGACTACCGGCGGGTGGCGGAGCTCCACGTGGAGTCCGGCTGGGTCCCGGCCGGGACCCGGGTCGAGGAGTTCGAATCCGCCATCCGCACCGTCTGCGAGCCGATCTTCCAGAAACCGCTTGCGGAGATCTCCTTCGGGCATTTCCTGCTGCGACTCTTCCAGACCGCGCGGCGCTTCAACATGGAGGTCCAACCCCAGCTCGTCCTGCTGCAGAAGACCCTGCTGAACATCGAGGGCCTGGGCCGCATGCTCTACCCGGAGCTGGACCTCTGGACCACCGCCAAGCCCTTCATGGAGCGCTGGATGCGCGAGCGGGTCGGCGTGGTCGGACTGCTCAAGCGCACCCGCCGCAACTTCCTCTCCGTCGCGGACCAGATCCCCGAGCTGCCCCTGATCGCCAACCGCCTCCTGTCCGAGCTGGAGCACAACCAAAGCCTGGGCGGCTACCGGCTGGAAAACGGCAACGCCTCCCGGCGGACGGACGACCGCAGCCGATCCCTGATCGTCCGCGCCCTGGCCGGCGCCACCGTCGCACTCTGCGGCACCCTGGTCCTGACCCTGGGGCCCGGCCACTGGCTCCCGCACGAGCTGGCCCTGGCCCTGGTGGCCGGCGCCTATCTCGGCGGGGCTTGGCTCTTCTACTCCGCGAGTCGCTAACGCATCGAGACCCATCGCCATGGTGTGCCGGTCGAGACGATCGGTCCGGAGAACCCTTTTGCCGCTGGGATGTTGCAGGGGCGATTGCGCCCGCTCCGACTCGGAGTCTCACCCCGAGGCAGCCCGCGAATCCGGTCTATCCCCTCCACGGTCCGACGCCTGAGCGCAGACGGCCGATCCCGGCGACGGGAAGGCGCCTGCTCCATCGCTGCCCTGCTCAGCCGGCAGGCGATGCGATGAGCACCTTAAGCACCCCCCGCTCGCGGCTGCGGGCAAAGGCGGCGAGTCCGTCTTCCAGGGGGTAGACGGAATCGATCATGTAGCCCAGGTCCAGGGTCCCGGAGGCGAGCAGCGCCAGGGCCTGGTCGAAGGGGCCGCAGCGCGAGCCGAGGATGCGGATCTCGTCGACGGCGATCGCGCTCAGGTCGACCTCGCACGCGCCGCGGTAGGTGCTCTTGAGGACCAGGGTGCCCTCGGGCCGGACGGCGCGGCGGGCGATGCCGAACCCGGCCGGGGAGCCAGTGCACTCGACGGCCAGGTCG
>JBGSOR010000382.1:0-2348 GCA_041738985.1 Chromatiaceae bacterium | reverse complement strand
GAACCCGACCCCGAGCGCCGCCGCGACTGCCGCGCGGCCAGGGTTGCGATCGATCAGCTCCACCCGACAGCCGGGGATGCCCCCTGCCAGCCAGGCACATAGACACCCCAGGGTACCGGCGCCGATCACCGCGATCCGGTCTCCGATCCGGGGGGCGGCGTCCCAGAGGCCGTTGACCGCGGTCTCCAGGTTGGCGGAGAGCACGGCCCGACCCGGTGGGACCCCCTCCGGCAGGGGATGGAGCGCTTCCGCCGGCACCCGATAGCGGTTCTGGTGTGGATGCAGACAGAACGCCGCACGCCCGAGCAGGTCTTGGGGCCCTTCCTCGACCAGGCCGACGCTGCAGTATCCGTATTTCACCGGTCCGGGAAAGTCGCCGGCCTGGAATGGCGCCCGCATGGTCCGGTACTCGCTCGGCGGCACCTCGCCACGAAACACCAGGGACTCGGTACCGCGGCTGATGCCGCTATAGAGCGTACGAACCAGGGCATCGCCGGGGCTGGGCTCGGGCAAGGGCTCCGCGCGGATCTCTCCGAGACCGGGCTTGGCGATCCAGAAGGCGCGGGCGAGCTCGGCCGGTCCGGGTCTCGCGATTGGTCGAGCGTGATCGTGGTTGGTCATCGGTGCTCCGAAGTCCGGGAGGATCAGGGGACCGATCGGTCGCCGGGGCGACCGGAATCGAAGGCGCGCAGCAGTATGCCCGTCAGGTCAGGCATGCTGCCCAGCGCTGGCCGACCTGGGCTGAGACCGGACGCGAACCCCTCCGCCACCAAGGCGTCGCGCACCGCCGCACGCCCGGCGATCAGATGGACCGGAACCTCCCAGTTTGCCCCCTCGCCGCTGACGGCGGCCGGGGGTTGGTGATCTCCAAGCACGACCAGCACCAGATCCAGGCTCGGGCGCTGGCGCAACCAGTCCGCCAGCATCCGAAACAGGTAGTCGAGCGACTCGGCATAAGGTTGGCCCAGATCCATCAGGTCCCTCGGGGCTGCGAGGGCCGCGGCGAGGGGGGCGGCATCGAAGGGCTCGGGTCCCAGCACGCGCGACCAGTCGGACTGATAGGGCGCCCTTGGCCGGAAGGGCAGATGGGAGCTGATGGTCGGAAAGACGACAAAGCGCGGCCGACCGTCGGACCCGGTCAGCTCGGCTCTGTCCAGACGGGCCAGGGAGAACTGATCCGGGATGCGCCACCAGCCCATAGCGGGGCCGCGGTAGTCCAGTGCGCGGGCATCCAGGAGGGTATCGAATCCGTAGAAGGCCCCCTCGGGCCAGGCCTTGCGCAGCCCCGGCATGACCGCGACGGTGCGGTATCCGGCGCGGCCGAAACGGTGGACCAGGGTCTCGCGCCGCTGGGTGAGCAGCAGGGCGTAGTCGGCCCCCTCGCGCACCTCCACCCCGGAGAGCAGGCTGGCATGGGCGAGCCAGGAGTTGCCGCCGAAGGTCGGAGAGCGCACGAAGGCAGACACCGCCGCGCGCCCGGTCTCCGCCAAGGCCGCAGCCAGATCGGCACGACTGGGGGCCAAGGCCGCGGCCAGGCGCGGCTGGTCGTAGGTCACGGCGCCATAAGACTCGGCAAACAGGATGACCACCTGCGCACCCCCCAACCGGCCCAGGTCCGATCGCAACGGCGGGCTCGGCGGCAGCGTGCGTGGCCCCTGACCCAACGCATCCAGCACGAAGGCGGCCTGGCGGGCATAGGTCCAGGTCACCGGGCTGGAGAACGCACGCTCCCAGCGAAGCGGCTGGCTCAGACTCCCGATGAGATAGACGCTCGACAAGACACCCGCGAGCACGGCCAGGACCCGGCGCGGCACGGGCTCGGCGACGGCCTTGCCCACTCGGGAAAGGGCCCAGTGGAGCAGTGCGAAGATCAGCCCGAGCGCCAGCAGCAGGGCAAGCACGCCGGCCAGCACCAGGTGGACGGGGGCCGACTCCGCCAGCATCGCGGCCACCCCCGGCAGGTGGCGGGCATCCCAGAAGAGATTGATGGTTCGGCCATAGAGCGCGGGGGCGGTCACCTCCGCATAGCGACTCAAGGCCATCAGGGTCAGGAACAACGCGAGGACCGCCGTCAGGCGCTGGGAGGGCGGACCCCACCGCGTTGCGGCCACCGCGAGCAGCAGGACCAGGAGGGCGATCTCGACCGACAGCTCTGAACGCACCTCCACCCAAGGCGTGGGCCAGCGGTTGTAGAAGCTGAGTGCGGTGTTGAGCACGAAGAGCGCCGCCGCGAGACCCAGCCAGTGCGCCCAGGGCGCTGCGCACCAGTGGGCACTCGCCACCCCTTCGCCGGGTTCGGATCGGCTCGCCCGCGGCCGTCCTGCGTTCATTGGGGACCTAGTCGCCGC
>JBGSOR010000374.1:0-58273 GCA_041738985.1 Chromatiaceae bacterium | reverse complement strand
GACGCCGCCGCCCTGTCCCTCCCCGGTGTGCCACGGGGCTCCATTCGACAGGTGGAGCCGGCGGACCCCCAGGCCCGGCTCGTGGCGCTGACCTTCGACCTCTGCGAGCAGACCGGCGAGCGTGCCGGCTACGACGCGGGGGTCGTGGACTGGCTGCGCGCCCACCGGGTCAGGGCCACCTTCTTCGCCGGGGGCCAATGGATGCGCAGCCACCCGGAGCGTGCCATGCAGCTCATGGCGGACCCCCTGTTCGAGCTGGGCAACCATGCCTGGACCCATGCGAACCTGAGGGTCGTCCAAGGCGAGGAGGGCCGCAACCAGATCCTCACGACGCAGGCGGAGTATCGTGTGCTGCACCAAGGGCTCCAGGGGCGCCAATGCGTCGCCCAGGCTGGTCCGGGCGAGTGGGAGCGCATCCCTGCCTGGCTAACGCTGTTCCGTTTCCCCTACGGTACCTGCAGCCCGGAGACCCTGGCCGCGGCTGCCGATCTGGGTCTCGCCTCCATTCAGTGGTCGATCGTCACCGGGGACCCGGACAAGTCCCGTAGCGCCCGGGCCATCGCCCAGGCGGTGCGCACCGAGGTCAAGCGCAGCCGCGGGTCGATCGTCGTCGCCCATGCCAATGGCCGCGGCTGGCACACCGCCGAGGCCCTGCCGCTTTTCGTCCCCCAGCTGCGGTCCGAGGGCTACCGTTTCGTCACGGTCAGCGAGCTCCTGGCCGCCGGTCAACCCGATGCCGTCGACGAATGCTACGAGCTGCGCCCCGGGGACAACCGGCGCTACGACAAGTCGAATGGACAGAGGACCGGCCGGTGAGCGTCGCGGGGATCGAGATGCTGGCGGTCCCCGCCCTCGAGCCCGCGCCTGCGGAAGCCATGGGTCGCGTCCTCGCGGGCATGGACCCCTGGGCTACCCTGGGTTACTCCGCCGATACCCTGGCCCGGGGTCTCGCGCTCGCGCACCCGGACCTGATCCGCTACGTCGCGATGCGGGACGGCGCGCCCCTGGGGCTCGCGACCATCCGCTACCCCTGGCTCCGTGGGGCCTACATCGAGCTCTTTGCCGTGCTGCCCCAGGCCCAGGGCGGGGGGGTGGGGGATGCGCTCCTGAACCATGTGGAGCTCACGTATCGTAGCCGTACCGGCAACCTCTGGCTCCTGGTCTCCGGCTTCAATGCCCGGGCGCGGCGTTTTTACGAGCGCGCCGGATTCGGCCCCGTCGGTACGCTTTCGGACCTGGTCTTGCCCGGCGAGGACGAGATCCTCATGCGCAAGCGGCTGTGATCCCCTGCGGTCATGCGATCGTCAAATGCGACCGGTATGTTAAGGGTCCGACCGTCCGCGTCCCGGCGGATGGCCCCCACCCGATCCGGAGATACCACGATGGTCCAGTCGCCCCTGTTGGTCGAGAAGAAGCGCGAGGCCCTGAAGCAGGGGCTGATGGCCTTGGGGGAGCAGGTGGAGCGAGTCCTGCGGCAGTCGCTCGATGCGCTACGCCGCCGCGACCTGGCCCTCGCCCGGGAGATCGTCGACGGCGACGCGGCCATCGATCGGGAGCGCCGGCTTCTGGAGCAAGAGGCCCTGCTAGTGCTCGCCGCCTACCAACCTGCCGGATTCGATCTGCGTATGATCGGTGCCTCCCTGGAGATGGTCGGGGAGATCGAGCGTATCGCCGATTACGGGGCGGACGTGGCCAGGATCATGCTCCGTAGAGAGGATCGTACCTTTCCGGAGGGACTGGTGGAGCGCATCGCCGCCATGGGCGATGGTGCCGTGTCCATGTTCGCGGACGCGATGACGGCCTATGGGCGGGGGGGAGACGAGGCCATGGCGCGCGCGGTGGCGGCCCGGGACGACGAGGTGGATGCCGGGCAGGGCGCGGCGGTCGAGGCGATCATGGAGTTGATCCGCGGCAATCCGGACGAGGCCGCCCCCGGGGTGGCCCTGTCCTGGGTGGCCCACAACTATGAGCGGGTGGCAGACCGGGCTACTAACATCGCCGAGCGGGTGGTCTACATCGCCACCGGCGAGACCCCGGATCTGAGCTGATCCGACCTTCCGGAATCGATGCGGTCGCGGAGCCTGCGGACCGTGTTCGCGGCAGATCGCCGAGTGGTATCCGGACGTGCGCTGGAGACGATCGCAAACGGACCGAATGCACAGAGTAATTCGAGCGACCCCTGACCCCAGAGCGACCAAGGGGGCCAACCTGCTGCGGGTCGGCGATCGGGCGGGTCAATCCTTCTTTCCCTTGCCCCCGGCTCCCTTGACCTGTCCGAGGGATCGGATCAGCGCCATGCTGGCGTTGAAGAAGTCATCCGTGGGCCGCTCGCGGCAGTGGGCGCCGATGCGGTTTAGGGCCGCATCCAGCTCGGCCCCCGCCAGCACGTCGGTGCCGGTGGCCAGATTGAGTCCGCTCACCAGCCCGGCCAGCCATTCCCGGTAGCGTCCATACTCCTTACCCGCGACCGAGGCGGGGGCGCCGTCCCCGGCGCTTGCCGCGAGGTATTCCTTGCAGCTCTTGACCCCGTAGCCCCAGAGGGTCGGGGCGCCGAGGGCAGAGCCTGTACACGTAGCAAGTCCGAGCGCCAGCAGAAGGCTCAGACCGACTGCGGCCGGTCGGGCGGCTTGTGGAGCCTGTCTCAAGCGTTTGGGCATGTCATCATCCTTGCCGCACGAGGCGGCGTTTGTCGGTACTATGCCAGGATTTGTGTCCGGGCCGCTGGTAAGCTCCATGCGTGTGCTGATGATGTCCGACGTGTACTTCCCACGGGTCAACGGGGTCTCCACCTCGATCCAGACCTTCGCCCGGGAATTTGTCTCTAAGGGCCATGGGGTTACCCTCGTCGCACCGGATTACGGGCACGCCAGCCCCGAGCCCTTCGAGGTGGTCCGTATCCCGTCCCGCTACCTGCCGGTCGACCCGGAAGATCGAATCCTGCGGGTACGGGAGCTGCGCCGGCATCGGGAGGACCTGGCCGGACGGGGGTTCGATCTGTTGCACATCCATACCCCTTTCATCGCCCACTACAGCGGTGTGGCACTGGCCCGACGGCTCGGCATCCCGACAGTGGAAAGCTACCACACCTTTTTCGAGCAATACCTGGACAACTATGTCCCGCTCGTCCCCTCGGCCTGGCTGCGGGCGATCGCCCGACGGTTTTCCGCCGCACAGTGCAACGATGTCGATGCCCTGGCGGTTCCCTCGCAGGCCATGCTGGATATCCTTCTGGGCTATGGGGTGCGCAGGCCCGCCCGGGTCATCCCCACCGGGATCGAGCTCGACCGGTTCAGCCGGGGTGACGGGCCGCGCTTTCGTGCCCGCCACGGGATTCCGATGGACCGGCCGGTGCTGGTGCATGTGAGCCGCCTGGCCTTCGAGAAGAACATCGATTTCCTGATCCGGATGCTCGCGCGCGTGAAGGCGCAGGTGCCCTCGGTGCTGCTGGTGGTGGCGGGCGAAGGGCCGGCGCGCCGGGGGCTCGAGGCCCAGGCCCGGGAGCTGGGGCTCGCCAACAACACCCTTTTCGTCGGCTACCTGGATCGGGACGGGGCCCTGGAGGACTGCTACAGCGCCGGGGCGGCCTTCGTCTTCGCCTCGCGCACCGAGACCCAGGGGCTGGTGCTGCTGGAGGCGCTGGCCCTGGGAGTCCCCGTGGTTTCGACCGCGGTCATGGGGACCCGGGAGGTGCTGGGGGATGGGCACGGCAGCCTGATCGCGGAGGAGGATGAGCAGGCGTTTGCCGACCAGTGCGTTCGCGTCCTGACCGATCCGGTCCTGCGCGAGTCCCTGGCCCGGGAGGGGCAGGTTTATGCCCGGACCTGGGCCGCACCGGCGCTGGCGGAGCGCATGCTGGGCTTCTATGCGGACGTTCTGGCCTGGTCTGCCTCCGGTGCGGGTGCGAGCCAGGCGCGCCCGTGAGCCGGTCGGCCAGGCGAGCGCCCGAAGTCCTGGGAGTAGGAGGCGCCGCTCCCGGTCTCTTCAGTGCCGGATCCGGCGCGTTCTTTGACGCTCCGGTTCCGGGCTTGACCCGAGGACGCGGGTTGGCAGGGGGCGTTGCTCGGCGGAAAGGCGAGGCGCACGTATCCGCCGTCGCCGGACTTGCAGGGCCGGCAGGCGGCGCGCATATCGTCAAGGTTGGGTACGAATCCCGTTCAGGGTCGTGTCGACCAAAGGCCGAAACGCCGACCGGCGGGCCGCGACCACGGCGGACCGGGATCGCGGAGAATGGGTTGGACCCCGAGAGCCCGCAATCCGCCCAGAGCAACGACCACTCATTCGACTGAGGCCCGTGTCAACCGTCGAGCGCATCGATCTCACCGACCACCCAGGCCGCGTCTTTGCGGTCGGGGATCTGCACGGTATGGCCCATGCTTTCGACCAGCTCCTGGATCGGGCAGGGTTCGACCCGGCGAGCGATCTGGTGTGGTCCCTGGGTGACCTGGTGGATCGGGGTCCCTATTCTCCACGCTGTCTCGACCTGCTCGACGAGCCTTGGTTTCGCGCCATCCGCGGCAACCACGAGCAGCTCATGCTGGAAGCCGCCGACGAGCGGAGCGTTTGGTTTCAGTGGATAGTCAACGGTGGGGATTGGGCGTTGGAATACCCCTGGAACCACGCGCCCGTGCGTGCCCGACTCCTTGCCCTACCCTGGGCCGCGGAGCTCCATACCGCCGCCGGGCGCATGGGTCTGGTCCACGCAGATCTGGATCGAGGCTACGACTGGTGCGGGTTCGTGAAAGCATTGGAAGCGGGGATCGAAACGGCGCGCCAGACCGCGCTCTGGTCCCGTCGGAGCGCGAGCCAAGCGATGAGCGGGATGCCTAAAAGCCGAATCCAGGGTGTGGATCTCGTCTTGGTGGGTCATTCCATTGTCGAGAGCTGTTTCAAATGGGGGAACATGTGGTTCCTGGACTCCGGCGCGGTCGTGAGCAATAGCGCCAGCGCCGCGCTCTCCATGCTGGAAATTCATCCGAGGCTCAAGCTCTGGTCTGTATCCACCGCCCGAGACCCTGTCGCATCCGAATGGTGGTCCCATCAGATGGAGCGGGTCTCCGCCGCGGTCGCCAGACTCTAGCCCGGCACTAATCTGCCGCCGCCCGCTCCTTGAGGGTGTGTGACAAGGCGGGACCCAGGTAGCCGTCGATGGCGAAGCGACCGAGATAGATTAGCGGCGTGAGCGCAATCGCCACCACGAATTTGTAGATGTAATTGACGGTCCCCACCGCCAGAAACAGCTCCATCGGCCATTTCTGGGGGCCGAGCACAAAGGCCACGTAAAGCACCACAAAGCTGTCGATGAGCTGGGAGACCAAGGTCGACCCGGTGGCTCGCGCCCACACCATCCGATCCCCCGTGACCTTGCGCACCCTGTGAAAGACGGTCACGTCCACGATCTGGCCGATGAGGAATGCGATCACAGAGCCCATGATGATCCACATCCCCTGACCGAAGATCACGGAGAAGGCCGCCTGCATGTCCGGTACCCCCTGATCCGCCTGGATACCCACCCACCAGCTCGCCGGTACCAGCCCGATGGCGAGATACGCGAAGGCGAAGGCATAGAGGATCAGGCCCACGGTCATCCACGAGAGGAAGCGCACCCCGCGCCGTCCGAAATACTCGTTGATGATGTCGGTCATGATGAAGACCACAGGCCACAGGAGCACCCCGGCGGTGAAATTCAGCGAGCCAGTCTGACCGAAGAGCTGCCAGTCGAAGGGGGCCAGCCCTAAACTCTCTTCCAGGGCGAAGATCTTGACACCGATAAACTCGGCGATGACTGCATTGCAGATGAAGAACCCGGCGAGGACCACGAACAGCCGATGGTTGCGGTCGAGGCTCATGGGTGACAGCTCCTCACAGCGTCCAAAGCCCCAACCCTGCGGCCAGGTCGGCCAAACCCAAGGTCAGGACTTGGGCAGGGTCACGCCGCGCTGGCCCTGATACTTGCCGCCGCGGTCTTTGTAGGAGGTCTCGCAGACCTCGTCCGATTCGAAGAACAGGATCTGGGCCACCCCCTCGTTGGCGTAGATCTTGGCGGGCAGGGTGGTGGTATTCGAGAACTCCAGGGTCACATGACCCTCCCATTCGGGCTCCAAGGGGGTGACGTTGACGATGATCCCGCAGCGCGCATAAGTCGATTTGCCCAGGCAGATCACCAGCACGTCTCGGGGAATGCGGAAATACTCCACCGTGCGGGCAAGCGCGAAGGAGTTGGGCGGGATGATGCAGATATCGGATTTCAGATCCACGAAGCTGTTGGCGTCGAAGTTCTTGGGATCGACGATGGCGGAGTTGATATTGGTGAAGATCTTGAATTCGTCCGCGCACCGGATGTCGTAGCCGTAGCTCGAGGTCCCGTAAGAGATGACCCGGCCGAATTCCCCCTCCCGGACCTGTCCGGCCTCGAAGGGCTCGATCATGCGGTGCTCCGCCGCCATGCGGCGGATCCAGCGGTCTGACTTGATGGCCATGGGGACTCCTTGAGCGAAATCTTGGACGCGACGGATCGGCCGCGATAGAACGGGGTGCGAGCGTACAACGGCGAGGAGCGGACGGCAAAGCGGCGGCCGCCGGCGGATCGCCGCTTCCGGGCACACTACTCCGGCCGCGTGATCGGCAGCATATGGTCCGCTGCGCGAACCACCGACGGGGGGCGCAGAGGCAGCCGGGCCTGTCTTCGACTCCCTGCGGACTCAGCGACCGCTCCCTCCGGGCCGGGGTACGGTAGGTTGCCTTGGATAGTGGCCCGATTTCCAAGCGTGGAAACGAGAACGATATGAATCGCGCAGCATCTCGCGGTTGCCTTCGCCGGGCGCGCGCGCCCGTCCCCACGAAACTCAGCGACCTTCGCGAGGGCCTATGAGCATCCCAAGCTACGAGCAGGATTTTTACGCCTGGTCCCAGGCGCAAGCGGAGCTATTGCGCATCCGGCGTTTCGCAGAGATCGACGTGGATCACCTGGTCGAGGAGTTGGAGGCCATGGGCGCAAGAGAACGCCGCGAGTTGATCAGTCGGCTGAAGGTCCTTCTGGGCCATCTTCTGAAATGGCAGTTTCAAGCGCACCTACGCTCAAGAAGCTGGGAGGCGACGATCAAGGAGCAGCGTCTCTCGATCGACGATCTGATCGACGACAACCCCAGCCTGGGCGCGCTCGTGGATGACCAGGTTCTAGCCAGGGCCTATCGCCTCGCGCGTTTGCTCGCGGTCAAAGAGACTAACCTGGACGAGAGCACCTTCCCACCGACCTGTCCCTATTCCATCGCGGAGATCCGCGACAACGGTTTCTATCCGGCATGATTCTCTGTGGCGCGGCTGTGCGACCTCGCGCTGGGCCGGGTGGAAGCTCCTTGTTCTCTCGCTCGCATCCCCGGCCTAGCGCCGCCCTATGCCGGACTTACGGTTGCAGCGCTCGGGGAAGGGAGTAGAGTCTTCTGTCGGGATCGACAGCACCAACGGCAGCGTGTGCCGTGTGCGCCGCCAGACGAGAACAGCTAAACCCGATGCCAACGCAGGCTGCGCGTGCGCAGCGGACCCTGCCGGACTCGAATCGTCCAGGAGTCCAACTTATGCCCGACTTAGCCACGTATGACCATGACGTCGTTGCCTGGGCCGACGAGCAGGCCGGATTACTGCGCGCGCGGCGCTTCGAACTGCTCGATATCGACCACCTGGCGGAGGAGATCGAAGACGTGGGCAAGAGCGAGCAACGCGAGCTGGCGAGCCGCATGGCGGTATTGCTCGCCCATCTGCTGAAGTGGCAGCTCCAGCCGGAGCGCCGCGGCGCCAGTTGGCAAACAACCATTCGCGTGCAGCGCAACGCGCTCATTGCACACTTACAGAGTGTCCCTAGTCTTAAGACCGCGTTGATATTGAACGGATCTTGAACCCGGACTGGATACCGGTGGAGACGGGTGCCGATGCCGAAATACTCATCGCCCGCAACGGACGGCCGGTCGCCCGGCTGGTGCCGCTGACCACACCGCCGACGCAGCGGCGGATCGGTGTCGCCAAGGGGTGCTTTACGGTTCCGGAGTCGATCGACGGGAGCAACGCCGAGATTGCCGACTTGGTCGCGGGCGTGCCCACCCCGTGAGGCTGCTTCTCGACACCCACATCGCGCTCTGGGCCTTGACCGACGATCCGCGCCCGTCGGTCCCTCCAGCTATTCGGAGGCTGCCGGCTCCGGCTCCACGAAAACGCCATCGGGCTCGACGATCGTCCGCGCGTCGAATGCGGCCTCGAACGCCGCGAGCCGCTTGTAGATCGATTGCAGCTCGACGATCGTGGTCCAGGACGTGACCAGGTACTGGAACGACGAGGACACCTGCCCGAAGGCGGTCAGGATCTGCTGCAGGATACCGAAGGTGATGCGTCCTGCCGCGATCGTCGGCACCAGGATCAGATAGACGAAGATGTTGTCCGCTTGCAGATAGCTGTAGCGGACGATATTGAAGTAGAGATAGTGGAAGTAGAGCCGAAAGTAGTTGCGGCGCACGTTCGCGAACAGCTCGGCGAGCGTCGGGGGGCGCGCCCGTGTCGCATCGTCCTCCCCGTACACCAGCTCCTTGCGGTACGCCGCCTCCGTCCTTTGGTTGCGGAAATAGAGCCCGGGCAGGTATAGGCCGGCCAGCGCCAGCAGTCCGGTGCCGAAGACGGACCACAGCAGCGCGGCGGTGAACAACGGCGCCGAGATGGTGCCGATGATCGGTAGCTCGGTGACATGCTGCGACAGCGCGAAGAGCACCGGCAGGAAGGCGAACAGCGTCATCACCGAATCGACGATACGCACGCCGAGGGTCTCGACGATATCCGCGAAGCGCATCGTATCCTCTTGGATACGCTGGGCAGCCCCCTCGATGTGCCGCACCTCGGACCAGCGCGCGACATAGTAGTCGTTCATCGCGGTGCGCCAGCGGAAGACGAAATGACTCACGAAGAAGCTGGTGGCGACGGTGACCAGGATCGCGACGAAGGCGATCGCCGCGAAGTCCAGGAGCAGTCCGTAGAGCTGCATCGCCGTGACGTTGCCTTTTGCCGAGAGCGCGTCCTGCACCGCATCGAAGAATGGCCGGCGCCATTCGTTGATCGCGACCGAGACCTGCACCGAGAAATAGGTCGAGAACAGGATCAAGGCCGAGCCGAAGATCGACCACCACTGCCACGGATGCGGCGAGTAGCGCATCCAGAACAGCCCAAACAGAGCGGTGATCGCCGCGTAATAGACATAGAACCACTGAAACTGGGGGGTCACGAAGAACCCGATGCCGATCGTCGGCGGGGCATCCGGTGCCGGCGGTGCGAATCCGAGCAGCGCGCCCAGGTCCTCCCCAAACGCGTACCAGACGGCGGCGGCCACCGCGCACCAGATCAGGAAAGACGGAAAGAATAGCCCCGGCCGAGGGAAGAAGGATCGGAACAACGAAATTCTCCTTATCGATCAGGGTGTCGGCGATTGCCTGCTCGTCCTCCACGATCGGGATGCGTGGGGGGCTCGACTCCGGCATGGGCGCGCGCTCAAGCCACGGCCAGGGCCTGAGTCAGATCCGCGGCCAGATCGGCGCACGTCTCCAGTCCCACCGACAGCCGCACCAGACCCTCGGAGATGCCGTGGCGGGCGCGTTCTTCCGGGGCATAGGTGGAGTGGGTCATGGAGGCCGGGTGCTGGGCCAGGGTCTCGCAGTCCCCCAGGCTCACTGCTCTGGTTACCAGGCGCAGGCGGTCCATGAAACGCACCCCGGCCTCGTAGCCGCCGCGCAGCTCCAGCGCGATCATCCCGCCGGGCTTCAGCATTTGCTGGCGCGCCAGGGCCCTTTGCGGGAAGGAGCCGAGCCCCGGGTACCAGATCCGCTCCACCGCGGGGTGGCCCTCCAGCAGCTCCGCGAGCGTCTGGGCGGAGGCGCAGTGTCGCTCCATGCGCAGCTCCAGGGTCTTCAGTCCCCGCAGGACCAGATAGGCGTCCAGGGCAGAGATGCAGGCCCCCGTCATCTCCTTGATGCCGAAGAAGCGGATCTGGTGGATCGTCTCCTGGGGGCCGATGACTGCCCCCGCCAGCAGGTCCCCGTGTCCACCCAGATACTTGGTCGCCGAGTGCACCACCAGGTCTGCCCCCAGCTCCAGCGGGCGTTGCAGATAGGGGGTGCAATAGGTGTTGTCGACGATGGTGAGCGCCCCGTGTCGCCGGGCCATGGCGCTGACCGCGGCAATATCGATGAGGCGCATGTTGGGATTGGCGGGGGACTCGAAGAGGACCACGCGGGTCTTGTCGTCCAGCGCCGCGGCCAGCTCGTCGGGCCGAGTCAGGTCCGCAAAGCGAACCTCCACACCCAGCCGCGTCAGTCCGTGCTGGAGATAGGCGAAGGTGCAGCCGTACAGGGTTTCATCCGCGACCACGGCGTCCCCGGCCTTGACCAGGGTCCACAGGGTCGCCGCGATGGCCCCCATTCCGGAGGCGGTGGCGAGCCCCGCTTCGCCGCCTTCCAGGCTTGCCAGGCGGGACTCCAGGACCGAGACCGTCGGGTTGCCGACCCGCGAGTAGATGTAGCCCGGGGATTCGCCGCGGAAACGCCGCTGGCCCTCGGCGATGTCGGGGAACGCGAAGGTGGAGTTGAGATAGACGGGCGGATTGAGGGACCCCTCGTGCTCCAGGGGGTCGTAGCCCTGGTGGATGGCGCGGGTGGCGAAGCCCAGCCCCTGCGAGTCGTTTGTATCTTGTCCGTCGTTCATGCGGGCCGCGCCCCTGTGATCGGTGAGGTCCGCGGAGGCTAAACGCTCGCGCCGGCAGGGGCAACCTGTGTCAGGGGCAGCGGCCCGTTGAGCCCGCCAGGCCATTTGGGCCTGACGGTCCCGACGAGGGATGTCAGCGCGTCGAGTATTCGCCGTCGGTGTCGGCCGCGCGGTTCAAGGCGGCCAACACCGCCTTCAAGGACGCCCCCACCACGTCTCGGTCGATGGCTGCCCCGGCGAGCCGCTCACCGTCGAGGCTCACCAGCACATAGGCCGCCGCCTCTGCATCCGTGCCCTCGCCGATGGCATGCTCCTGGTAGTCCAGGATCTGGATCGACTGGCTGGCGAAGCGTGTCCAAGCGTCGGCGAATGCCGAGATCGCCCCCTGGCCCTCGCCGCTCAAGGTGCGCTCGCCCACAGGGGTCCCCAGCCGTGCCTCGATCAGGTCGTGGCCGTTGCGGTTCAGGCGATAGCCGTCGAGTCGATAGGGACCCCGGTCCGCGACGAAGCGCTCCCGGAACAGTTTGTAGATACTTTCCCCGTCCATCTCCCCGCCGCGCCGCTCGCTCTCGCGCTGTACCGCCTGGGCCAGCTCCACCTGGAGCCAGCGGGGCAGGTTGAGCCCGAAGTCCCGTTCCATGACGAAAGCGACCCCGCCTTTTCCGGACTGGCTGTTGACCCGGATGACCTCCTGATAGGTGCGGCCCAGGTCCTCCGGGTCGATGGGCAGATAGGCGACCTGCCAGGGCTCGTCCGGGGTTTGGCGCTTCAGGCACTTGCGGATGGCGTCCTGGTGGCTGCCGGAGAAGGCCGTATAGACCAGCTCGCCCACCCAGGGATGGCGCGGGTGGACCGGCATGCCGGTGCAGTCGGCGACCACGGCCAGGATCTCGTCCGGGTGGCTCAAGTCCAGGCGCGGGTCGATCCCCTGGCTATAGAGGTTCATGGCCAAGGTCACGATGTCCATGTTGCCGGTGCGCTCTCCGTTGCCGAGCAGCGTGCCCTCCACCCGGTCCGCCCCCGCGAGCAGGGCCAGCTCTGCCGCCGCCACCGCGCCGCCACGATCGTTGTGGGTGTGGACGGAAAGGATCACCGAATCCCGCCGGTCGACATGGGTGGAGAAATACTCCACCTGGTCGGCGAAGACGTTCGGGCTCGCCGACTCGACCGTGGCCGGCAAGTTAAAGATGCACGGGCGCTCCGGGGTCGGCTGCCACTCGGCGATCACCGCGTTGCAGACCTCCACCGCATAGTCCGGCTCGGTGGCGGTAAAGCTCTCCGGCGAATACTGGAAGGTCCAGTGTGTCCCGGGATAGCGCGCCGCCTCCTCCCGGACCCAGCGGGCGCCCTGGACGGCGATCGACTTGACCCCAGCCTTATCGCTGCCGAACACCCACTCCCGCTGTACCGGGTTAGTGGAGTTGTAGACATGGACAATGGCCCGAGGCACCCCGTCGAGCGACTCGAAGGTCCGGCGAATCAGGTCTTGCCGTGCCTGGACCAGGACCTGGACCGTCACGTCGGCCGGGATCTGGCGCTCCTCGATCAGCCAGCGCACGAAGTCGTAATCCGGTTGGCTCGCCGCCGGGAACCCCACCTCGATCTCCTTGATACCTAAACGCACCAGGAGTGCCCAAAGCCGGCGTTTCTGGGCCACTCCCATCGGCTCCAGCAGGGCCTGATTGCCGTCGCGCAGATCCACGCTGGCCCAGATCGGGGCCTGCCCGATCGATCGGTTCGGCCACTGCCGGTTGGGCAGGGACAAGACTGGTCCGGGGCGGTACTTGCGATGGTCGAAACGGCGATGCTCTACAGAGTTCATGGGACTGTCTCCAGCGCGAATCGGGTCCTGGCCGACTCCCGCAACCCCGAGGATGGGGGTCCCGGGGGAGGGGGAGCGGTTGTTCGAACGATCTCTCTGCCTCGCCCCGGTTGGGGACCTGAGAGGTTGTGAAAGAACCCCCTGTAGGTTGGGCCGAGGAACGAGGCCCAACGACAAGGTCGATGTAACCCTCTGATCGTTGGGCCTCCTGCGTCGGCCCAACCTGCGGGAAACCGCGGATTCGCCCGTCGAAAACGGGTATTTTCACAGCCTCTGAGGCCGCCTCTGTCCCGGTAAGGACGTTGGCGCGGTTGGCGTCTGCCTGGTGGGCGGTTGCCGGGCGCCGACTGGTTGGTCGACGGGGGAAAGATTACGCTGGCGGGGGAGACATCGGATTGCGATCTTCGCTGCGCTATCCGGTAGACGCGAAAGTTTCTGCTAAGATACGCCAGATCCGGGCTGAATCGCCCCGATCAACCTTGGGAGCCTGCTCCAACCATGACCCTCGATAGCTACGACCGGCGCATCCTGGAGGTGCTCCAACAGGAGGGCCGCATCAGCAACCAGGATCTGGCCGACCGTATTGGACTCTCGCCGTCTCCTTGTCTCCGGCGGGTGCGCGCCCTGGAGGAGTCCGGCGTCATCGCCGGCTACCGTGCGCTGCTGGACGCCAAGAAGCTCGGCCTCAATCTGATGGTCATCCTGAGTATCTCCATGGACCGCCACACCCCAGAGCGTTTCGAGCGCTTCGACGCTGCGGTTGCCGCCATGCCGGAGGTCCTGGAGTGCCTGCTGATCACCGGGCGGGACGCGGACTACCAGCTCAAGGTCGCGGTTCGGGACATGGAGCACTACCAGCAGCTACTTCTAGAACGTATTACCCGAATCGAAGGGGTCAGCGGGGTGCACTCCAGCTTCGTTTTGCGGCAGGTGGTGGAGCGGACTAGCCTGCCGGTTGGGTAAGAGCGCGAATCCATAAAGGCGGTTGCGTCGTTTCCTGTAGCGGCGCAACGGCGGAACGTCCGTGCTTAGCGGCCCAACATCACATCGATACCCTCCAGGATTGCATCCAGCTGTCGTTCGCTGAGCTTGCCCGCCCGGTCGGTTAATGCGCCTTTGTCGATGGTCAGGGTCTGCGAAACGTTGGCTACCGAGTCCTTGGGAAGCCCGGTCGCTCTGGATGCGAGCAGGACATTGCCCGGCGCGTCCGCCCACTTGAGATTGCTCGTGAGCGGCACGCAAACGACCGTGGCAATACGGCTGCGATTGAATGCATCGCACTGGACGACGACGACCGGTCGCCGGAACCCGGGCTCGGAGCCAACCGGCTCGCCTAAGTCGGCCCACCAGATCTCGCCTTGCTGGATCACCACTCGATGTGCTCGAGCGTGCGCCTTGCCGACGTGACGACGAATCCATCCGGGCGGGTGTCAAGATCGTCGCACAGGGTGTCCAGTGCCCGGGTAACGGGGTCGGGCGCGTGTCTGGTCAGGAATTCCTTGAGTGCTCGGCTGTAGAGCTCGCTGCGGGAGATGCGCAATTGGGCCGCCACCTGCTCGGCCTCGCCGAACAGGTCGTCGGGAAGTGAGATCGCTGTTTTCATACTGAAAGTATAACAGGCGGAGAGATCGCGGTGGCGCTGACCGGATTCTGGTTTGGCCATGTCGACGATCCTCCACACGAGCGCCGTTGTCGCAATTCAGACAAGGGCATCTGGCGATCACGGCCTTCTAAAACAATGTGATAGAAATTGGCACAACGTCTGCTAATGACACCCCGTAGCCAGGTGTTGGAGCCATCATGAAGCAGAAAGACATCGCGGCCCTGCTCGACGAGCCGGCCTGCGCGCACAACCAGAAGGCGAAGGCCGGCTGCTCGAAGCCGAAGCCCGGGGCGACTGCGGGGGGGTGCGCCTTCGACGGGGCCCAGATCGCGCTCCTGCCGATCGCCGACGTGGCCCACATCGTCCACGGCTCCATCGCCTGCGCCGGGTCGTCGTGGGACAACCGCGGCACGCGCTCCTCGGGTCCCGCGCTCTATAAGATCGGTATGACCACGGACCTGACGGAGCAGGACGTGGTGATGGGGCGCGGGGAAAAGCGGCTCTTCCACGCCATCAAGCAGGCGATCGATTCCTACCAACCCGCGGCGGTGTTCGTCTACAACACCTGTATCCCGGCCCTAATCGGGGACGACGTCGAGGCGGTGTGCAAGGCGGCGACCGCCCGCTGGGGGACCCCGGTGGTGCCGGTGGATGCGGCGGGCTTTTACGGGACCAAGAACCTGGGCAACCGCATCGCGGGCGAGTCCATGGTCAAGTATGTCTGCGGGACTCGGGAGCCGGACCCGCTGCCGCCCGGCAGCGAGCGCGAGGGGCTCAAGGTCCACGACGTCTGTCTGGTCGGCGAGTACAACATTGCAGGCGAGCTCTGGCACGTGCTGCCGCTCTTCGACGAGCTGGGCCTTAGGGTGCTCTGTACCCTGTCCGGCGACGCCCGCTTCCGCGACGTGCAGACCATGCACCGGTCCGAAGTCAACATGATGGTCTGCTCCAAGGCCATGATCAACGTGGCCCGCAAGCTCCAGGAGTCGTTCGGCACCCCCTGGTTCGAGGGCAGCTTCTATGGGGTCGCGGACGTCTCTCAGGCCCTGCGGGATTTCGCCCGGATCATCGGGGACCCGGACCTGACCGCGCGGACCGAGGCGGTCATCGCCCGGGAGGAGGCGGCCATCCACGAGAAGCTCGAGCCCTGGCGGGTGCGCCTGAAGGGCCGCAAGGTCCTGCTCTACACCGGCGGCGTCAAGTCCTGGTCCATCGTCTCGGCACTGCAAGACTTGGGTATGACCGTGGTGGCCACCGGCACCAAGAAGTCCACGGAAGAGGACAAGGCGCGAATCCGCGAGCTCATGGGCCAGGATGCCGTGATGATCGAGGACGGGAACCCGCGGGCACTGATCAAGATCGTCCGCGACCAGGATGTGGATATCCTGATCGCAGGCGGCCGCAACATGTATACCGCGCTCAAGGCGCGCATCCCTTTCCTGGACATCAATCAGGAGCGGGACTTCGGCTACGAGGGCTATACGGGAATGTTGGAGCTGGCCAAGCAGCTCTGTCTCACGGCCGAGAGTCCGGTGTGGGAGGCGGTGCGTCGCCCTGCACCTTGGGCGAATCGGACTGCAGCTCAGGGGGCGTCTGGGCGGATCGAGCCAGGGGCCACGGCCGACGTGGAGGTCGAGGAGGCATGCAGCGCTTCCCGAAAGGAGATAGCCCATGTCTAGCCTCGTCAAGCCGGAGATCCTGAAGCGCAGCAAGGCCCTCACGGTCAGCCCGCTCAAGTCCAGCTCCACCCTTGGGGCGGCGCTGGCGTTCTTGGGCTTCCGTCGCTCGATCCCGATGCTGCACGGCTCGCAGGGTTGCACCGCCTTTGGCAAGGTCTTCTTCGTGCGCCATTTCCGGGAGCCGATCCCGCTCCAGAGCACGGCCATGGAGCAGGTGAGCGCCATCATGGGCGCCAACGAGAACGTGGTGGAAGGCTTAAGAGTCCTGTGCGAGAAGAACGCACCTGACCTGATCGGCGTGCCGACCACCGGCCTGGCGGAGACCCAGGGGTCCGACATCCGCATGGCGGTCAGGGAGTTCCGTGCCGCCTACCCGCAGTTCGATCATATCCCTGTGGTGCCGGTCTCGACCCCGGACTTCACCGGCTGCATGGAGTCCGGCTTCGCGCTCGCCGTCTGCGCCCTGATCGAGGAGCTGGTCCCGGACGCGGCGGAGGCGGGCACCAGCCCGGGCCGTCGGCGCCGCCAGGTCAACGTGCTGGCGGGCTCCCATCTCACGCCCGGCGACTTGGAGCATCTCAAAGAGCTGATCGAGCTGTTCGGGTTGCGCCCTGTGGTGCTACCGGACCTCTCCGACTCCTTGGACGGTCATCTGCCGGTGGAGGACTTCAACCCCCTCACCATCGGCGGCTCCCAGGTCAGCGAGCTGAAGACCCTCGGGGACGCGGCGGCGACCCTGGTCATCGGCGGGTCCATGAATCATGCGGCGGACGTGCTCAAGGCCCGCACCGGGGTGCCGGACCATCGCTTCGCGCACCTGATGGGGCTGGACGCGGTGGATGCGCTGGTGGCCCTGCTCGCCGACATCGCCGAGCGACCCGTCCCCGAGCGACTGGAGCGCCAACGTGCCCAGCTCCAGGACGCCATGCTCGACTGTCATTTCATGCTGGGCCTCTCCCGCTTCGCCCTGGCGGCGGACCCGGACCTGCTGGTGGGCCTGAGCCAGCTGCTCGCCGGGGTCGGTGCGGAGACCGTCGCTGCGGTGGTCCCGGCTGGCTCCCCAGCGCTTGCCGAGGCCCGCTGCGAGCGGGTCAAGATCGGCGACCTGGAAGACCTGGAGCAGGCAGCTCGGGCCGCCGACGCGGAGCTTCTGATCGGCAGCTCCCACGCCGTTCATACCGCGGAGCGGCTCGGTATCCCGCTGCTGCGCGCCGGATTCCCCCAATACGACCTGGTGGGTGGCTACCAGCGGACCTGGATCGGCTACCAGGGGACGCGCACCACCCTGTTCGATCTCGCCAACCTGCTGCTGCACCTGGAGCGGGGGGAGATCCATCCCTATCGGTCCAGGCTCTCGCCGCGGCCGGCGGAGGAGACAAGCCAGAGAGGACACAGGGGACACTGAGCGACCCCGAGGGATCAAGCGATGACGGTCCAACGACGACTCAAGGTGGTAACCAGCGGAGCCGATGCGATGGGGATCGAGCAAGCGATTAAGGTGGCCTTTGCGAGCAGCGACATGCGCCATGTGGACCAGCATTTCGGGGCGTCGGAGTCCTTCGTCATCCATGCGGTGGACCAGGCGCAGGCGAGCCTCCTTGAGGTCGTCCAGTTCGGCCGGCTGGACATGGACGGTAACGAAGACAAGCTGGCCGCCAAGATTGCCGCCCTGGACGGCTGCGTGGTCGTCTATTGCCAGGCGGTCGGGGCCTCCGCCGTGAATCAGCTTCGGGCCAAGGGCATCCATCCGGTCAAGGTCCCCCCGGGGACCGAGGTGGCGGGTCTGCTCGAGTCCCTCCAATGCGAGCTGCGGGAGGGCCCGAGCGCCTGGCTCGCCCGCGCCATCGAGGCCCAGAGACCCCAAAGCGGCGAGCGCTTCGACGTGATGGAGTCGGAGGGCTGGAGCGAGTGAGCCCGCGGCGCTAACGGCCATGGCACCCGCGCCACCCCGGAAGACGAAAGTTGCGGGCGCCTTGGCCGTGCCCTCTCCCCAGCCATCCCCCAGAGGGGGAGGGAGTCTTGGAGCGTGCTCCCGGCGCGACTTTCACGGTAAGGGGCCGGCGCCAACCCGATTTTTGTGCTCCCGAGCCCGCGGGCTCGGACCTGACAACCTGTAACCCTAAAGCATCCGAACGAGGCAAGACCATGAGCCTGGCAGCCGCCGAGCAGATCGCCACCGAGGACCCGGTCCTGACGACCGATTTCGCCAAGGAGATGGTGCGGCAGATGCGCGCCATCGACAGCTACGGTACCTACGACACCTGGCCGGTCGAGCGCATCCTGGAGCCCTTCGTCCTCACCAAGGAAAAGAAGCGCGAGATACCGGTGATCGGCGACCCGGACGAGATCGTCATGGCCCGGGTCAAGGCCTTCTACAACGCCATCGCGGCCCTGATCGAAAAGGAGTGCGGTCTGATGGCCGTGCCCCTGCTCAACCTGACCCACGAGGGCTTCGGCCGCGCCTTGATCACGGTCGGCAAGCTGGTGGTCATGGACCGGACGCTCCGCGATGTCCACCGCTTCGGCTTCCCCAGCCTCTCCAAGATGAAGGACGAGGCCGACAAGGTCCTGGCCGTTGCCCTGAACCTGATCGGCGAGTATCCCAAGGTCGCCGGACTCTGAGCGAGCGGGGTTCAGCCAATGAGCGACGAAGAAATCGCGGCCTTGGAAAAGGCCGTCAGAAAGGCCAAGCGCATCGCCAGCGAGCGGGCGAGCGAGCTGCACGACCTGGTTGAAGAGCGCCTGCCGGCAGCCTATGAGGAGATCCCCGGTATCGCGCAGGCGGCCTACGACGCCTGCCGGGCCTGGGCGGAGGCTGAGGCGCGCCTTAAGGCCGCCGAGGCGGCGGGCGCCTGATCGGCTATTTCCAGCCGCGACTTATTCGATCCGAGCGATCACAGAGGCGATCCGAGCGAGAACAGAGGAATTCAATATGAGCGTAATCACCGGGATCACCCGGGGCGGGGTCGCCTGGACCCCCGCCTTCGTCACCGACCTCAACCAGGTCCGCTGTATCGGCTGCGGGCGTTGCTACAAGGTTTGCCCCCGCGACGTCTTCGAGCTGATCGATCGGGACGACCTGGACCTGGAAGACCTGGAGGCGGACGACGACAGCGACGACGACGACTTCGAGGAAGCCCCCGGCATGGTCATGAACCTGAAAGACATGCTGGACTGCATCGGCTGCAAGGCTTGCTCCCGGGTCTGCCCCAAGAAGTGTCTGTCCCACGAGCCCCAGCCCATTGCAGCCTGAAGACTGGTCCTCCACGCGGACGGCAGCTTCTTCATGGAGTACGATGTTGTCCGCGTCGACCCCAGCGACCCCCGTTGGTTCGTGTAAGCGGTCAATGCGTGGGGCCGCGACCCGGAGATCCGTGCCGAGACGCGCCTGCTCCCGGCCTTGACCTGAGCCCGTATCGCTCGCCCCGATCCCGGGGCCCGACGGACCCCAAGCAAGTGTCCCCCTGGCAACTCTACGATCTGCTTCTCGACCGTCTGGACGACTCGGCACACGTGGCCGAGATTGTTATCGGACTCACCTGGACTCTGTGCCGCAGCGTCGGTGATCGCGGCCCTGGCTATGGGCTGGCCATGAGCCCCGGCACCCCCACCCGCACCCTGCCCTGGCCGGGCACCCTGTCCGGTCGCTCCGTAAAGGGCCTGGCCGACTGGCTCCGCGGCTGGGACCCCTACGAAGCCACCGTGGCTATGGCCGCCGTGAGCTCCGTGCTGAACCGCGGCTCCGACCTGGCGGGCTCCGCCATTCCCTTGTTCCCGTCGGGTTCCGCCAACCTGGCGGTCTTTCAGCACTTCGCCCCTCGGCTCGCTGGCCAACGGGTCTGCGTCGTGGGCCGTTACCCGGGGCTCGATGCACTGGACCTGGGCTGGGATCTGACCGTCCTGGAGCGACAGCCTGGACGGGGTGACCTCCCTGACCCCGCTGCCGAATATCTGCTGCCCAGAGCGGATTGGGTCTTTCTCACCGCGACATCGATCCCCAACAAGACCTTCCCGCGACTCGCCGAGCTCTCCCGGGACGCCCCCCTGGTCCTGATGGGTCCAACCGTCCCCTGGGTTCCAGAGCTGGCCGACTTCGGCGTCGACTACCTGGCCGGCGTGTGGGTCGAGGATGGCGAGCGCCTGCGCGCCACGATCGCCGAGGGCGGCGGCACCCGCATCTTCGAGACCGGTGTGCGCTACGCGGTGGCCGATCTGCACCTCGGCGAGCTGGAACGTCTGCGCCAGGCCATCGCAGCCACGGCCGCCTCCCGGGAGCGGCTCAAGACCGAGATGGAGACCTGGAATGCCCGCGACGGGGGAGGGCGCTTCCCTGGCAGCGATCGGCTGGAGCGCTTGGACCGCACCCTCTCGGACCTCGACACCCGCTTCAAGCGGGCCTGTGACGCCCGCGATTCGGCACCCTAGGCGGGGTCCGGGTAAAGCGGTTCAATCAACCCCGGCAAGGTCCAGAGTCCCCGGATCGGTGCCGTTGGAGTGACAGTAGATCTGGATGGGATCAGCGTTCCGCAATGGCAACGCTACGCGGACGGCGAGTCCACTCGTCGGCTAGAATCGCCATTTCCCCCTCTGCCGCTGGAAATGTCGACCGCGCGCATGTACTCGTAAAACAACCGTGCGATGGTTAGCTTATCTGGTTGGGTAGTTTTACGCAACACCTGTTGAGGTTTTTCTGTCACTATCTCGTCCTAAGAAAATTTCCCATAATTAAATTAGGTGCAATTTGCTTTCCCTGCCAGAAGCTTTGTCCCTGGGAAGCTTGGCTTTTGGGTCATATCGCCGACAATCAGTTGGGCAGACTCCGCACGTTGTCGAGCGTACGGATGACCGAGACAATCAACGCGCCGCAATCGATCGAGGGTTCGGATGAGGGAGCGGAATCGAGGTCAGGGGAAGTGTGACCCCGGCGCAACATAACAGGTGGACACCTACCGTCTTCTAAGCGATCACACTGCAGTCGCGAAAAGCGATCACCCGTGATCCCAGTTCGTAAGCAATAGCAGCAAATGCAGATGCAAACGCGATCAATGAATGTTATTTCCCCTGCGCAGTGCGAAGCCACGATGATCGAGTGCGCGTCGCTTGACCCGATGGCTGACGGGATAGAACCCGTCGCCAACGCTCCATTTTGTGGTGATGCGACGTCGAAAAGGATCTCGACCCGTGCGGCTTCCCGTCCGTGCCGGCTGCTACCCCAACCGCTGTTTGTGGAACAAGTCCGACTGGAGCAGATCCGATCGACCCGCTCCTTGTCCGCAATGTGCCTAATAAGCATCAAGTACGAAGGCCATCAACAGGATGCTCACCATGGCCTACTTAAGCTCGCGCGGGCGTTTAATTCCCGGTTGCGCGAATCCGACATATTGGGCTGGCACGGGCGTGATGCAATCGCGGTGCTTCTCGTGGATACGGCTAAGGTGGGCGGCGAAAACTGCGTAAAGAAGATCCAAGATGAGGCAAAGGACATTCCCGTATCGATTTCAATGCAAACCTACCCCGAGGGGCAATTTGCGCTGGATGATGAGCCTAAACTCCCCTCAAATGTAGCTCCTCTATATATTGAAGACATTGCTCGCTTCAGTTGGGCGGAGTTGGCGACGAAGAGGCTGATAGATGTCTTGGGTTCCGTCGCGGGTCTCGTCCTATTGTTTCCCTTCATGCTGCTCATCGCTATCGCGATTAAGACAACGTCGCAGGGTCCAATTATATTCAAGCAGATCCGCTTGGGAAAGCGTGGTGTGCCTTTTGAATTCTACAAATTTAGGACGATGCGATCGGATGTGGATGATCAGATTCATAGGGCGTACGTCGAGAGTTTAATAACCCAAGATTTGCCGGCATCGCAAAACGGGACCGCGTCGAGTCCTGTATACAAGATTCTTGACGATCCGCGGATTACGCCGGTCGGTAAATTTCTTCGCAGCACCAGCTTGGACGAGATCCCGCAGCTCGTTAACGTACTGAGAGGGGAGATGAGTCTGGTAGGGCCCCGTCCGCCTATCCCGTACGAAGTGGAAAATTATCAGACCTGGCATCTGCGCCGAATACAGGAAGTGAAGCCCGGAATCACGGGGCTTTGGCAGGTCGAGGGAAGAAGTTTGCTCTCTTTCAGCGACATGGTGCGGCTCGATCTCGACTACTCAAGACATTGGTCGCTATTACTGGATCTGAAGATTCTTCTGAAGACGGTAAAGGCGGTAATTCTACGGCAAGGCGCTGATTGAATATGCGGTCAATGGTGCGACCTTTTTGTATCCGGGGTCGTCGGCGTGCCTTGTCGTCGCGAGCGCTATTGATCGCTCAATGGCAGACTGCCGTGCAGTATGTCAGCGGTTTGCGTTTTCAATCGAAGGGGGCTGCCGTATGATCTCCGACAACGTGAAACTGGGCGACGGCGTGGTAATCCATCACCCCGATCTCGTAAATCTTTACGGGTGCTCCGTAGGTTCCGAAACGAGAATCGGCGCCTTCGTTGAAATTCAAAAGGGCGCAGTTATCGGTGACCAATGCAAGATCTCAAGCCATACGTTCGTTTGCGAGGGCGTCACGATTGAAGACTGCGTATTCGTTGGGCACGGGGTTATGTTCACGAATGACATATACCCGCAAGCCGTCAATGACAAAGGCAGGCCGCAAACCGAGGCGGATTGGCGAGTCGTGCCAACCCGCGTGAAAGCAGGGGCGTCGCTCGGCAGCAACGCGACGATCCTCTGCGGAATTACGATCGGTGAAGGGGCGTTAGTCGGAGCAGGCGCTGTGGTTGTCCGCGATGTCCCGGATTTCGCGATCGTCGCGGGTGTGCCGGCGAGAATCGTTGGGGACGTCAGAACAAAACCAGACGCGCGAGAGTAGCGCGTTAGGGTTAGGCGATTTCCTGAAATGATCTGGCCCAGAACATCGGTCCACGTAGATTGGGGTGAGGAACGAACACCAACAGATCACCTCGGGTCAGCGTTGGGGTTCGCACTCGCTCACCCCAACCTACAGTCGTTGTTGAACGCACTGGGCGGCGGGCACGTCTTTCGACCCGGACGCGCAGAGGCGAGCTGCTAAGGGTAACCGCAGGTCGCTTGTCACGCTGATTAGGGCAATGAAAGCGAGACCTTCGCTTCGTCCTGCAAGAGAAACATTGCCGATGCATAGAGTAGTTTCATGCAACAGCCGATGACCGTCCAAGACTATCTTCGCGTAATGCGCCGCCGGCTCGGCTACATCGTGGCCGTCTTTGCGCTAATGGCGACTGCAACGGTTGCGATTGGCCTGTCTCTTCCTCCGGTATATCGATCAACCGGAAAAATCGCGGTGGAGTCGCAGCAGATCCCGACGGATCTGGTGCAGTCGACGGTGACCGGCACGGCGGAGGCGCGGATCGGTTTGATACAGCAGCGCGTGATGACGGACGCCAAGCTCGAGGGAATCATCACCGAATTCGATTTGTATCCGGAAGATCGCGCGCGGCGTGCAATCTCCGATGTTGTGGAAAAGCTGCGCAAGAGCATTATTGTAAAGGGCGATCAGGATCCCTTCAGCCCGGCGAGGGCAACCATAGCTTTCAGCATATCCTTTGAGCACGAGAACCCCAAGACTGCCCGAGATGTGGCTCAGAGGTTAGTCCAGCTGTTTCTTGACGAAAATACGAAGCAGCGAAACGACAGAGCCGTCGAAACGACGCTATTTTTGCGACAGGAAGCGGAGAAACTGGGCGAACGGGCGCGATTGATGGATCGACAGGTTGCCGAGTATAAGAGGGAACACAGCAACGCACTTCCCGAGCATCTCGGGCTGCGCGTGAATATGCTGGAGGCGGCGCAAGCCGACCTCCGAGCGACCCAAAGAGAAATTGCGGCGTCGGAGCAAGAAAAGCGCTTTTTGGAAGGCCAGCGCCATGCCCTTAGCGCAGCCACTCCGTCCGACTTGGGTAAGGTGCCGGACGCGATGTCTCCGCAACAGCGCCTCCGATTGCTGAAAGCAGAGTTGGATCGCCATCTCGGGAAGTATACGGAAAGTCATCCGGATGTGGTCGCGCTGAAGCGAGCCATCGCACGTCTGGAACCTCAAGTCGGTGCGGGCGCGTCTCGGGGGGGCGCCGCCATGTCCGACACTATTTTGGACCCCGGTCAAGCAGAGATTATCTCTCGAATTTCGGCGGCGGACGCAAAAGTGACCTTGCTGCGGGGTCAGGAGGACGAGCTTCGTTCTCGGATCGCGGAGCTTCAAGCGCAGATCCTGGAAACGCCCAAGGTTGAGCTGGGTATGAGGGAGATGACCTTCGATTATGAAAGTGCGTTGAAAGAATATGAGGAAGTTCGTTCGAAGCAGCACATCGCGGAGCTGAGCGCCAATCTGGAGTCCCAGAAAATGGCGGAGCGATTCACCTTGCTGGAGCCTCCGTTGACGCCGGTGCGACCTGTGCGTCCCGATAAGCTGAAGCTTCTGGGCATGGGGTTTGTGTTGGCCTTAGGCGGAGGACTGGGCTCGGCCTTCGCAGTGGAGGCGTTGGACAGCAGGATTCGCGATCCCGGGATGTTGGAATTGCTTCCGAATGGGGGTCCGATGGCGATCCTGCCTTATATTGAGCGACCCGGCGAGAGCAGGCGCCAGAATAGATGGCGGGTGCTCGGATGGTTGGCGTTGGCGGTCGTGCTGAGCGCGCTGGTCGTGTTGGCGATTGTGTTTCTTGCGCCGCTCACCGTTTTCTTTGACCAACTGTAAACTTTGCTGCGTGAACGCAGTTCATGCGGCTGACTTGCCTTGAGCCAGTTGGGCGTTTCGAACACAGGCGGTTGCGCTTCCGGAGGGTTTCGGCGATGGAAACCATTAGACGAGCGATGGAAAAAGCGCACATTACCGGTGCGGGCAGCCTAATCTTCGAACAGCCGGAACGGAGCGAGGTCGGGTCATCAGGGGTAGGAAAAGGCGTTTTTAATGAAGAAACCGACGTCTTGGAGCTTGATACCAACACGTTGGTCGCGAATCGCATAATTGCGTGGGACAAGGGCGATGCTCGAACGAATTCCGTCGACAGGCTTCGCACGAAAGTGCTGATCGAGATGAAGCAGCGCGGGTGGAGGACACTAGGGGTGGTCTCTCCGACGCAGGGGTGCGGCAAGACTACGCTTGCCATTAATCTCGCGATGAGCATGGCGCAGCAGACCGTTCCCGAGGTCCTCCTGTTGGATTTTGACCTAAGGCGGCCGCGAGTCGCTGAGTATCTGGGGGTCCATCCGAGCAACGATTTGCCCGGTTTTCTTGAGGGCCGCACGCCTCTGACGGCCTATCGGGTGAGTGCGGGTGACGTAAGGTTCCGGGTGTTTGTCACTCTTGGATCGCGGCGGAATTCAACGGAGCTCCTCGGCAGCCCGAAGGTAGAATTGTTGATGCGTCGATTGACCAAGGATGCCGGGTCGGGCGTGGCCATTTTCGACTTCCCACCCCTACTGACAACGGACGACGCCCTGGCAGTGCTGCCACGCATCGATTGCGTGCTCGCGGTTGTCGGAGAGAACATAACCAAGAAGGCAGAAATAAAGGAGTTTTACAAACAGTTGGATCGTTGCAACGTCATTGGAACGGTGTTCAATATGTCTCGGGGGCCGCAAGACGATTACTACTGAGAGGTTGTGAAAGAACCCCCTGTAGGTTGGGCCGAGGAACGAGGCCCAACGACAAGGTCTATTTTAACCCTCTGATCGTTGGGCCTCCTGCGTCGGCCCAACCTACGGGAAACCGTGGATTCGCCCGTCGAAAACGGGTATTTCCACAGCCTCTTAGTCGAACCTGGGCAGGCGCTGTTTGGACGGTGATGCCCTAGAACAGCTGTCGAGCTCGTTCTCGATGAAGCTCTACGGTAGAGGGAATCTGCTTGGAACGTTTTTTCCCATATAGTCCCGTGAGGAGCGGCAACATGACCTTCGGGATTTTGAACGTTGCCTTTTATCCGACATGGTAGCCATTTTCTGTGAGCCTTTGCTTACAATACTGACCCGGCACGTTTCCACAATTGCGGTGCGTGGCCTGAGAACTTGGTCGCGATGGATGGCCGCATTCTCCGTTATGATTGGGAAAGCGGCGCTTGCGGGCGGGTGTTTAGCGGTTCTGGTTTGTTCGAGTCTGCATGGTCCAAGATAAAGAGGAATCATGATCAATATCGGCATTATTGGGTACGGATATTGGGGTCCCAACCTTGTTAGAAACTTCTCGGCGATCACGGGAGCCCAGGTCCGCGCTGTGGCGGATCTGGATGAGCATCGCCTTGCGCTGGTGAAGAAGCGTCATCCATCGGTCGAAATTCTGACGGATTTAGGCAATCTACTGGCAAGGACAGACATCGATGCCGTCGCCATCGCGACGCCGGTTTCATCGCATTATGAAATCGCACTGCAGGCGCTGCGCGCAGGCAAGCATGTGTTTATCGAGAAGCCGCTCACGCAGACGGTTGAGCAAGCGGAGCGGTTGATCGCGGAGGCGGAAAAAAGGGGTCTCGTCCTTCACGTCGATCACACCTTTATTTACACGGGCGCCGTTCGCAAGATGAAGGAGCTGGTGGACAAAGGTGACATCGGCGAGCTGTATTATTACGACTCGGTGCGGGTCAATCTCGGGCTGTTCCAGTCCGATGTAGATGTCATGTGGGACTTGGCAGTGCATGACCTCTCCATCCTGGACTACGTGTTTCGCTTGACGCCGACGGCGGTCTCTGCGTCGGGGGCACAGCATGTGGAAGGCAACCCGACGAACATCGCCTTCCTGACGGTCTTCTTCGAAGAGAACTGCATCGCCCATCTGCATGTAAACTGGCTGGCGCCGGTAAAGGTCCGGCGGACCCTGGTGGGGGGAAGCAAGAAGATGATCGTATACGACGACCTGGAGCCCAGTGAGAAGATCAAGATTTACGAGAAGGGGATTACCACGGGAGATGGTAAAGAGAGCGACTATCGCCAGCGGATCGGGTACCGAACGGGGGATATGTGGGCACCCAAATTGGATGTGACAGAAGCCCTGGAGGTCGAAGCGGAGCACTTCGCACAATGTGTCATGGATTCGCAGCCGTCTTTGAGCGATGGTCGAGCGGGGCTCCGAGTCGTCAAGCTTCTTGAGGCGGCGACGCGCTCGATCCGCGAAAAGGGCCGGCCCGTCCGACTGGGATGGAATGGAGAGAGGGCGTAGATTATGGTTCCTTTTCTTGATCTAAAGGCGCAGTTTCAGAGCATTAAAGGCGAGATTCTCGCCGCGGCGAGCGCGGCGCTGGAAAGCACGCAGTATGTGCTTGGAAGCGAAGTCGCGGCGTTCGAGAATGAGTTCGCAACCTATTCCGGGGGGAAGCATGGAGTAGGGGTTAACTCCGGCACGAGCGCCCTGCATCTAGCCCTGCTGGCCGCTGGCGTGGGCCCGGGGGACGAGGTGATCACGGTCTCTTGTACCTTCGTGGCGACCGTTGCGGCAATCGACTACACGGGTGCCCGTCCCGTGTTTGTTGACGTCGACGCGGATACCCTCAACATGGACGTGACGCAAATCGAATCGGCGATCACCGACCGGACCAAGGTGATCCTCCCGGTGCACCTGCACGGCCAGCCCGCCGATTTGGACCCCATCCTGGAGATCGCGCGTCGACACAAGCTGGTCGTCATCGAGGATGCTGCCCAGGCCCATGGCGCCGAGTACAAGGGGCGACGTGTCGGCTCCATCGGCGACATGGGCTGCTTCAGCTTCTATCCGGGAAAGAACCTCGGGGCCTGCGGAGAGGGCGGCATGGTGGTCACCAACAACGACGAGTATGCCCAGCGCATGCGCATGCTGCGTGACTGGGGCCAGGAGCGGAAGTATCACCACACGATGAAGGGATTCAACTATCGCCTGGAAGGCATTCAGGGGGCGGTGTTGAGGGTGAAGCTCCGCCATTTGGATGCTTGGACCGAGGGCCGGCGCCGGCACGCCGCCGGCTACAACGAGCTCTTGGCGGGCTCGGGCATCGCCACGCCAGTGGAAGCGTCGTACGCTCGCCATGTCTACCATGTCTATGGCGTGCGTGTTCCCAATCGGGATGCGGTGCAGGCGGCCCTCCAGGCGCGAGAGATCCAGACCGGCATCCACTACCCGATTCCCGTGCATTTACAGAAGGCTTACCGGGAATTTGGCTTCGGCCCGGGTGACCTGCCCGTGACCGAGAAGGCATCCACGGAGCTGCTCTCTCTGCCCATGTTCCCGGAGCTGGAGCGGCCCCAGGTCGAGGAGGTGTGCGCGGCGATTCGCCAGGAGCTCCCCGGTGCCGCATGAGGGTGCGCTCGAGGGCGTGATCGAGAGGGTCGTGTCGGCCGTCCACGGGCGTCAGAAGAGCGCCTCGGACCCAGCCTACACGCGCGACTTTGCCCAAGACCTCGCGGCACAGTACGGCCCCGAGGGTTTGCTCGAGCTATACGGCCGCTTCGTCCAGGGACAGGGGGCGTTTGACGCAACGATGCGGCGCATCCTTTGGCTTGCCCTCACCCGCTCCTGCGGTTCCGGTGTGCGGATCGAGCCTGGCGTGGGCTTCAAGCACCCCGAGACCTTCGAGATCGGGGACGGCGTTTTCATCGGCAGCCAGGCATTCATTCAGGGCCGCTTCGATGGCCGCTGCGAGATCGGCAACCACGTTTGGATCGGCCCTCAAAGCTACTTCGATGCGCGGGACCTCGTGTTGGGGGATCATGTAGGCTGGGGGCCAGGAGCCAAGGTGCTCGGATCGACCCACACGGGGCTGCCGATCGAGGTGCCGATCATCGAGACCGATCTGGTGATCAAGCCGGTACGGGTGGAGGAATGGGCCGACATCGGCACCGGCGCAGTGCTGCTGCCCGGCGTCACCGTTGGCAAAGGGTCCATCGTAGGGGCCGGCGCCGTGGTAACCCACGACGTGCCCCCCTGCGCCAAGGTCGCGGGCGTCCCCGCCAAGGTAATCGGCTGGCGCGGCGGTCAACCGCCAACAGAGCTTCAATGAATGAGGATTCGGACGGGTCTTCGGCCCAACCGTGTCACTCATGGAGCGGCGCCCCGCCGCGACGCGCTGGCTGCTGAGAGCGCAGAGTCGGACTAGGCTCCCACGGACCTTCTCGGGGCGGCGGGCATAGCAACCGATGTAAGAACTGGCGCCCTTCTGCGTAACGTGAATTGTCGAATATCAACAAAACGATAAGGAATGTAATGAAGCTCGAAGGCAAGCGGGTCCTTGTCACCGGCGGTGCCGGATTCATCGGCTCCCACATCGTCGACCTCCTGGTCCAAGAAGGCTGCTCCGAGATTGTCGTGATCGACAACATGGAGCGCGGCCGGCCAGAGAATTTAGCCAACGCCATGTCCGCTGGTCAGGTCCGTCTCATCGAGGCCGACATCCGCGACCGAGCCCTCATGGAGGAGTTGGTCTGCAAGTCGGATCTGGTGTTCCACATGGCGGCGCTGCGCATCACCCAGTGTGCGGAGAATCCCCGCCTCGCCATGGAGGTCATGGCTTATGCCACCTTCGACCTGTTGGAGCTCTGCGTCAAACACAAGGTCGAGAAGGTCATCGCCGCCTCCTCCGCGTCCGTCTACGGCATGGCCGACTCCTTCCCCACCACGGAGTCCCACCACCCCTACAACAACTGGACCCTCTATGGGGCGGCGAAGATCTTCAACGAGGGGATGCTGCGCAGCTTCCACCACATGTACGGCCTCAACTACGCGGCGATGCGCTACTTCAACGTCTACGGTCCGCGCATGGATATCCACGGCGTCTACACCGAGGTGCTTATCCGCTGGATGGAACGTATAGCCGCAGGTCAGCCACCGGTGATCTTCGGGGACGGCCATCAGACCATGGATTTCGTCTATATCGAGGACGTCGCCCGGGCGAACGTGCTGGCAGCGATGGCCGACGTGACCGACGAGGTCTTCAACGTCGCGAGCGGCACCGAGACCAGTCTCCGTCAGCTCGCCGAGATGTTGTCGCAGGTGATGGGAGGCAGCTCAGAGCTGGAGTTTCAACCGGCGCGCAAGGTCAATCCGGTGCAGCGGCGACTGGCCGATGTCGAGAAGGCCCGTCGTCTGCTCGGTTTCGAGGCAACCGTTTCCCTGGAGCAAGGCCTGCGGCGCCTCGTGGACTGGTGGCAAGCCCAATGATCCCCATCGCCAAACCCGATATCGGCGAGGACGAGGTTCAGGCGGCCGCCCAGGCCCTGCGCTCCGGCTGGGTCAGCCAGGGACCACGGGTCGCGGAGTTTGAGGAATCCTTCGCCGCCTACGTCGGTGCCCCTTACGCCTGCGCGGTCTCGAGCTGCACCACGGCCCTGCACCTGGCGCTGCTGGCCGTCGGCGTGAAGCCCGGCGATGAGGTCATCACGGTCAGCCACTCCTTCATCGCCACCGCCAATAGCATCCGCTACTGCGGGGCCACCCCGGTGTTCGTGGACATCGAGCCGGACACCTTCAACCTGGACCCCGCGCGCCTCGAGTGCGCCATCACTCAGCGCACCAAAGCCATCCTGTGCGTGCATCAGATGGGCATGACTTGCGACCTCGCGCGCATCGTCGAGATCGCCGCCCGGCACGGCCTGCCGGTCATCGAGGATGCCGCCTGCGCCATCGGCAGCGAGATCCGTATCGGCGACGACTGGGAGCGGATCGGCAAGCCTCACGGGGATATCGCCTGCTTTTCCTTTCACCCGCGCAAGGTCATCACCACCGGCGAAGGCGGCATGCTGACCACCCGTAATCCCGAATGGGACGCCGAGCTTCGGCTCTTGCGCCAGCACTGCATGAGCGTGCCGGACACCAAGCGCCACGCTTCTGCTGAGGTGATCTTCGAGGGCTACCCGGCGGTCGGTTACAACTACCGCATGACCGACATGCAGGCCGCCATTGGCTGCGAGCAGCTCAAGCGCTTGCCGGAGATCGTGGACAAGCGACGCGAGATAGCCGCCCGCTACCAGTCTCTTCTTGCGCCCATCCCCGGTCTCCGCCTGCCCTACGAGCCCGACTGGGCCCGCAGCAATTGGCAGAGCTACTGCGTCCGGCTCCCCGAGGCTGCGGACCAGAAGGGCGTCATGCAGAGCATGCTCGACGTCGGAGTCGCCACCCGCCGGGGCATCATGTGCTCCCACCGTGAGGGCGCCTACCCAGCCGATACCTGGACCTGCGCGGCCCGGTTGAGTGGCCATTGCGACTGCTCTCAGGGCGCCTGTCGCACGTTGCAGCACAGCGAGCAGGCCCAGGACCACTGCATCGTCCTGCCCCTGTTTCCACAATTGACCTCAGACCAGCAGCAACAAGTGGCCGATGCCCTACGCCAGTCGCTCGCGCCATGAACCCCTCCTCAACCTCCCCCTGGCAGGGGCAGGGCCGGGGTCGAAGGTCGGCGATAGATGCCGGTGCCTGTTGTGACCGCGAAAGCCCCTCGCCCCAGCGGGGAGAGGGGTTGGGATGAGGGGAGAACCCTGCAACCCGCTAGAGTCGTCGCAGATTTGCCTAATGCGCCCTCATGGGCGCGAGCGTCTTCCTTCCCTTTTGCGACACCCCCGGCAGGGGGAGGGTCGTGGTCTTAGGTCACCGTTAGGTACCGACAGCGGTCGCGACCACGGGCGTAGGCCGCTACAGCCGAAATCAAATGCGCTGAAAACGCCAGGCGTTAATTTTGGGACCAAAGCCAAATGGAACAACTCATCCACCGTCTGAGCTCCAAAGAAGCCCTCATCGGTATCCTCGGGCTCGGCTACGTTGGCCTACCTTTATTGCTGCGCTTCGCCCAAGTCGGCTACCGCGTGCTTGGTTTCGACATCGACACCGCAAAAGTCGATAAGCTCGATCGGGGTGAGACCTACATCGAGCACATCACCGCCGATTCCATCCGCACCGCCCTCGATAAGGGATTAACCGCTACCTCGGACTTCAGCCGGGCGCAGGAATGCGACGCGCTGATCCTCTGTGTACCGACCCCCCTCGACAAGCATCGCGAGCCCGATCTCAGCTTCGTCCTGAACACCACCGAATCCATCGTCCCTCACCTGCGCCCCAATCAGATCATCGCTCTCGAGAGCACAACCTGGCCGGGCACCACGGACGAGGAGCTGCGCCCGCGCATCGAGCGCAACGGACTCAAGGTCGGACAAGACATCTTCCTCGTCTTCTCCCCGGAGCGCGAAGACCCCGGCAACCCAAGCTATCGCACACAGACGATTCCCAAGGTGCTCGGAGGGGTGACCGCCTCCTGCACGGAAGTCGGCCGGGCCCTCTACGGGCAAGTCATCGATCAAGTCGTGGTAGTGAGCTCGGCACGCACCGCTGAGATGACCAAGCTCTTGGAGAACATCCACCGCGCGGTCAATATCGGGCTGGTCAACGAGCTCAAGATCGTCTGTGACCGCATGGGCATCGACATCCACGAGGTCATCGACGCCGCCGCGACCAAGCCCTTCGGCTTCACGCCTTACCATCCCGGCCCAGGTCTCGGTGGCCACTGTATCCCGATCGACCCTTTCTACCTGACGTGGAAGGCCCGGGAGTACGGGCTTAGTACCCGTTTCATCGAATTGGCCGGCGAGGTCAATGCCAACATGCCCCAGTGGGTCGTTGGTAAGGTGGCGCAAGCCCTGAACGAGCGCGGCCAGGCCGTCAAGGGGGCCCGGGTGCTCGTCCTCGGCATTGCCTACAAGAAGAATGTGGACGACATGCGCGAGTCGCCTTCCGTGGAAATGATGGATCTGCTCCGTGACAAAGGCGCGCTGGTGACGTACTCAGACCCTCACGTTCCCCGTTTCCCGGAGATGCGCAAATATCGATTCGACCTCGAGAGCGTCCCGCTCAACGCCTATACCCTCGCAGCGGCCGACTGCGTCCTCCTCGCGACCGATCACGCCCGATTCGACTTCGATTTAATCAGGGCCCATGCCCGTCTCATCGTGGACAGCCGCGGCGTCTATCGCGAGCCCGCCCCCCACATCGTGAAGGCATAGCCGTGCAGAACCCCGTGCAACTCAGTGCGCCGGTTTTTGGGGCCAACGTCTTCGGGTGCCGCTACTGCATGTGCCTGGCAGACACTATCCTCCTCTGTGGGAAGCGGCCTCCCGAATACGACCGAAATTAACCGTAACCCTTGGCCCCCTGCCCATGCCCGCAGACCAGCAGCAAGCACCCCCTCCGGAGCGTGCAACGGATAAAACCGTTGAGGTTGCGCCATGCCCAGACGCGCCGCAGAGCTCCTACGGTCAAATACTGAAGTCGTCCGCTTGGATTGGCGGCTCGTCGGTGCTAACCATCGGCATCGGAGTCATCCGCACCAAGGCCATGGCGGTCATGCTCGGCCCTTCGGGCTTCGGGCTGATGGGGCTATACGGATCCATCATCGATCTTGCCTTGGCCGCTGCCAGTATGGGGATCGGTAGCGCCGGAGTTCGACAGATCGCGGAGTCTGTCGCGTCTGGCGACGAGGCAAGGATCGCCCGCACCGTCGTCGTGCTCCGCCGGACGGCCGTGGTGCTCGGAATCTTGGGCGTTGCCTTGCTCGCTATGTTCGCCCTCCCAGTCTCCAAGTTGACGTTTGGAAGCGAGGAGCGCGCGGGCGCGGTAGCGCTACTAGGGCTTGCTGTATTCTTCCGCTTGGTGTCTTCGGGTCAAGGTGCGCTTATCCAGGGCATGCGCCGCATACACGACCTTGCCGTGATGGGGGTCTTGGGGGCGCTGTGGGGGGCAGTGATCAGCATCGCGCTGGTTTACTTTTTCGGGGAGCAGGGGGTGGCGCCGTCGCTTGTGGCCGGTGCTGCCACGGGATTTGCTATCTCGTGGTGGTACTCCCGCCGAGTGAGGATTCAACTCCCAGCAATGACTCGCGCGGAAGTAACGCAGGAAGCTTTTTCCCTGCTGAAGCTTGGCATCGCTTTCATGCTGAGTGGACTGCTCATGATGGGAGCGGCCTATGCGGTTCGCGCCATTATCCTGCGCATGGATGGCCTTGAGGCAGCCGGGTTCTACTCCGCCGCCTGGACGCTTGGAGGGCTCTATGTAGGAATTATTCTTCAGGCTATGGGTGCAGATTTTTACCCCCGTTTGGTCGGCGTCTCGGACAAAAATCAAGAGTGTAATCGTTTGGTGAATGAGCAAACACTGGTCAGCCTTTTGCTGGCAGGGCCAGGTGTGATAGGGACTATTATTTTTGCACCATTGATTATTACCTTTTTTTACAGTCCAGAGTTTAGCGAAGCGGTGGAGGTCCTGCGCTGGATCTGCCTGGGCGTGGCAATGCGGGCCATTACCTGGCCCATGGGATTCGTCATCGTTGCGAAAAATCGGCAATTGCTCTTCATAAGTGCGGAAGTCGCTTGGACACTGGTGAATATCAGCTTGACTTGGGTTTGCGTCGATTCATTCGGGCTGACTGGGGCCGGAATCGCTTTTTTTGGTTCCTACCTATTTCATTTAGTTCTAATATACCCGATTGTTCGCCGCCTAACCGGCTTCCGTTTTTCAATTCAGAACCTACAAACGGCTGGGGTTTTCGGCGCGCTATTGACCTTGGTTTTTTTGGGGTCTTACGTTATCCCCCTGCTTTACTTATTGGCGCTCGGAACACCGGTGGTTCTTATAAGTGGCGTATACTCACTCCGCACCTTGGTTAACCTGGTTGCGTGGGCCCGGATACCGCCTCGATTGCGCTCTCTGCTGGTGTGGCTCCGGTTGGCTCCTGCGGCGCACATCTAAAAGGGTACCAAGTTGTCGTTCCTACCCTCATCAGCGTCGAATAGATCCTCCGACCTGCCGACCGGATATCTCTCGACGTTTCGACCCCCGTGTTGCAGCGCGCGGTTTTTGAAACTCATCAAGTTCGGACGATGAAACTGATCCTTTTCTTACATGAGCTCGCAGTAGGTGGAACGAGCGTTAACGCCATCGAGCTAGCCACAAGGCTTCGCGACAAACTGGGACACGATATACTCCTGTTTGCACCACCCGGTCCGATGCGTGGTGCGGTTGAAGGGACAGGGCTACGTTATGTCCCAGCACCACATGCCAAAATGCACCCATGCATACCTCGAATGCGAGCGTTGCGTGCTCTTGTGCGTAGCGAGCGCCCGGACTTGGTTTACGTATGGGAAACTTGGGCGCTTTTGGATGCGTTTTATGGGGTCCATTTGACGATGCGGTTGCCAATCTTGCTGACCGATATGCAAATGTTTACCGCGCGACTGCTCCCGAGATCCGTGCCAACCACTTTTGGGACTATGGAGCTTGTGGAGATTGCGCGAAGGGCAGGCATTCGGGACGTGAAGTTGCTGGTTCCTCCGGTCGACTTGGAAAAGAACCGGAACGACAGCCACGACGCTTCGTCAGTGCGTCTGGGCCTTGGGGTTCATCCGGACGAGATCCTGCTAGTAATTGTGTCGCGGCTGGCACACCTTATGAAGGCTGAGAGTCTACGGCTGGCGATCGATGCGGTCGAAGCGGTTGGAAGGAATTCACCGATTCGCCTGCTTATCGTCGGAGATGGTGCAGCACGGCCAGAGCTCGAAGCACGCGCGGCGCTCGTCAACCGAAATTTGAATCGGCAGGCTATTCTTTTACCGGGCGCTTGGTTGGATCCTAGGCCAGCTTATGCAGCCGCGGACATTGTTATCGGAATGGGTAGCTCCGCGCTGCGTGGCATGGCGTATGGCAAGCCCGTCATAATCGTTGGGGAGGCTGGGTTCGCCAAAGTCCTGACCCCAGAGTCGATCGAATTTTTTCACTACCACGGGTTCTTTGGGAAGGGCCGCGGTGCTGTTGACGCCGTCCGCTTGAGTGACGAAATTGTAACTTTGGTCGGCTCGGCAACGCTGCGCCAATCCCTCGGTGCTTATGCCCTCCAATACGTGCAGCAACACTACTCTTTGGACGTCGTATCGAGGCAACTCGGAGAGATTTGCGAGGAAGCCGTAAGGTTAAGACCGTCGATGATGGCGACGCTTTGGGACAGCATGCGTACCGGGGCGATCTATCTCCGAGAACGCAGATTTCTTTGGCGCGCACCAGCGCAACTAGTTGCGCCTCTCCACTTATCCGGCGCAACCGCACCGAAGGAGCGCAAGGGTGGTGTGTGAAATGGCAGAAGCAGGTATAGCCCGATGAGTGTCGTCGCCTCCTATGTGATCATTACGCCAGTGCGTGACGAGGTAACCTACATCGACAGAACACTGCAGGCAGTTGCCCAGCAGACTCGACGTCCGCGCAAGTGGATTATCGTTGACGACGGCTCTACGGACGGGACAGATGCAGTGCTTGACCAGTTCGCGACGGATCATTCGTGGATAACGGTCAGCCACCGTACCAATCGAGGGTTTCGGGCCAACGGCGGAGGCGTAATGGATGCGTTCTACGCTGGGTTCGCGCTTGTTGAGGGGACGCAATGGGACTACGTGGTCAAGCTCGACGGGGATCTTTCATTCGCGCCGGACTACTTCGAGCGTTGCCTGGAGAAGTTTGAGGCGGAGCCCGAGCTTGGAATTGGGGGGGGTACTGTGTGCGAGAACGTCGATGGTACGCTTCACGTGGAATCGGTTGGTGATCCTCCCTTTCATGTTCGTGGCGCCACCAAGATTTATCGGCGTTCTTGTTGGGACCAGATTGCACCTTTGATAAAGGCCCCGGGTTGGGATACCTTGGATGAGGTCCGAGCCAACTACTGCGGATGGCGTACTCGTACATTCCCGGACCTAGCCGTCGTCCAACACAAGCCAACAGGGAGTGCCGACGGTACCTGGTCCAACGCCGTGAAGAATGGCAGGGCAAACTACCTAACTGGTTACCACCCGGTGTTTATGCTGGCGAAGTGCGCGAAGCGGGCCTTGCGCCAGCCGTATTTCATCGAGTCGCTTGGGCTTGCGACTGGCTTCCTATCGGGCTATGCGAAGCGCCTTCCTCAGAGTGCCGACGCTAAAACCAGGCGATATTTGCGGCAACAGCAAGTGCGTCGCTTGCTGATGCGCCCGAGCATCTACGGCTGAGTTGCGAGACCCGTTATGTGCGGTATATGCGGTAAGGTGAACTTCCAACGCGGCGAGCCTGTGTCGCGGGAGCTCCTTCGCCGCATGACGCAGGTCATTGAGCATCGGGGGCCCGATGGTGAAGGGCACTACCTGGAAGGTCCTGTTGCCCTTGGCCACCGCCGCCTGAGCATTATCGACCTGAGCACGGGCGCTCAGCCGATATGTAACGAAGACGGCTCTATCTGGGTGGTGTTCAATGGTGAGATCTATAACTTCGAGTCGCTTCGGACTGAGCTCATGGGCCGTGGCCATCAGTTCAGATCGTCTAGTGATACCGAAGTTATCGTTCACCTGTACGAGGAGCTTGGTGACGATTGCGTCGGCCGCTTCCAGGGCATGTTTGCATTCGCGCTCTGGGATCAGCGGCGCCAACGACTCCTGCTTGCAAGGGACCGGGTGGGGATCAAGCCCTTATATTACGCAGTCACGGAGGCGTCGCTCGTCTTCGCCTCGGAGATCAAGTCGATCCTGGCGGACCCGGCTGTGGAGCGGGGGGTCGATCTAAGTGCGATCGACCGCTTCTTCACCTACTACTATGTGCCGGGAGACTTGACGGGCCTGAGAGGGATCCGCAAGCTGTTGCCGGGGCACTATCTGACCGTCGAGGGAGGCCGGATCAACTCTAAGCGATATTGGGACTTGGACTTTCGGGAGCCGCAATTCTCTTCTAGCCTCGATGAGGCGGCCGTGGCACTGCGCGGCTTGTTGAGCGGCACTGTGAAGAGCCACATGATCAGTGATGTGCCGGTCGGTATTCTGCTCAGTGGCGGCGTGGACTCGACCGGCATGCTGCATTTCGCGACCCAGCATGCGCAAGGTCCTTTGCATAGTTTTACGATGGGTTTCAGCGGTACCGATGTGCCCGACGAGCGCCCCTACGCGCGGTTGGCGGCAGAGCGTTTCGGGAGCGTGCACCACGAGACCACGATTTCGGCCGAAACGTTTCGCGACTTCTTGCCCCAGTATGTATGGCACATGGAGGAGCCTGTGTGCGAGCCTCCAGCGGTGGCCCTGCACTTTGTCGCCCGCCTGGCGCGCGACAACGGTGTCAAGGTACTGCTCTCCGGCGAAGGTGGCGACGAGGCATTTGCGGGATATCCGGAGTATCGCAATCTGCTCGCACTGGAGGCGTTGAAGACCGGAGCCGGGCCGCTGAAGGGGCTGCTCGGTGCCGGATTCGGCGCCTTGGAGCATGCCGGGTGGAGGCGTGGGGGACATTACCGCGCGCTCGTTCGGCAGCATCTGCCCGACTACTATTTCAGCCGTACCGCGACGCCTGAGACCCCGTTCAACCGCCTGAAGAGTGAGCTTTACGGCCCAGCGCTGCTCGGGCACACAGCCGGTTGTACCTCCGATTCGCCGACGCGACGTCTACTGGAGTCGGTGGCGGACCAGCCCCTGCTGAACCGCCTGCTCTACGTGGATGCCAAGTCCTGGCTGCCTGACGACCTGCTGGTGAAGGCGGACAAGATGACGATGGCGGCGTCCGTCGAATTGCGTGTGCCCTTGCTGGACCATCACGTGCTGGAGTTTGCCGCGTCCCTTCCGACACGCCACAAGGCGCTCGGATGGTCGATGAAGCGCGTGCTGAAGCGAGTGCTGGAGCCAGTGGTGCCGGCAGAGATCCTCAACCGTAAGAAGGCAGGTTTCCCTGTTCCCTATGACCGTTGGATGCGTAACGAGTTGCGCGAATACATCCACGACACGGTGTCGGCTACCGAGTCGTTCAGTCGTCAATTCCTGCGGAAGGAGGCGGTGACCCGCTTACTGGATGCCCAGAAGAAGGGTCTAGGCTGCTCCAAGGAAGTTTTCAGCCTTCTCGTACTAGAGCTTTGGCACCGGCAGTTCATCGCCTCATCCTGTGACGCTGTTGCGCTTAGCCCAGTACGAGCAGTGGCTGCTGGCGCCGCCGATGCTTGAACCGCGCAGTCTCAACTGGGGCCGGGTGGGGCCGACAGCATGAACGGGGTCGGCGGCCTGGTGCTGGTCCTTGCGTCGATTCTGATGGTGACGCTGCCGCGCCGGCTCGCCATCCTGCCGCTGCTCCTGGCGGCCACCTACATGACCCGTGGGCAGGTGTTGGAGATTGGCCCGGCGGACTTCACGATTCCGAGGTTGCTGGTGGTCGTGGGGTTTCTGCGCGTGATTGCGCGCGGCGAGCATTTACCTGACGGACTGCACGGCGTCGACAAGCTGGTGCTGACCTTGGCGGCCATCTTGATCGGAATGAGCACGTTCCATACCTCCGACGCCTGGGTCTTTCGCATGGGCCTCGTTTGGACCGAGGTGGGCTGCTACTTCCTGTTCCGTATCTTCTTGCAGGATCGGGAGGATGTTCAAAGCACGTTCATGTTCCTGTGCGTGGCCTTACTGCCGCTCGCCGCCCTGATGGTGATCGAGAAGGTCACCGGTCACAATCCCTTCGGCGGATTGGGCGGCGTGGTCGAGTACTCGTTGGTGCGGGACGGCCGCGTGCGCGCCGCAGGACCCTTCGCTCATCCGATCCTCGCCGGCACCGTGGGCGCGATGGCCATTGCCATGGGGCTTGCGGTTTGGAAGATATCGCGGCGGCACGCCTGGGCGGGTTTATTCAGTGGCGCCGGCATCATCTTCGCTGCCACCTCGAGTGGACCGATCATGACGGTCGTGTTCATTGGGGTGGGACTGGCCGCCTGGCGGGTCCGTGACCGGATGCGGACGGTGCGCTGGGGGATCCTCACCGGACTCATCGCCCTCGACATCGTGATGAAAGATCCCGTCTATTTTCTGATGGCGCGCATCGACATCAGCGGCGGAAGCCAGGGGTACTACCGATCGCAACTGGTCCGATCGTCGTTTCAGCATCTGTCTGAATGGTGGGCGAGTGGTACCGATTACACACGGCACTGGATGGCCTCCGGAATCTATGCCAATGATCGGATGGTCGATATCACGAACCACTTTCTAGCGATGGGGGTCATGGGCGGGCTGCTCCTCATGGCCGTGTTCATCGCGATCATTGTTTACTCGTTCCGCGACGTTGGGCGAGGAATTAAGCAGCATGCGGAGGCCAGTATCGACCAGCAATTCTTCATCTGGATGCTCGGCGCCCTTCTGTTCGGATTTGTGATGACCTTTTGGTCGATCTCGTTGTTCGATCAGTCGGTTCTTTATTTCTACCTGTGTCTCGCGGCGATTCAATCCGTGGTTAGGCAGCCTCGTGCGATCCCGGTAGCCTTGGTCAAAACGTCTCCTCACGAGTCGCCACCGCATGTCCGGTTGGCCGCCACGCGCGCATCCGCGAAGACCCGGCTTCCTGGTAAGGGTCTATGAAAGGCGTGTCCGTCCTCATTGTCAGTTGGAACACGCGCGAACTTCTCGCCGCGTGCTTGGATTCGATTCGGAAATCGGAGGCACCCTGCGTCCAAGAGGTCATCGTGGTCGACAATGCTTCGGCGGATGGCTCGCCGGAAATGATCGAGACGCGCTTTCCAGATGTCAAGCTGATTCGCTCAGGGGCCAATCTGGGGTTTGCGAAGGGCAATAACATGGCCATGAGGCACGCCTTAGGCTCCATGTTCGCCCTAGTGAACTCCGACGCGCTCGTCCATCCTGGCTGCCTTGAGACCCTAGCCGAATACCTGGACCAGCATCCGGAGGTAGGGCTGGTGGGGCCTAGAGTGGTCGGAGGGGACGGACTGTTGCAGCGCAGCTGCCGGCACCTGCCGGGAGTCTGGAACACCCTGTGCCGCGCGCTGGCGCTGGACCGCGCCTTTGGCGGGCGGTGGATCTTCAGCGGCTACGAGGTGTCGCCTGCACAGCACGCGGTGCTTCATGAGGCCGCGGTGCTCAGCGGTTGCTTCTGTATGGCGCGCCGCAGTGCGGTGGAACAGGTTGGAGGCTTAGACGAACGGTTTTTTTTCTATGGCGAGGACATCGACTGGTGCCGTAGGTTTAAGCAATGTGGGTGGAAGCTGATGTTCGTCCCCCAAGCGACCGCCACCCATTTCGGGGGTGGCAGCACGTCCAAGGCACCGCTTCGCTACAGCATCGAGATCCTGAGGGCGACTTTGGCGTACTGGCGAAAGCACCACGGCGGTGCAGGCGAGGTGGTCTGCCGCGGACTCTTGGTGCTCCACCACGGTCTCCGGCTATTGGTCCGCTCCGGCAGACGCGCTGTGGGTATGGGCAGGTCCGCGGATAGCCGGTACAAGCTGAACGAGGATGTCGCGTGCCTTCGCTGGCTCCTCTTGGGCATCGAGGCGGATGACAGGCGAGGTCCCGCCGGGTACTCAAGTCGTCCTGACCCGTCCTAGCATTCATGGCCACTCCGTCCATCCAGATCGTTGACAAGGCACTGGCCCACGATGCGGGCGGCCTGCTAGCGGTTCTCGAGCACCTGTTCCCCGTGCGGTTTCAGGCCCGCGGCTCGGGTGGGGGTAGCCTCCTCGGCCAGATTGCGAGCGGCGTCGATGGGGATGCGCCGGCGGATCTTCCGGTGTCCTGGCCCACCTTGATCCTCCCTGCTGCGACGGGGGGTTCCTGCCATGTCCGCCTTGCGCCAACCTGCATCCAGTTTGCCGATGATCCAGAAGTGCCTTGGCCTTACCGCGGCCGATCGATCACGATCCGGGCGGAGCTGGACCCAGCACTCCGACCGGCGATCGCGTGCCCGGGAGATCTGGTACTTGCCGCCGACGCGGAGGGCAGACCGATCTGGACGGTCGCCAATCGCAACGGGATTCGCGTGCATCGTACGGCGCTTCGCGCTCCTCATTCGCCGCTGGGCTCGGATGTGGGCCTCGCCGCGGGCGAGGAACGATTCGTTCAGGCGCTGCCCCTCTTTCATTTCTTGCGGGAGGTGAGCGGGCCAAGCGCGTTCGCGAATCCTCCCTTGCGCGCCGCTTACATCATTGACGACCCCAACCTGCACTGGACGAGCTACGGGTACGCCGACTATCGCGCCATCGCGGCCAGTGCACGCCTGGACCGCTACCACGTTGCGTTTGCCACCATTCCGCTCGACGCTTGGTGGGTCCACGGGAAGGCAGCGGAGATCTTCCGTACCCATGCCGATGGGCTCTCGCTGCTCATCCACGGCAACAACCATGCGCGACACGAGCTCGCCCGGAACTATTCCAGCGAGGCCATTTCGGCCCTGCTGCAGCAAGCGATTGCCCGCATCCGGCAAGTCGAGGCAAGGTCCGGTCTCGCGGTCTCGCGCGTGATGGTCCCGCCCCACGGGGCCTGTTCGGCGCGCATGCTCGCCGAGCTCCCCACGCAAGGCTTCGAATCGGCCTGTATCTCGGCCGGGTCCCTGCGTGCGCACAATGTCGGTCAGGCGTGGACCAGGACGCTCGGTTTGGCGCCGAGCGAGTTCGTCAAGGGCTGCCCTGTGCTCCCGCGGTGGGCATTCGGGAACGCCGGCGAGGGCACCCTGCTGGCGGCCGCCTATCTCGGGCAGCCGTTGATCTTGCGGGGCCATCACCAGGACCTCAAGGGCGGACTCGATCTGTTTCGCGAATACGCCCGCGCGATTAATTCCCTGGGAGATGTCCGCTGGGACAGCCTGGCCAAGTTGAGCCGGCTGAATTACCGCCACCGCGTCGAGGGCACCACATTGCATGTTCAACCCCTGGGCACACGGGTTACAGTCGAGGTGCCTGAGGGAATCGAAGCGATCCAGATCGAGGCGGGCGGCTTCGACTGGCGGGCACTAGAGCCGCAAACCACGCTCGATTGCACGTCCGGTTGCAGCGCCGTCGTGTCGGTTGTTGGCGGCCGCGCCTATGACTTTGCTCGGCACACGCTGCCTGCCTCGGTCGTGCAGCCTAACGCTACGAGTGCGAAGCTCATCCTGCGTCGGGTTGTCACGGAGGCCCGTGACCGCTTGCGATTGGGTTGAATCGGCTGCGACCCAGGTCACGCCAAGAGCATCAACGAGCTTGAATTGAAACCCTCGAAGCAAATGACAAGCGCGCTAAAGGTTCTGATGCTCGTTGAAAACAACGGCTTCCCTCGGGACTTCCGGGTGCGTCGGGAGGCGCATGCCCTGCGAGACCATGGCTGTCAAGTGAGCGTTGTGTGCCCGCGGGAGGCCGGCCAGCCGTGGTACGAGCACCTCGACGGGATCGACATCGTCCGTTTTCCTGCGCCGCCCGGTGGAGCGGGTTTGCTAACCTACGCGCTGGAATTCGGGTACGCCACGCTCGCCATGCTGGTGCTCTCCTTGTGGGTAGCCCTGCGCCGGGGCGTTGATGTGGTGCACGCGGCCAACCCGCCTGACACCCTCTTCGCCATCGGCGCCGTGTTCAGGCTGCTGGGTAAGCGCTATGTCTTCGACCATCACGACCTGGCGCCGGAACTGTACCTGTCGCGCTTCAGAGAACCGCGGCGCGGCGTCGTCTACAAGATCCTGAAGCTGATGGAGCGCGGCTCCTATGCCGTCGCGAATGTGGTCATCGCCACCAACGACTCCTACCGGCAGCGCGCTATCGGCGAGGGTCGTAAGTACCCCGACGAGGTCTTCGTGGTGCGCAATGGTCCGCCGTTGTCCTACCAGCCCCTGCCACCTCCGGAGGGACTCGTCGAGCGAGCGCCGTACCTGATCGGCTACGTTGGGACCATTGGCCCCCAGGATGGGCTGGATTGCTGGCTGCGCTCGATCCACCACTTGGTGGAGACATTCGACCGCCGGGATTTCCTCGCCGTCATCATCGGGGACGGCGATGCCGTGCCGGAGCTTCGCCGCTTAGCCGCGGAGCTGCGGATCGAGCCTTACGTCCTGTTCACCGGCCTGCTCCCCGAGCGGGAGGCGCGACAGTACCTATCCGCAACGACCCTTTGTGTGCAACCAGACCCGTCGAGCCCATTGAACGACCATTCGACGATGAACAAGCTGATGGAGTACATGGCCCTTGGCAAGCCGACCATCGCCTTCGATCTGCCCGAGACCCGGGTCTCGGGGGGGGGGGCCGCGGTTTACGTGCCCGGAAACGACGAGCGGGAGTTTGCGCGGCAAGTCGCACGCCTGCTCGATGCTCCGGATGCGCGAGAGCGCATGGGGGACATCGGCCGCCAGCGAATCGGCACCGAGTTGGCCTGGGAGTTTTCGGTGCCGCAGCTTGTACGAGCCTATCAGGACGGGTTGGGGTTAAGTCCCCGCATGCCGTGCCGGCGGGTTGGCACTTCTGATCCGAATGAAAGAACTTGAAAGGTCATCTGTGCTCACAACAAAGGAGCGTAGAGGGTCGCAGGTTCTTCATCAGCGATAGTCAGGCCTGCAATCGGGCCACGATCTTATTGATCCGCTTCCTGCCCGAGCCAACGCCGCGAGGACGATCAGCAACGCGAAGAATTTTCGGCGGTACGCCGCCGGTTTCGAGGCGTGGCCAGGAATCTGATGCACTACCCAGACCTGCCTTGAGTTAATTGGAGTGACTTAGTACGTGCCGTCGGATATCACAACAAATCCAGAGATCAGGGCGACGCCATATCCGCACTGCATTGTATGCGGAGGGGGCGGAAAAGTTATTCATCGCGAGCAACCAGATCGGCTGTTCGGAGCTTCGGGCCTTTGGAATTTAAGGCAATGCGCGAACGAGAGTTGCCGCCTCATATGGTTAGACCCCATGCCGGTACAAGAAGACATCGGCAAAGCCTATGCGTATTATTACACGCACACTTCGCACGGATCCGGAAAGCGATCAGAGGGAAAAGCTGGAGTCTTGAGCTCAGTGAAGCGTCGGTGCGCGGCGCGGCGCTACGGTTACCCGCCTCCAGCAAGGGGCGGGATGCCCGGCCTCGCTGAGCAGCTCTTGTGCCTCATTCCTCAAGTACGGGCAGGTGCGGATGGCAGTGTTCGGTTCCTGCACGCCATGGACCGTGGGCACTTGCTTGACGTCGGATGCGGATCCGGTGACTGGATCCTCGGAATGCAAGGCTATGGTTGGCGAGTAGTTGGGGTTGATCTCGACGAGAGCGCCGTCAAAGTGGCCCGTTCGAGGGGCTTAACGGTTCATTGCGGTATGTTAGCGGCGCAGCGCTTCCAGACTTCGACCTTTGACGCGGTTACGCTCAATCATGTCATCGAGCATGTTCCCGATCCAGTCCAAACCCTGAGGGAGTGCTTTCGGATTCTAAAACCCGGCGGAACACTGGTGCTGTTTACCCCGAACGCGACAAGTCTAGGACACCGCATTTACCAGGAGCATTGGCGTGGTTTGGAACCGCCAAGGCACCTGCACATCTTTTCGATGCAATCGCTGCAGAGAGTGCTAGCGGCAGCAGGGTTCCAGCGGATCAGGTTACGTCCCTGGGTAGCAGATTCGATCATCTATGAGAGTGAGCTTATGCGAACTCCGGGACAAACCCAAGAGATGGTAAGCCAACGGCGGCGGGCGAAGCTCATATCGTTGCTTTTCACCATAGCAGAATTTCTGGCGATACGGTGGAACCCGTCCTTAGCCGATTGTGTGGCTGCTGTAGCGATAAAATCGGTCGGAGATCAGTTCAATGGATGATATGTATGCGACTAACGCGAGTGTGACAAGCAATCGGCTCAAGGTGCTGACGGTAATTGCTAGCTATGGGCAAAAGAATATCGATTATCTCGATCATCTGATTCGGACATACCAGGGCATGCAATTTGATGTAGATATCGTCGTTGTATCCGATGCACCCAAAGACCTTGGCTCTGATGTCGAGGTTGTCGTTGGATTGCCGTCTGCGAACCCATGGTCACTTCCTTTTGCGCATAAACCAATATTTGCACAGAACCTCGAGCATTACGATCTGTTTCTTTACTCCGAGGATGACATGGGAGTGACGGAGCAGAACATCCGGGCATTTCTCAGAGCGACGGCATTTTTGGCAGAGGATGAGATCGCAGGCTTCCTTCGTTACGAGGTGGATGATATGGGGACTTGGTGGTTCCCAGAGGCGCATGGTTCCTATCATTGGAAACCAAGGTCAGTAAGACAACGGGGCGACTATACGATCGCTGAGTTCACCAATGAACACGCAGCATTTTACTTGCTGACCCAGAATCAACTTCGCAAAGCCATCGCCTCAGGCGGGTTCCTCCGTGAACCCTATGAAGGACGCTATGACATGCTCTGCACCGCGGCGACCGATCCATACACGAGCTGCGGCTTCCGGAAGGTGATATGCATCTCTGTACTGGATCAATTCTTAATTCATCACATGTCTAACCGTTACCCAGGGATATTTGGCATTGCGATTGCCAAATTTAGATCCCAAGTCGAACGGCTCTTGGCCATTGCAAAAGGTGATTATCCTGCGACGTCCTTGTTGGAGTGGGAAAATGTTTCCGGGTTTTGCGAATGGACCCGGAATCTTTATGAAACACCGGACCAGGAACTCTTGGCGTTAATTCCAGCAGGTACTAAGCGAATACTTTCGGTTGGCTGCGGCTGGGGTGCGACTGAGGTCGAAATGACGCAGGGTGGCGCCACAGTGATCGCGCTGCCTCTAGATTCCGTGATCGCCGCCGCAGCTGCGGAGGCTGGTGTAGAACTAATTTACGGGGGGCTCGAGGATTGCCTTTTGACGTTGGAGAGTAAAGCATTTGATTGTGTGCTTATTGCAAACTTTTTGCACTTCGTTTCCAACCCTCGGCGTCTGCTTGAAGAGTGTTGTCGTGTTATGGCTCCCGGGGGATTGATTTTAATTTCCGGTACGAATGCGGCTTCTGCCCAATCACTAGGGAGGCGCCTCTTCGGCTGGTGTGCTTCCAGAGTGCCCTACGCTAGGAAGGGCGTTAACAAAATTTGGATGCGCCCAAGCTTCGTGAGATCCCAGGTGAGCAAGTGTGGCCTGAAGTCGGGGCGTTTGCATTGGCGAAGGGGTGGGGGAGCACGCGCAAGGCTGCCTTTACTCGGGCGCTTTATTGCTGTGGGTTGGGTTCTACAGGCGCGGCGTTGATTATTCCGGAATAATTGTGGGGGGAACGCGTTGGGCCCGCGCTTCGGGGCGTAGGCGTCGAAGTTGGAAGTCAGGTTTGCTCAAAACCTAATCGCAACGGGACCAAATCGAAAAGTAAGTCGACGTGGCGGGATTTGAAGCATGCGCCCGAACACGTCCGATTACAGCGTTCTATGTCGCTGCAAACTCGCGCGAGCTTAAATTGATATGCGGTTACTCGTCTATCCTCACGATCTGGCAATCGGTGGCAGTCAGATCAATGCTGTCGACCTCGCCGCTGGAATCGCTGCTGCCGGGCACGAAGTTTTGATATACGGAATAGCGGGTCCCCTCATAAGTTATATCGAAGAACGAGGGCTACGCTTCCTTCCGGCACGTCGCCTCCGGTACCGGCCAGCGCCCTCTCGAATTGCGCAGTTGGCATGGATTGCGCGTAAGGAGGGCGTGGATCTTATTCACACATACGAATGGCCGCCATGCTTGGATGCTTACTATGGTGGGGGGCTCCTAATGGGCGTGCCCGTGCTGTGCACGGTACTTGGCATGACGGTGATGCCGTATGTCCCTGCGTCGCTGCCACTAATTATGGGGACTGCAGAGCTTGGCGAGGAGTCTCGTCTTTCCCGGCCAGGACAAGTGTGGGTATTGGAGCCTCCCATTGATGTATCGAGGGACCACCCGGGGTTCGATGGATCAAGGTTCCGGCATGATTGCGGGGTTCAGGACGGGGAGTTGCTGATCGTCTCTGTGTCAAGGCTTGCAATCGATCTCAAGTTAGACGCGTTGGTTCGGCTCATAGATGCGGTCAAACTGCTTGCCGTTTGCCATCGGGTGCGGCTGGTTCTTGTCGGTAGCGGCGCGGCAGAGGATGCGTTGTTGGAGCGAGCGAGGGAGGTCAATAGAGCCTGCCGGAGGGAGGTGGTCACTCTGCATGGTTCAGTAATGGATCCACGCTCTGCGTATGCTGCGGCAGACGTTGTCGTGGCGATGGGCAGTTCAGCACTACGGGCGATGGCCATTGGACGGCCTGTCGTTGTCCAAGGGGAAGAAGCGTTCTCAGAAGTCTGCGAGCCAGCAACTCTGGACGTGTTCCTGCAGCAGGGTTTCTACGGTCGTGGCGATGGAGCATCCGACGTAAACCGGCTTGTTGAACAAATCGAAGGGCTGTTGGGTGATGAACAGCGCAGGGGGGAGTTAGGGCGCTTCGGCAGGCAGGTAGTAACTCAGCGTTTTAGCCTGGATCGAGCGGTTGGTCTGCAACTGGAAATTTATGAGATGGTTCTGCGCCGACCGCCGCGTTTAAGCCTCAAGGAGGCACTCACCTGCGCTGGACGCGCTTTGGCGCTTGAGCTGGAAAACCATAGCCCAAAGCAGAAGCGGCAAAGTCGCGAGCGAGACCAGGAGTTGCTCGCTGCTGCGGCGCGGGGAGCCTGGCCGCCGGCAATCCGCTGATGGCTCACTTCGATGTTCGGCGCGAACGCTTGGAGAGAGATCATCATGCCTGAGTGGCAGAGCCAATCCCACGTGGAACGGTACTGCAAGTACCATGTCTTGTTCGTGCCGAATTACCGTCGGCGGTCGATCTACGGCGCGCGGCGAGTGATCGGAGGAATTCTGGGCGAGTTGTGTCAGCAACAGGGAGTCGTGATCGTGGAGGGACATGCAATGCCCGACCCCATCCACCTGTGTTTGAGCGTTCCGCCGAATTACAGCGTGGCCCACACCGTGGGCAATCGGAGTTAAAGGCGGCGACCCGTATCCATCGCCAGTTACTCGGGCAAAAGCGGAATTTCACAGGGCTCCATTTCTGGGCGCGCGGCTATTGTGTAAGCGCCCTTCAATTAGACGAGGCGAGAATCCGTGCCTACATCCGCCACCAGGAGGATGAGGAATAGCGTCAGGAACAGCTGTGGCTTGAGAGCCTTAGGCCTTTCTTTTCAGTGAACTAGCCGGCTCTGAGGGTCTTCATAAAACCACCGCCTTTGGGGGTGGTAGCTGATTCAAATGGTGAGGTTGCGATGCGTTGCCGAAAGAACCAAATACGTGTTTTGTACAGCTTTCCGCATCGTTTGGGTGCGGCGCGAATCTGCTATACGGCGTGGCAACAAGTCAATGGCCTAGCAGCGGCAGGTGCCCGCGTTGAGGTCATGGCCGCCTCGTTTGGACGAGATGTGTCTTCAAATGTGAAGACATCGCCGACGCTGTCACGCGGCCCTTTCCGACTGCCCTACAGGGTCTTCGGCAGCAGGCGAATGTTCGCGCTCCATGACTACATTGTCTCGAAGCGTCTCCAAGAATTGGCCGGGCGAGTCGACATCGTACATACCTGGCCGTTAGGGGCACTGCGAACACTGAGGGTGGCAAACAGGTTGGGGATACCTACGGTCATGGAGCGGGCAAACGCCCACACGCGTTTCGCTTACGAAGTGGTTCAGGTTGAATGTGAACGAATTGGCGTACCGCTTCCGCGGGACCACGAGCATGCGTACAACGAAGAAATACTTCGGATAGAGGAAGATGAGTATCAACGCGCTTTTCGTCTCCTGTGTCCGTCCGACTTCGTCGTGAAGACATTCCTAGATAAGGGCTTCCCGCCCGAGAAGCTCTCTCGCCATATCTATGGCTTTGACGAGAGAACGTACCATCCCGGTGATCGCGCGGAAGGGTCGTCGAAAGGAATCACGGCTTTGTTCGTGGGCGTTTGCGCCGTCCGAAAGGGACTGCATTTTGCCCTCGATGCGTGGCTCAAGTCGCCAGCGAGTACTGATGGCAGGTTCCTGATTGCCGGAGAATTCTTGCCTGCATACCAAGCCAAGCTTGCGCAAATGCTTTCCCATCCGAGCATTGAGGTGCTCGGTCACCGCGAAGACGTACCAGACCTAATGCGGCAAAGCGACATCCTGCTGCTGCCTAGCATAGAGGAAGGCTTTGGCCTGGTGTGCACCGAGGCGATGGGCAGCGGCTGTGTTCCGCTGGTGTCGGATGCGTGTACGGACCTCTGCCGTCACTTGGAGAACTCACTTGTGCATCGAGCGGGGGACGGCGCGACGCTGGCGCAGCACATTGCCCTCGTGCACGGCGATCGGGGGCTCTTGGCAACCTTGCGAGAGCAAGGACTTCGCACGGCACCGGAAATCACGTGGGCCGCGGCAGGAACGAAACTGCTCGATGTCTACCGCGATACGATTGCCAAATTCCCGACTGCTGACTGCCCAGAGGTTGCCGGCAATTAGGCCCGGAACAACGACCGACAACTCGTATAGGGCTACATTGAACTTCTAAAGTTGCGTCTGTATCGGCACCATTGCATTTCTGCCGGGCTCCTCGGGCCATCTGGCCGGGGAGCCAGGCGGCGCTGGTTTAGGGAAATCTTAATGCTGTTGGAGCCGGAAGCGGGGTGGTGCCAGGGGGGTTCGGCCCGCTCGAATTGCCGATGATGGCTCCCATGTCCTGCCCATCGGTCGCGGCACCTTTTCCCGGCGAGCTCGAAGCAAGTTGCCACCCCGACCAGTTCGTGGGTGAACCAGTCCCGACGTAGATGGCGTTGCCAGTGATATTATTAGTACCGGTCGGGTTCGTTGAGCCACCATTGCTCTTCAGATTGGAGCGCATCACGCAATCCGGACCACAGCCGGGTTGGTCCCCAGATGCAGTGAAATTCGATGCATCGAAGATGTTGTTCTGGACGACCCAGCCCGAGTGCTGCGAATTCGCTGACTTGGTGCCGATACCGAGGACCACTCCACGAAACGTGTTGTGCTCCATCAACATACCCTTAACACCACCGATCTGCAGGTTCTGGCCACTCTGGCCTCGGTCAAAGATGTTATGCACGATCTTCATGTTCGGGCTACCGCCGTCATAGTTACCGATGTGGACGGTGTTGTTGATGAAGTAGTTGCCCGTTATGACGGTGCCGGAACCGTTGCCATACATTTGAATGGCGTCGCAATGGACACTACCGCACTGACCCTGAATAACGTCGCGGAATATATTCCCCGGTCCGATCATGACATTGGTGGAGTTCCCGGTGAGCATCAGCCCGTCGGAAGCGTCTGCCGAGCTCGACGGCTGCCCGCTGAATAGACTGTTCTTGATCGTCAACCCGCGGACACCGCGTACACTCAATCGCCCCTCGTAGACGGCGCGGCTGACCCCGGCGAACGTCGAGCCGTCTACAACCAGTCGCATGTCGGACTGCGAGCACGACGTCGTGTAGTTGAACGCCATGCCGTCGCCGCCAGGCGTCCAAGTGGAGTTAAGGAACTGGATATCCGTACTGCACTCACGCACCGCGACCGAGTCAAACGTAAGGCTATCGAACTTGATGTAGCGCGAGTCGTACACCTCGCCAATGGACATCCTGGCTCCAACACCCGACGCCGATCTTAGCGTCACGAAGTCGTTTCGCTTGATATTCGTGAAGTTCAGTTTCCCATAGTTTCCACTATTCAGACATATGGTAGTTCCACTGGCAGCGGCTGATACTGCAGAAGCTACGTTTGCGCCCGGGCTGAGGGTTTGGTCACAAGCAGCAAACGAGACGTTAGATGCTCCAAAGAGGAGAATTAAGCAAAGAGAACGGTTTTTGAAGAAGTAGGCTTTCATGGTTTTATCTCGTCATAGTTCGCTTGTTGAGCAGCGAGCTGCTCATGCTGTAGGTTTCGTGAATGTTCCTCGGAAACCTGAGGGGGTGACATACTCGACAGTCGGATCGGCTCTGGGGAAGCCAAAGTTCAGCCCGCTGTTGGCGGGTGCCGCGTAGACGTTAGTGCCGTCGAAGTAGAGGGCGCCATTGACCTTAACGGTCTGCCACGCGGGGCAGTTTTACACTGTCAAGTTTTTGCCGTTTGCGATATCGCGCGCGACGACGCCAGAGCCGGCGTCAGCGTTGGTATCGAGTGTCCATTGCGTATCCGGGTTTGTGCCCTGTGTGCCGCCGGTACCGCCACCGCCGGTGCTCGACGCGATGTTCGCGTTTACCGTGCTTGTGGTTGGAAGTGCCGACCTTCCCGGTGGCGTCGTGCGCGATGGCGGTCCAACCATTCCTATCAGTATGCATGCAGGTCATCAGGATGGCCTCTCCGAAGAATCGTTCGGGTGTCGACTTGTCCCAGAGCCCCCTCGTTGCGTTGTCCCAGCGAAGCCGAACCAACGCGTGAGGGGTTTCCGGGGTTACGTTGGAGTTAAACCGTCACTTCCACCGACCGCTGACTGGCTTGTCGCCTGCATTTCCGAACGGGGCGGTCTTGCGGTCCTGCGAGGTCCAGGTATCGCTGCCGTTGGTGTCGAGATAGAGCTCGCGGGTGCTTGGGCGATAGACCCCAAGGTCAGTCGCACCGTCGGCGTTCCAATCGCCGACCACGGGCAGGTCTCCAGCGCTACCGAATGGCTGGGTCTCGACGTCACCGGTGTTCCAGGAGTAGCTATTATCTATGTCGAGATAGAAGCGACGGGTGCTCGGACGATAGAAGCCGATCTCATCGACTCCGTCGTCATTCCAGTCGCCGGCAACGGGCAGGTCTTCGGAAGTGCCCAAGACTGCGCTCGTGACGTCTCCGGTTGTCGAGGTGTAGCTGTTGTCGACGTCGAGATAGAAGCGACCGCTGCTGGGGCGATAGACCCCGATCTCGGCGATACCGTCGCCATTCCAATCTCCGATCACCGGACGATCGCCGGAGCTCCCGTACGAGGTGACGGTGAGGTCGGCGGTTGTGGGGCTGTCGGTGCCGTCGATGTCCAGGATAAATGCGCGGTTACTCGGACGATAGACGCCGATCTTGTCCGCGCCGTCGCCGGTCCAGTCGCCGATGATCGCGATGTCGCCCGTGCTGCCGAAGGCGGCGGAGGTGGTGTCGCCGGCGCTCCAGTCGAAGCTCCCGTCTGTATCCAAGTAGAAGCGCTTGGTCCCTGGGCGGTATACACCGATGCTTTCGGCTATTGGTTCGGCTTCTACGCTCAGCTTCGACATGGAGGTCGTTGAAGCGTTTTGCGCGAAGACTACGTCGACCCAGTAGTTGGATCCCTGGTAAGAGTCGGTCGGGTACCCGCCGCTACCGTAGCGGTAGACGCCATTGTTTCCGCTGACGCCGGACTTCAGGGCGTGCAATGGTGCAGTGTCTACGCCTTTGCTGGTGAAATATCCCTCGTCGACTGAGTAGCGTCCTTTCGGTGCGAGATAGGAGACGACGTAGACCGTGTTCGCTTGAATGGCGATTGGGGTAGCGAAGCTCACCTGTTGCCAACCGGAGGCGGTTTCCTGGGTGAAGGTTGCTTGCGCCAGGCGCGTGCCACTGCTGCTCCAAAGGCTTCCGACATGGGTGCCGGTGTTTGCGGTGCTCTTGTAGAAGCGGACGCCGCAGATATAGCCGGCCACATCCGAACGGAATTTCATCCCAACCTCCACCGGCGCCGTGTCCGGATCGCTGAGCGTCTTGGGCGTTGCAGATGCAGGCCAGACAGAGCTGCCCGTGCAGCCCGAGGCGGCGATGTTGACGGTGCGGGCCAGCGCGCTGGAGGTTCCGACATTGCCGGCGGCGTCGTAGGCTTTGGCGGTCCAGCTGTGGCTGCCGTTGGCGGCGCTGTCGATCGTCCAACCGTAGCTATAGGGCGCGGCGGTGTCCGTCGCCTTTAGCGTCGTGCCGTCATAGAACTCCACGCGTGCGACGCCGACGTTGTCGCCGGCCGTGGCCGTGAAGGTGACCGTCTGCGCGCTGGTGTAGGTCGGGCCGGTCGACGAGGCGCTGAGCGAGACGGTGGGCCGGGTGGTGTCGGAGCTGACAATGCTCACGGTACGGACCAATGCGGGGGAGGAGGTAGCGGTATTTCCGGCGGCGTCGTAGGCCTTGGCGGTCCAGCTGTAGCTACCGTTGGCCGCGCTGTCGATCGTCCAACCGTAGCTATAGGGCGCGGACGTGTCCGTGGCCTTTAGCGTCGTGCCGTCATAGAACTCCACGCGTGCGACGCCGACGTTATCGCTGGCCGTGGCTGTGAAGGTGACCGTCTGCGCGGTGGTGTAGGTCGTGCCGGTCGGCGAGGCGCTGAGCGAGACGGTGGGCCGGGTGGTGTCGCTCGACGTGATCGTTTTGGAAATCTCGTTGGAGAACGCGCTCACTTGGGTGCCGTCTGCGTTACGTGATCGCACCGCAAAATAGTAGGTGCCGGCCCCCAAGTCAGGGACCGTGGCGCTTGTGCTGGACGCACCGCTGACGGGCAGGACCGACTGGTAAACGCCGCTTGTCTTGCCGCTCGCGGGGCCATAGTGCACTTGATAACCTGCGATCCCAGTGGTGTCCGTGGGCTTGTCCCACAACATCGTCACCGACGCGGCGAGTGCCCCCTCGGTAAAGGCTAGGGCGAGAAGGCCGGCAGTCGCCAGGGCGAGTCGTACGGCGAACGCACGAACGAATCGGAATCTCGGCTTCTCGCGTTGTCGCGTTTCGTGGATGGGCTTCTCGGAGTATCGCGATTCGGGTAGTCGTGACATTTGAGCGAGTCTCACTATTCGGCGCGCGAGCATGCCTATTCACTCCACGCGAATGGAGCGAAGTGCGACCGGGCGCCGGTGGATGAAAAACGAATCGGCCTTCTGCCCGCGGTATCGGGCAAGGAGGTGCGTGCCGTCCCGTCGGACGACTCGCCCCTTCTGTCGGCTGTCGACAGTTTATGGGCTGGCGTTACTGAGCTTCGGGTTCGCTATCACATAAAGGCGTGCCTCCGTGTTTCGGCATTCGCAGGTGCGACAGGGCTCACAGGTGATGCTGCAACGGGCTCGTGCCCGTAGAGTGCGCTGCGACGGGTCGCCGTTCACGCGGCGCCCGCCACGTCACCCAAAACCACTCGGACGCTGCTCAAGAATCGGCCTGGGGGCAAAGCAGCAGGGGCGCCGAAGCCAATGCCTCGCGCTTTACCCTATCGGGTGACCCCAATAACTTCCCACCGTCGAATGCGCAACGACGCGCAACTAAGGGAGTTGAGCTCCCCAAGGCAATTTGACGGGGTGGGCAGCGCAGCCCGGCGGTGTTAGAGCGTGGCTGCAGCCAAGAATGCACCGGACGCTATCCAGTGGATTTTTCGTTCAGCGTGGGACTTGTCTCGTCATAGTCATCGGGCGCTCTGTATAAACGGTGCCGCGAGAGGCGTTGCTGCCTCAAGCTTATTAGCCACCGCGCAGTGCCGACATTTCGAATGTCAGCACCTACAAGCGTTCGACTGCCATTGTCGACGCGTCGATTGCCGATCATGCTGGCGCGGTCCGGCTCCGTTTGCGAGGCATATGAATCCTGCAGATTGGTCCGGACGCAAGAGGTGAGTAACTTATCTCAGGATCGTTGAAGGAGACCGTGCTCGTATCAGGAAAACGGCCGCAAAATCATACAACAAGGGCGCCGCCGCGGCGCGCTGTCGCGTTACGCTGGCGAGGCTCCGAGGCGAAAGTGGAATGCCCGACCGGGCGAGGCGTTCTTGCCGGAACAACATGAAAACCGAGCAAGAGTATCGGCAAATGCGCTGAGCATTGAGATTCCCCCCTTTGCGGGTTGTCCACGCCAAGCAGGCGCGGAAGATTCAATGTGGGCACGGTTTCTCCGCGCCCGAGAATACACCACCACCAATTCATTCTGACAGGTAGCGGAACCCCCCAGAGATCGCCAATATGTTGATTTTGATCGGCGATTCTCTTAGGGCCGATTGAGTTTAATGGAATCCCCGATGAAGAGTCAACCAAGTATTGCGGGCGGACATTCGCTCGGCTGTTGACGGTGGCGACCACATATCGGGGAACGCTTGCATGAGATCTTTCGGATTGCCCAGTTCCCGGATTGTGCACTTCTGCGTTCGAGGCCCTCGATCAAGCAGTGGGTGCGGAATATGTCGTACGCTCGCGTTACTGTGCAGATCCTTGACCTATACAGCCGAGAGCGGATACTTATTGTCTACCCGCTTCAAGCTCGTGGCGCGATGCGAGACAGTTCGATTCGCAGCGATGCGTCGAAGGAGAAGCTTCGGGCGTAGACGGGCGCTGTCTTCGGGTGCGCGACGACATTCCCGCTTGTGCGCAGGCCCAAGAGGCAGGCGCGGTACGGGGGGCGGGTGGCGACGGGAGACCGAGCCGCCGGCTTCGCGAGGGGGTGGCCACTTCTACGGATCGCACGGGGCGGGGCGGCAAAGGGCATACGAGGCGGGGCTCAGGCGATTGCGACGAGGTCGCAACTATTGTGTATTCGGATGGGCGAGCTCCACTGTCGGCTGGCGATATGCGTTAGCCTGGCCCCAAAGGCGAATCGGTCATCCGGAGGATTCGCCGCCTCGCCGCGACGGCGACCTCCGGGGCCGACGTCGACGGGGCACGCATGGACACTGCGGGTACGCGAGAGGTTTGGGGATTTCGGCGGCCCCCTGAGAGGTTGTGAAAGAACCCCCTGTAGGTTGGGCCGAGGAACGAGGCCCAACGACACGGTCAATGTAACTCTCTGGTCGTTGGGCCTCCCGCGTCGGCCCAACCTACGGGAAGCCGCGGATTCGGCCGTCGAGAACGGGTATTTTCCACAGCCTATGAGCGCCGGCCGGGCGGCCGGTCCGGCGAAGGTCGGAGGGTCCGGTTGAGGGGCTGCGGCTCTGTCAGAACACGGAGAGGCGCGGTTAACGCGGTCTATCAGCGGCGCCTGGGGCCCGCAATCCCAGTCCACTGGCTAGCTTTTCTGTGGTGGCCCCGGTCGACTGGCTTCGCTTCGTTTCGATCGGACTCGGTTCCCAATCCACGCTCCGCGTGGCCGGAAGCCCCTTGCTGCATCAGCGTAACAGCGCCGTGTTTTTGACGACGGCGATACTGGCGGAAGCGGACGGCTGCCCGGTCGCGTGGAGTCGGTCGCCAATTTGGCCGCTGCCGTCGGCTGGGCGGCTCGTCCGACTTAAACGGCATTCGCGTTTGGTCTAAGCTCGATTGGAGAGCGACGAGCGCAGATTTGGAAGACTGCCAGATTTTTCTTCGAGGTTGAACCGGACGCCTAGCATCCGGCCGGTCTGGGGCTGATGGTTCGCTGAAGCTTCGGTCCCGGGTACTGGTTAGGGGCGGCCTACATTGGGGGGGTTCATTGTGATCACGGGCGATGTCTGTTGCGGCAAGACCACGCTTATCCGGCGTTCAGTCGAAGATATCGAGGGCCGCGTTGCGCTCGACCAAGCAACACGCATCAGCGACTGACAAATCTCCTCGAATGGATCGCGCGGGCCTTTGGGGTATGACGGCAAAAGTCCGGTGGCTTGGTTCATCGGCATTCCAAAGGCGTGCCCCGCTTGATAAAGCCGCTCTGCGGGACTGCGTTGGTGTACGCCTATGCCGACGTTGCGAGTTAGTCGGAGCCACCCTTGTGCGAGCGGTGCTCCACGACGGCGCGGCTGGACTCTGCATGGGCACCACCGCCGACTCAGAGGCTGTGAAAATACCCGTTTTCGACGGACGAATCCGCGGTTTCCCGTAGGTTGGGCCGACGCAGGAGGCCCAACGATCGGAGTGTCACCTTGTCGTTGGGCCTCGTTCCTCGGCCCAACCTACAGGGGGTTCTTTCACAACCTCTCAGTCCCTCAGGCGCCGGTCGCTGCACCGCCTCAGAAATGTCCGCCGAACCCTAACCATAGCTTTACGTTTCCGCCCGGATCGAAGGCTCAGGTAGCGGAGGCTAATGCACCAAAGCCTGGACCGCAACCCTTTCGTATCGAGGACGCCACACAGCTCTTCTCGCGTGTAACACGAGGTTGAGGTGTAACGCCGTCGGTTCGTGCGCGAATTCGCCGGCTTCAAGACGCCGTGAAAGCGCGCTCGTGTTCACCTGGCCCGGACGTCGTAGTTACACCACCCCAGGGTCACCTGCTCGATACGCTCTGCCCATCCTACATTCGACAATCCCAGCAGCCACATCGGTTTCGTTCGCTCCCGGCCGTGGCTCCGAATTGACAAAGTGTCTATTGGCGCTGACAGGTGGAGCGGTGGGCGGGACGGGGTCGCGTACAATCTCCTCTGAACGTTTTGTGAATCGAGTCGTATCGCAAGACTGAAAAGAGCGCATGCCGATTGTCCGGCGTTTTGAGGCGCTCGTCGGAGTGGCGGCCGTGCCGCGGACGGGAGTCCACCTCAGATTGGTGCCAGTCGCGCCGAGGGCGGCGCTCTTACAATAACGTCCGATGTTCGGAATACGTGGAATTATTCGGATTTGCCATGTCTATTAGTACGCACAACTGTGTCCCCACCCGAATAATCGGTTGGCGACAAGCCGCCATCGGTAGGCGGTCGGGGCTGTTCTCCGCCGGTGCCCTCGTTGCCCTCTTGGCGCTGCCGCACCTCGTAGCGTTCGGGTTGACCCTGGGGGTTTCCGGGGCGCGGTCGGCGGTCGCGGACGGTGCGGCGAGCCAGGGATTGCGGCCGGTCTTCAGTGCGGACGGCAACCGGCTCGCCAGCGTCGGGGCCGAGGGCGCGCTCGCC